>JBGPBY010000162.1:0-13156 GCA_041481485.1 Terriglobia bacterium
GCTTGGAATCAGCTTCAAAGTCAGTTCCTGTCTTCCGCCCGGTTCGATTCGGACGGATGTTCCCTGGCCTGCGTATTTCTGCATGACTTCGGGATCCAACCAGGAATTGATCTCGATATTCTGAAAGGCATAGGCGGTGTAATCACCGGCTGGCATGTTCATCGCGGCAGTCCCATTTGTTGGGTTGGTCATACCGCGTTGATAGAGATCAAAGTGTTGGCGACGGGATGAGTCGGGAACAAACACTACAGTTGCGCCTTTCGCGGGCGCTTGTTTTGCATCAATAACCGAAATCGTTGCGGATCCGCGCGCTGTGCTGACCACAATCTCGAATTCACCTCGCGGCTCCCCGTCAATGAAAAGGCGCGGATTGATGGCGTCTATTCCCCCGACCGTTGCCGATTTGACATACGCCAGGCCCGGCTGCATGTTCGCTGCGCCCATAAGCCAAATTTGATATGTGCCCGGCAAAACGCCCACAATGGTGAACGACCCATCGGGCCGGACGATTCCCGGCATTGCTGCGGACTCGAAATCTCCTGAAGTCGGCATGAGTTGGATAACGACGCCATCGAGTTGTCGCTGGCTGTCCTGCAATGAAGTGCCTTCGACAGCGACTCGACCCTTCAGGGTGTACCCTGCTTGAGCGGTCAAGACCAAGTCATCGATGTCTGCGCCGTTCACTTCGATCGGAACACGCGCAGCGAGGCGAATGTCAGTCGCGTCCACTGAAAAATCACGGCGAGGAGGGCCTCCGGCTTGAGAGGGAGGGCCAGGATTTATTCCTGCGCCGCCCGGATAACCTGTCCCTCCGGACGACAACGACGGAGGCAGTGTGCCGACTAACGCGATGACGTCATACTTGCCCGGTGAAACCCCCGAGAATTCGAATTTCCCATCTGTAGCGACGGAACCGCTAGAACGCGACGGCAAAAGCCCGCCTCCCGCGTCTCTGGAAATGAGAGTTACCGAGGCGCGCACAGCAGATTGTCCGGTGGCGCCGTTGATGATACGGCCGCGAATCCGTATCGAACGCATCTCCGAAACCGTGAAGTCCGCGTTCGCAAAATTCTCGCCGGGCGACAGATCAATAGCTGTGGCCGCCGATGGGTCCATTGTTCCTGGAAAATAAACCGGCACATACGCCACGCCCGACAGTGCAGAGGGAAGCAACCCCACCGAAAGAAATTCACTGGCACTCGCACGAACATACTGAAGTTCCGTGATCTCCGGATTGCCCGTGGGCGGAGCACCTACCGTTGGTGTTCCCGGAACCACACTTGAAATTAGGGTCGTGGCGTTGGCCGGTCCAGGCTGAAGTCGCGGACCGCTTTCAGGTGTCGCGTTGATGACATAGCGTCCCGGCGGCAGAAAGTACAAACGAAATTCCCCAAGATCATTGGTCCTCGCGCTCTGGACATTCGTCAGAACGCGACTCCCCTCGCGATAGGTGTAGCGCTGTGCCTGCACCAAGGCATTGGCCAGAGGCTCTCCTGCACGATTGCGGATATGCCCGGAGATTGCTCCGGTGGGAGTGATCTCGAGAACAACGTTTGCCAGGGAATCTCTTGAGGCCAGCACGACAGGCTTGGATGCCCGAACGTATCCATCGCGATTGGCCATGAGGTTGTAAGAGCCTGGTGGAATTCCGCGAAGTGTAAATCGGCCGTTATCATCGGTCACGGCAGTGAGCACCGTGGGTGCCGCTACTCCCCTCTCAGAGGAACTCAATACAATACGAGCGCGGACAACAGCTGCCGGGGGAGCTGAACCCTCGCGAAGAACTATGCCCTCAAGGGACGCCGGTTCCTGCGCTTGTGCGGTTTCGGCCGAGGGAGGCTGTATGACGAGCTGAGCCGACATTCCCATCGCGGCCTGCAGCAGGCCCACGAGAACTACATTCTTCAGTATCCGTCGGTGATTCATAGGTCTTCCAATCAGCGAATCGTAAGCAGATCCAAATTCGCGGCTTTCCCTGCTTCGATCCGCACAGACTTTACCTGGCCCTCCACGCGATTGAGAAATCCGGGATCCCACCAGGAGCCCTCGTCGAAAACCTCCATTGCAAAGACTTCATAGTTTCCGGGTGGAATGTTCTCCAGCTTCGCTTTGCCTTCACTGTCAGTTATCACTTTGAAATACAGGTCGTAGTGACCGCGGCGGGCTGTGTCTGGGATCAATAAGACCGTGACCGCCCTTGCTGGCGCGCGCTTCTCATCGACAACGGCAGCCTGTATCGTTCCGGGACTCGTACCGATGACAATCTCCAATTCACCTCGAGGTTCGCTTTCGAGACTGAGGCGCGGGCCGAGAAGGTCCACATTTTCAAGACGCGCTGATTGAACGTAGGCACCGGCGGGAAGCATCTTTGCGCCGCGAATCGCGATCCGATACTCGCCAGGGAACGCGCCTGTAATCGTGAATTCGCCATCGCCAGCCACGATTCCGGGCATCGAGAACGCCCGGCTGCGGGAAATTCGGACGGCGTTGGAATCATTGTCCTCGTTTAGGGGTGATCCGGGAATCAATTGAACCGACAGGCCATTCAGCATCGATTGCGAGTCAGTGGGTGACAGACCTTCGACAGAGATTTTCCCGTTGATCCGGAATCCAGGCCGCAACGTCAGCGCGACATTCTCAAGATCCAGGTTGCCGACACGCAGGGGAACACGCCCCAGGAGCCGTGTATCTGATGCGGACAATGCGCCGACTGCAGCGACTCTATCGATCAAAGCCCCGCCGACACCGGCCGGGACAGTGGTTGGGACACCCTGAGGAAGGCTACCGCTCAATGCGATGAGATTGTAAGAGCCCGGAGGGATCCCCCGAAACTCCAACGTCCCGTCATCCTTCGCACCGCCATAACGATCGGAAGACGCTGGGGCGCCTCCCTGTGGAACCAAAATGACTGAAGTTCCCTTTGCTGGTTGTCCCGCCGCGTCTTGAACCTGACCGCGGATCCGGACTGCGCGAACTTCGGAAATGACAAAGTCAATCGAACTGACCGTGCTGGCGGGCCGCAGATCGATTTGTCCAGCAGCAGACAAATCGGCGACGCCAGGAAAATAAAGGGGAACATAAGTCTCGCCTGTGTCTGAAGGCGAGAGAATGCCCATACTCGTATACGTAGCCATTGCGGTAATCACACTCGTTGGCGCGGCACCAGTGAAGGCGCTGCCTGGCAGTACATTGAGTCTTCCCACCTGCATATTGGCGCCAGCGAGCGGGACAGGCCCTTCCGCTGGCAATGCACTCACAGCATATTGTCCCGGCTCGAGGTAATAGAGACGATACTCACCGAGATCATTTGTGCGTGCTGCCTGCACAGACATTAATGTTTTGAGCCCTGCCTGATAGGCAACTTTCAGCGCGCGAACGGTCACATTCGCGACCGGCTCTCCAAACCGATTGCGAATCGCTCCCGATATGGAGCCCGTCGGGGTCATCGAGATTAAGAGCGCACTCAGACTCTGGCCGGTGTGAACTGTAAGGGAAGTGCCCGGGCCGTTCGGACTGCGCTGACCATAAATGCCGCGTACATACCCATCACGAGTTGCGAGAAGCTGATAGGTGCCTGCCGACACTTTCTTGAATTCGAAGTGTCCGGCATCGTCTGCCATCGCAACCAGAGGCGTGTCCGAGACGGGATCCGTGTTCAAAATGACCCGGGCGCCGCGAACCGGATCTCCGGATCTGAGATTCACGACACGACCGTCGATCGAAGCGTCGCCCTTGCCGGTTGATCCGGCAGGCACGAGCGCAGGCTCCGGAGCGCCTTGCTCGATAAGCGGAGACGGAGCAATTGCGGGAGCCGAAAACATCGGCGTCGGAATAACGGCCATTGCGGTCACTCGAACCACTGCGACAGAGAGCGTCACTGCCCCCGTGAGAGCCAGCAGCACTGTCGCAAAACGAAAGGAGAGTCGGCAGCGGCCGATGCCGTCATCCAGTATTGCGACCACGCGTGATTTCAATTGCGAGGGATGAGCCATGGACACCGCACCGCGCACAAATCGTGAATTCAAGCCACGCGCGATATCCACAAGGTGGCCGGCGTAATCTGCGGCCGGCGTTCCCAACCGTAATACCGTATCATCGCAGGCGCGCTCACATTCCACCCGAAGTCGAAATACGGCGTACCACACAAGCGGGTTGAACCAGTAAATACTGCACGCGATTTGCGAAAGTATCTGACCGAGTCCATCACGTCTCTTCACGTGCGCCATCTCGTGTTGAAGCACCAGCCTGCGGCGTGGGCGCGACCATTCCATCGCGGCAGGAGGCAGAAGAATCACATGCCTCACGATTCCCCATGTCATCGGGGCTAAAGACTCCGAAGCGAACCGAAGTTGAACGCGACGCTTCACGGCAAGTGCGCTTTGGACTTCCTCGAGCAGTTCACTCCATTCCTTGCTTGTCGCTTCAGTGGAAGCCCGCCTCAGTTTTCGCAGTTCGATCCCAGCCCGAAGCCATGTCCCGAACACAACCACGGCTCCCAGGGCCCAGGCAAACAGGAGACGTTGTCGCCAGGACCATGGATTATTGGTGGCTGCTGACGAAATCGGGAGCATCTCATTCATCGCTACGGGAACCTGGACGATTGAAGTCGGCGACTGTTGAATCGCAGGGACCAGAGGCTCAGCGTCTGTGACAAACCTGGCATTCTCCGGAAGAATCGCCAATTGGACTGGAGGCAGGAAGCCTGACACCACAGGAAAGGCGAGCACTGTCGTAAGCGAAAGCGCCCAAATCGCGTGTCGCACGGCAGCCGATGAGCGTCTCAAAAGCAAGGACAATAAGCCGCCGACTAGAAGGATCAGCGACGTCTTGAGTACTACCTGAAGTTCGAAGCTCATCGCTTTCCTCCTGCGCGTGCCTTCTTGATGAGCGCATCGAGTTCATCGAGATCTTCGTCCAAAAACTGAGAGGGCGCAACGTCGAGCAGTGCGGCTGCAGCACGCACCCGGGATCCATCGAAGAAGGTCTGGATCAAGTGGGCGATGGCGGACTTGCTGGCTTTCCGAGGGTGCAGAATCGGCTCGAACACGTATTTGGCGCCGCTGCGTCCGTGCCGGACGTAGCCTTTCCGCTCAAGTGTCGCCAGCAGTGTCCTCACGGCGGAATAGCCGGGCGGATCCGTTATCATTTCCATCACCTCAGCTGCAGTCGATTTGTTCTTCTTGTAAAGGATGTCCATGATTTGCCGCTCGCGGCGGGTGAGTTCGGCATGTTTGTTGGCCATGGAGCGAACTGTAGCAATGCAGTCGAAAGTCGTCAATTAAAAAGTGCGTAAAAAGACGCACTTTAAAAATGAACGCCATGTTGAGTCAGCGCACCGCATCTCGTGCTATCTTCCGCTGATGTCCGGAGCCTCTTCGAAGCGTCGACTTCTTTATGTCCTGCTCGCCGCATTGGTGCTCGACGCAATTGTGGCAAAAACCATGTCGCAAACCATGGACGAAGCGGACCATCTCAATTACGGCGCTAAGATTCTTCATGGTCAACCCGATAGAGACAGTCTTTACTTCGATAGCAAGACACCGTTGACCGCACTGAATGCACTGCCGCGCGTCATCGCGGAGCACATCCATTCGTTTCCGCGAATACGCAGATTGCTTTGGAGCATGGTCCGATTCTCGAGCATCCTGTTTGCGCTGATTGTTATCGTGTTGATCTACACATTTGCAAACGAGTGGTACGGCCCGGAAGCTGCGCTATTCGGCGCAATACTTGCCGCGCTCTCGCCAAATCTGATTGCCCATGGAACCCTCGCCACCAACGACGGCTATTTCGCGGCCGGAGTACTCTCATCCTTATACTTTTTGCGCCGATACCTTTTGCAACCCACCACAAGTAATGCCGTCATCAGTGGCAGCGTCGTGGCGCTGGCACAACTCACGAAACCGCTTGCGATTTACCTGTTCCCGGTTACCGGCGCGTTCCTGATACTGGCGATGTTCCGGCCGGATGCCAATCGAATGCGGGCCGGTAAACTGGCCGCATACCTTGCAATCACCGCCGGAGCAACGATTCTTGTATTCAATGTGGCGTATTCGTTCGATCGAACATTTACACATGCCGGGTCGTATCAGTTCGAGTCTCCTTCGTGGAACGAAATCCGCCAGTCACCATGGATTGAGAATATTCCGGTGCCGCTTCCTTATCCCGTTCTGCAGGGATTCGACAAAATGGTTCAAACCAACGCCACCGATCCCAGATGGGGCAAGGTCTACCTGTTGGGTAATCTTCGCCGTATCGCCGATCCGGACTTTCACGGTTTCAAAAGCTACACCATCGTCGCCTGGTTCTTTAAAGAGCCAATTCCGCTTCAAATCCTCTTTGTATGGGGACTGATATTCGTAGCTAACCGGCGACGAAAAGATTTTCTGTTCAATGAAGGGATGCTGCTTGCCGCTGCCGGAGTTCTGGTTGCGTGGACATCGCTCTCCAGCAAAGCTCAGGTGGGGATCCGGCATACCCTGCCAGCTCTTGCAATCGAGGTTGTCATTGCCTCGGCTCCGTTTTCCAATTTTTCGGAGGTATCCCGGCGAAAGAAAACTGCGTTGTCGGCACTACTCGTCTGGCTCTGCCTTTCCACTCTCAGTTACTATCCGAACATGATTCCGTACATGAACGAATGGCTGTTCGATCGAAGACTTTCCTACAGGATTCTGGCCGACAGCAATCTCGATTGGGGACAGGACATGGGGACGGTTCGAACGTTTCTCAAAGCCAATCCCGATGTGGTGCTGGATCCGGACCTGCCGGTTTCACGCCGCGTTCTGGTTAGCGCAGACCGCCTGGTTGGCATTATTCCGAGGGACAAAGGCCCGTTGTCCTGGGCTCTGCGTCTCAAACCGGTTGCACAAGTCGGTTATGCGCACTTTCTCTTCGAAATTCCGCCTGCCGAAGTAGTGAACCCGAGTTCGAACTAGGTACACCGTTTCATAATGACCTTTCTCGAAGTGGAACTGCAGTGGGTAACCACGTTCCCAGCCGCGTTATCGGCGGCAGGCCCCCGTAGCCACCGGCGTGAGCCGGTGGAACATCAATTTAAGATCGCTCGCCATTCAAGGTGTGAAGAAGTGCGATTCCGAAAGGGGTGTTCTATCAAGAAATCCCTCTCCCAACGGGAGAGGGGGACATCAAGAAATGGCGGCGGGTGAGGGGTACCGCACGTAAAAATTGTCACTTGCGGTACCCCTCACCCGACCCTCTTCCGTTGGGAGAGGGATTTCTTGATTGAAGCCCTACCTCTTCACGGCTTCATAGATCCTACACATTCCGTTATCATTGGTGCGATGTCAGACCACTCCAATCTATTCGTTCTCGGCCTGGGGCTCGTGCTCGGACTGAGACACGCCACAGACGCGGATCATATTGCGGCGGTCACCACATTTGTCGGGTCGGAACGCCGCCTATCGCGGGCTTGTGCCATCGGACTGAGCTGGGGATTGGGACATACTCTGGCTTTATTTGCCGCGAGCATCATGGTTATTGCTCTAAAAATTCCAATGACCCGATGGCTGGCGGACCGCCTTGAACTGGGCGTGGCAGTCATGCTGATCATACTGGGGGCGCGGCTGATCGCTTCAGTTCACAACAGGTGGCACGCGCACCAGCACGATTTCGAATGGACCCGGTGCGGATTGAAACCGCTTCTTGTGGGTATCATGCACGGGGCAGCGGGAAGTTCTGCCCTGATGCTGCTGGTGTTGTCCACACTTTCATCCGCAACACATGCCCTGATATACGTTCTCGTATTCGGTATTGGCAGCATGGCAGGGATGCTGCTGATCAGCGTTCTCATCGCTGCACCTATTCATTGGGCAAGCCGTCATATCGCCAATTCGCTGCGGCCAATTCAAATCCTCGCCGGTTCATTCAGCTGCGCTTCGGGACTGTATCTTGCTGTGAATGTTTGGCAATCCATGATGTAAACCGGGGCTCGTACTGCCATTCCTTACAGTATTTACCTCCAGCCCATGGCATTTAAAATCTGATTAACCCTCTTCCCCAGTTCGGCCCAACGTGTGTTTTCGAATCCACGTGGCAGAAGGAAAGGAGCATTCCATGGCGTTTATTTGGATGATTATAGTAGGGCTTATCGTTGGTGTGCTGGCGAAACTCATCATGCCGGGTCACGATCCCGGCGGTGCGTTCATTACGATTCTTCTGGGTATTTCCGGATCCATCGTCGCCGGCGTTCTCGGCCGCGCGGTCGGCTGGTACTCGGAAGGACAATCGGCCGGTTTCATTGCTTCAATAATTGGAGCAGTTATCCTGCTTGCACTCTACAGGGCAATCACGGGACACCGGCCGGGCTCATCAGGTCCAATCAATCGACCAGTATAGGCCCCGTTTCCTATTGACTTGATGTCGTGGCATCGGGAGGAATGTTTGAATTCACAGTCCGAATCGAAGACCAGCTGCGATCACGTTGATGTGCATTATATTCGGACTTAAAAGACGGAACAGAATCTGCGATGAATGAGACGATTTTCCCGCATGCCACACCAATCAAGCCATCAACGATGCTGTCGAAGGTGTCCATGATGCGTTCTTTGTGTCTGTCGGCGAACCGGCGCACTGGTTCTTTCATGGATTGCCGAGAGTGAATTGAAGGTTCCGCGGGCATTCCTTCCAGTTGATCCTCATCTTCGGCCGATTCCTGCCGGTGACGGCGCTTTCGAAGAGCAACAGACACAATCACTCCTGCGGCAACAGCAGATCCCAGAAAAATACCGGTGTTTCTGTTGAAGTAGCCCTTCAGGTCGGTTGCCCCTTTGATGCGATCTTCGATCTCATCGATATTCTGACCGAGGCGCCGGCGTTCGTTTTCGATGTGACTCATGATTTCGTTTGTTTTTTCAGCCACGATAAGTTCTCCTCGAAACTCCGGATAGTCGCTTCGGGACGTAGATTCATTTTCCTTCCGAGAGAGCGTCCAATCAGAAACAGCACTGCACTCACGACAGCGAGTGAACCTCCGACAATCACAGCGGCAAGCCAGGCAGCAACTACTGTTTGCAGGGCATACACAACAGCAAGAAGTAAGATTCCAATCGAGTACAGTGCAAGCACCGCGCCGGCGCCAAGCAGAACTGACGCCTTCGCCACCCGTCCAAGATCCTGCCGGATTTCAGTGCGGGCAAGTTTCAACTCCGAACGGAAGATTTCGCTGACGTGCGAAATCATTTCCTGAAAAATCTGAGAAATGCTTCTCCCGTTCGGATCGAAGCTGCCTGGCTCCCTATGGTGTTCTGACGTGCTTCGCACGACTTACCGCTTCCTCATTCTTCCAATTAGAAATCCCAGCGTCAGTGCGGCGATAATGGACTGGGCCGGATATCGCCTGGCCAGTTTCATGGTGTCTTTGCCCATCGTGGTCATGTCGGACTCTCTAAGGTAGCCCGCGGCTGACCCCATCTTGTTGGCAATGCCGTGAGTAAAATTCACGACCTTTCTTCCCGGCATCGTCATCGACTCTGCACTATTGTGAAGCGCAGAGGCAGCGCGATCCAGACCATCAGCTGCGTTCTGTTTTTGCTGTTCCAGGGTGTCTGACACACGCTCACCAGCGCGGCTTGCCGTTTCGCGGACACGATCCGCCATCCCGGAGATTCGATCTTTGATTTCATCGGTTTTTGTCATTGGATCGGTACTCATCTCGCCTCCTATTGGTATTCGGTTGCCGATGTGAGGGCATGGGTTTCCATAAACCTATGGATTACTAGTGCCCCAGGATTTCTCTCCTCTTCACTGTGCAAGTGAATTTCCATACCACTTCGGGACCGCCGGACCAGGAATGGGGACACATCTCGCCCTCAAGTGGAAT
Organism: Terriglobia bacterium; assembly: GCA_041481485.1. Lineage (GTDB taxonomy): Bacteria > Acidobacteriota > Terriglobia > 20CM-2-55-15 > 20CM-2-55-15 > JBGPBY01. Next base: position 9,839 of record JBGPBY010000162.1, read on the forward strand.
TGAAGGTTCACAACACTTCGGAGTACTGGTTGCGCAGCCAGCCGGTTCAAGCAGTTGTAAATGGAAGCATAGTTGCGAATCGGTTAAGCCACGGAGAGTCAAGATGCCGGACAAAAGCCAATTCGCGTTCGCGCTTTATTTGAAACGGACGGATGCTTTCGCTGCCGTCGATGCTCTGGTTTTGGCGGGCTACCGGTCCGACCGAATTTCGCTGAGATTTCCACAGGAACTGGAGCCTGACGAAAGTTCGGTACGCCGCCGGATCAGGATTCGACTGGCAGCCGCAGGAGCTATCGTCGGAACTTTGGTGGGAGCTGCGATTTATGGCATGACCGGCTTCAGCCCCGTGACGTTTCAGGTCATTGAAAGCTCAATGTCCGCAGGGCCCGTGGGAGGAATTCTGGCAAGCATCGCTGCATGCGGCGGTTTCGTCGGACTTATTAGTTCAATCGATATCATTGGACGCCCGAAATGCATTGTCGGTCGTTATCAAGACCGCGTCCAAAGCCTCGGATTCTTCCTCAGCGTGGAATGCGAAGAAAAGTCACAAAAGCGAAGGGCGGAGGAAATCCTCAGACTGGCTGGAGCCGAAGATGTCTCGTGCACTTCTGAGTTGCAGGTTGCTTAGCCCTGCTAGAAGAGTCTTCCAATCAGACAGGCCATAGCCGTTTCAACACGAAGGATTCGCCGGCCAAGATTCACGCTCTGAAATCCAATATCGCGAAACGTGTCGAGTTCCCGCTGGATAAACCCTCCTTCCGGCCCGATCGCAAGAATTGCAGGACTCCTGATGCTTCGTGGACATTCCGCGTCCGCTCTCGGATCCGCTACCAGAGTGAGCCGCCCATCGACTTCATGAGGCAGCTCGTCGCGTATGAAGGGCACGAACAGTGGATGCTTTCGAATCGTCGGCAGAATCGTATTGCCGGACTGCTCCAGTCCGAGAACTGCCTGAAACCGCAGATTCTCCTCTGCCATTTTTGGGCTGTGCCAATACGATTTCTCCACACGCCAGGAATTGATGAGGTCGATCTCACGAACTCCCATCGACACTGCCGCAGCAATGGTTCTGTTCAGTACTTTCGGACGTGGGACTGCCATCACGAGACGGAGCGGCAACGGAGCCGGCGGATCGGACTCCAGACAGATGGATAACCGCAGGCTGCTGCCTTCGATTCTGACGACAATTCCCCGGCCAAGTTTCCCGCCGATTACTCCGACCTTCAATTCCGAACCGATGACGGCCCGATGCACACTTCGAATGTGTTCGAATCTCCGGCCGCTCAGTTCCGCTTCGCCGTTTATGATTTCATGCGGTTCCAGAAGGACTAGGTTCATGGCGTCAATTTACCGCCTTATTGAAGCTTGACCCTTTCCTAAGTTTTGCAATTTCAAACCAGGTGACACCCGCCAGCGCAAGGCCGATGCAGACGGCAACATCGTCCGCGTGAAGTGTCGAGAACTCAAACAAATTCCGCGCCGCAGGCACATAGAGCACGAAAGCCAACAATGCCAGCGCTGCCAGACTTATTGCCCATAAGGCAACGTTGCGCGACCGCAGCACTCCAAACACCGTGCTTGTCCGGGAGCGATTTGTCCATATCAGAGCAAGGTTACCGAGCAGCAACGTTGTGAAACAAACGTTCACGCCGTGGACACATTCCCGTAATCGTGCTTCCGACATGATTTCAATTTCGGGACCGGTCACACTCTGTCGCGGATTTATCAAGCCAATCTGCTGGGAGATACTGCTGGCCGTTGCCGGAAAATCTCCGGTAATCATGACGACACGGATTCCGGCATTGTGACACTCACGAATCGCATCTGGTACAGAGGGCCTTACGGGATCTTCGAATCCGATCAGGCCAAGATACTCAAATCGAATTTCCCGTTGGGACTCCGGCAACTTTGTCTTTGGCACCGTTCCATGAGCAACACCAAGAACTCGCATTCCCTGCTCCGCCATCTGAAGCGCAAACCTTGTAACGTCGTCTGCAGAAGCGTGACAAAGCTGAGCGATTGCCTCGGGAGCCCCTTTGGCATAGACGTCGTATGCGCCATCGACGGAATGTTCCTGAACGCGAGACATGACCAAGAGTCCGCCAGTCAGGGGATACTCTCGAATGAGCCTGGCGGAAGGAATTACGGCTTGATGCGTCGCAGCGTCGTGAATTGCCTTTTCCATCGGATCGACAGGTTCTGCGCTGCTCGCAAACATGGCGGCGGTAAGAATTTCGCTGCGGATGTGCCCGGGAGCTTCAGCGACCTGGCGAACCTCCATTTTGTTCAAAGTCAGGGTACCTGTTTTATCCATACAAAGGACCGTCGCCGCTCCAAGCATTTCGATGGCGGGCACACGACGGGTCAGCACTCCAATTCGGGAGATACGCCATGCCCCGAGGGCCAGGAAAATTGTGAGAACGACGGGAAATTCCTCCGGCACCATCGAAATAGCAAGCGCAAGTCCGGCCAGCGCTCCCTTCAACCAGCTGCCGAGTGTGAGCCCGTAAACAAGCGCGATGATGAGGCACAAACTCAGACTCACAACTGTAAATTTTCGAACCAGGGATGCCGTCTCAAGCTCCAGATTCGTCTTTTGGGTTTCCGTATTCTGAAGAGCAGTGCCAAGTTTTCCAACTTCGGTAAGACTTCCTGTGGAAGTCACCACCCCCATTCCGTAGCCCTTGACAATTAAAGTTCCTGAGAATACGGCTGGGATGTCATCACCGCCGGGACGCGGCATCGTCGAATGTCCGTCCCAAACTGTTTTCTGAACGGAAACCGACTCGCCTGTCAGCAGGGACTCTTCTGCCCTGAGATTGATTGCACGAATAACCAGAGCATCCGCAGCCACACGGTCGCCTTCCGACAATATGAGCACGTCACCTTGCACAACATCGCGGCCGGCAATTCGTTTTTTCTGCCCGTCGCGAACCACCATCGCCCGCGGACTGGAAAGGTCTCTCAGTGCCTGGAGTGTCCTTTCCGTCTTTGTTTCTTGATAGAGGGTTATTCCAATAATGGCCAGAATGCTGACACCCAGAGCTACAGCTTCGTGGACGCTTCCCAACACGAGATAGACCGCGCCCGCTGCCAACAACAACAGGAACATCGGCTCGCGAAGGACGTCTATGGCAATGCGGAAAGTGCTTTTGGGCATTGCCGCCGGAAGCTCGTTCGGGCCGTCCCGTTTCAGACGTTCGGCGGCGTCGGCGCTGGTAAGCCCTGGGTTTAGCTCCAGACCTTCAGCGTTCATGTCCTGGAATTAGAATTCCGGGACCGACCCCACTGTAGGCGCGGGGTATTTACGCGCCCAAA
>JBGPBY010000163.1:0-13008 GCA_041481485.1 Terriglobia bacterium
CTCACCCAACCCTCTCCCGTTGGGAGAGGGATTTCTTGACGGCATTCCTTCACAGCTTCATAGACCGGGCCTACAGGGGAACGGGCCTTTAAAACTCCAAAGGACGCATTACCGAAAAATCGTTTGGGAACTGAAGTGGGGCTTGAAAAAAGAATAGTCTTCGATCCCTTTTGTCTGGACCTGGCCAACGAGTGCCTGTGGAAAGACTCGCAGGCAATCAAGCTCAGACCCAAAGCTTTCGCCGTGCTCGGCTATCTCCTTGGTCATCCGGGCCGGCTCGTCACAAAAGAAGAACTGCTTAATGCGGTGTGGCCGGGAACCTTTGTCGGCGAAGCCGTCCTCAAAGTCGCCATTCGTCAGATTCGTGAAACTCTCGGCGATGATCCAGCGTCTCCACGCTTTATTGAAACCGCACATCGTCGAGGCTATCGTTTTGTCGGTCCAATAGCAGACAGCGGGCACGCACCGGCAAGAGACCCGGAGCTTCAAAGCAACCACGCTGCTTACGGTCCGGCGACACGCGCTGCCGATTCCCTTCAGAGAGTTGTCGGACGTGAAGATTCGCTCTCGCAAATGCAAGGCCTGGTCGGGAAGATGCTCGGAGGAGAGCGTCAGATCATATTTGTCACTGGAGAAGCTGGAATTGGCAAGACCTCACTTGTCGATACATTGGCGAGACGCATCGCCTCGGATAGGAATATTCGGATCGGCCGGGGCCAGTGTCTGGAACAGTATGGAACCAGTGAGGCATACCTGCCGGTACTGGAAGCGATCGGTCGTTTGTGCCGGGAGCATCAGGAACTTGTCGATGTACTGCGCGCACACGCACCGATGTGGCTGCTGCAAATGCCTTCACTGGTCAGTGCCTCCGATCGCGAACTACTGAGCCGGGAAGTATTTGGAGCGACACGCGAGCGAATGCTGAGGGAAATGAGCGAGGCCCTGGAGGCGATGGCGGTGGAAATGCCGCTGGTGCTCATCCTGGAAGATCTTCATTGGAGCGACTACTCGACCCTGGATCTGATCTCGTACCTGGCCAGACAACGTCAGCCGGCGAAGCTCATGTTGATTGGTACCTACCGGCCCGTGGAGCTGACCGTCAGCGGACATCCGCTCAAAGCCGTCAAGCGTGAACTGCTGGCCAGGCAGCAATGCGAGGAGCTGCCGCTGGATTACCTGAACGAGGACGCAGTCGCAAAATACCTGTCCATTCGATTTCCCACCAATCGGTTTCCGGAAGAGCTTGTCGGACTGATCCATGAACGAACAGAGGGAAACCCGCTGTTCATGGTCAATGCAGTCGACTACCTTGAAGCAGAAAAGCTGGTTGGTCTGTCAAGCCAGGGTTGGGAATTACTTGTCGCGATCGAGAACGTGCAGGTTGGCGTGCCCGATAGCATCCGTCAGATGATCGAAAAACAGATCGAACATCTCGATGCAAACGAACAGCGAACCCTTGAAGTGGCGAGTGTGGCGGGAACGGAGTTTTCTACTCTTGCGGTGGCCGCCGGACTGGAGGAGGATCACGAGGCCATTGAATCCCAGTGCGATGAACTGGCACGTCAACGTCATTTCATTCAGGATTGCGGAATCCATGTACTGCCGGGCGGAGACGCGGAAAGCCGGTACGGGTTCATCCATGCTTTGTATCAGAACGTGTTGTATGACCGAATATCTCCATTCCGGCGCGTTCAACTCCACAGGCGAATTGGCGAAAAGGGAGAAGCGCTCTATGGCGAGCGGGCCAGTGAAATTTCGGCGGAACTCGCAATGCACTTCGAGCGGGGTGCGAATTATGGTCAGGCTGCAAAGTATCTTCAGCACGCTGCCGACAACGTGCTGCGGAGGTTTGCGTATCACGAATCTGTCGCGCTGTCGCGCCGCGGGCTGGAGCTGATCGAGAGACTGCCGGACACGCCCGAACGCGCCAAACAGGAACTCGGGCTGCACATCACCCTGGGTGTGCCCTTGATTGCGACCGAGGGTTATGCGGCTTCGGATGTTGGAAACAATTACACCAGAGCCAGAGAACTGTGCCGGCAGTTGGGCGATGCTCCGGAAACCTCTCAGGCACTCTGGGGACTCTGGACCTTTTATCTGGTGAAAGCGGAATTGGTAACGGCACGCGGGATCGCGGAAGAATTTGTGCGAGTGGCCGCGGATATTCCATATTCCCGGCTCACCATGGAGGTCACTCTCATTCACCTTGGAGAATTTGAGCCGGCACTGGAACATTTTCAGAAGGCCCTGCTGCTCTACGATCCGGAGCGGCATCGAAATGATTCTTTCCGCTACTCGCAGAATTCCGGAGTTGCATCGCAGTGCCATGCCGCCTGGGCATTGTGGTTTCTGGGCCATCCCGATCAGGCTTTGGACCGGGTCGAGAAGGCGCTGACACTGGCTCGCGAATTATCCGAGCCTCATGGAATGGCGCATGCCCTGTTCTTCACGGCGGTGATTCACCAGTTACGCCGGGACGAACCGCTGGCGAAGGAATTCGCAGAAGCTGCATTCGCGATTTCAACCGAACACGGGTTACTGCTCTATCAGGCGACCACAACGGTTACTCGAGGCTGGGCGCTGATCGAACTGGGACGAGCAGAGGATGCGATAGAACAGATACAACTTGGGCTTGTCGGCCATCAGGCAACCGGCACGGAGTTATTACGTCCACATTTTCTGGCTCTGCTTGCCGAGGCGCTGAAAAAGGCAAACCGGATCGAGGAAGGACTCCAGACACTGGAGGTTGCACTGGCGCAAACCCATGGTAGCGGCGATCGATACTATCTGGCCGAGATCTATCGTCTGAAAGGCGAGCTGCTGTTGATTTCATCGAACGGGCGGGATGCGGCTGCCCGTGCCGAGAGTTGTCATAATCAGGCTCTCGAAATTGCCAGGAACCAGAAGGCAAAAGCGCTGGAGCTTCGCGCGGCGATGAGCCTTTCGCGTCTCTATCAGATTCAGAAACGGCAGAAAGAAGCGCGGGAACTTCTGACGCAAGTCTACGGCAGTTTCACGGAAGGTTTTGAGACGAAGGATTTGCGAGAAGCGAAAGCGCTGCTCGACGAGCTGTCAAACTAAGTTGACAATAGTCCTTGCGTGGCAAGTGATAACCTTGCCGGAAACTTTCCGTACCGTTTGGAAACTGAAGTGGGGCTTGAAAAACAGACATTCTTCGATTCCTTTTGCCTGGACCAGGCCAACGAATGCCTGTGGAGAGGGTCGCAGGCAATCAGGCTCAGGCCAAAGGCCTACGCCGTGCTTGATTATCTGCTGGGGCGGCCCGGCCAGCTTGTTACAAAGGAAGAGCTTCTCAACGCAATCTGGCCGGGAACCTTCGTCGGCGATGCCGTTCTGAAAGTCGCCATTCGCCAGATCCGCGAGGCTCTCGACGACGATTCAACGTCGCCTCGCTTTATCGAAACTGCACATCGGCGTGGTTACCGCTTCATCGCTCCAATCTCAAAGAGTGCACAGCCGCTTTCAGCACCACGCGCAGCGGATTCCCTGCTGAAAGTTGTCGGGCGCGACAACGCACTGTTACGGATGCAAGGCTGGATCGAGAGGATAATTGGCAGGGTGCGCCAGATTGTATTTGTTACCGGAGAAGCGGGCATCGGCAAGACCGCTATGGTCGACACATTCGTACAAAGCATCGCTCCAAAATGGAAAATTCGTGTAGTGCGGGGGCAGTGCCTGGAGCAGTACGGAACCAGCGAAGCTTATCTCCCGGTTCTCGAAGCAATCGGGCGCTTGTGCCGCGTACATCCACAGGCTATCGATGTGTTGCGCGCGCATGCGCCAATGTGGCTGTTGCAATTGCCTTCTCTGTTCAGCGCTTCAGATCGCGAATTGCTGAGTCGGCAAGTGTTCGGAGCGACACGCGAACGGATGCTTCGGGAAATGGGTGAGGCACTGGAGGTGCTGACTGCAGACATGCCTCTGGTGCTCATTCTCGAAGACCTGCATTGGAGCGATTACTCGACGGTGGACTTGATCTCATACCTGGCAAGGCAGCGCCATCCCGCCCAGTTGATGTTAATAGGAACCTATCGGCCCCTGGAGTTGGTCGTCACCGGACATCCGCTCAAAGCCGTCAAGCGGGAATTGCTGGCCAGACAGCAGTGCGAAGAATTGCCGCTGGAATACCTCACCGAAGATGCAGTGGGCCAGTATCTGTCTGTTCGATTTCCCGGCAATCAATTTCCGGCAAGGCTTGCAACCCTGATCCACGAACGAACGGATGGAAACCCGCTGTTTATGCTCAACGCGGTCGACTATCTTCTGGCCGATGGATCGATTGCCGGCGAACAGGCGCTCTGGTATCTGGCTGCAGGCATCGACACGGTTGAAGTTCGTGTCCCCGACAGCATCAAGCAGATGATCGAGAAGCAGGTCGATCATCTCGATGCCGTTGGACAGCGAACACTCGAAGTGGCAAGCGTGGCAGGGGCGGAGTTTTCAACTCCCGCCTTGGCTGCCGGATTAGGAGAAGATCGCGCTGCTGTAGAAGCGCGCTGTCATGAGCTGGCGCGCCAACGTCAGTTCATTCAGGATTGCGGCGTTCAAACGATGCCAAACGGAGACGCGGTCATCCGGTACGGCTTCATTCACGCGCTGTATCAGAACGTGCTGTATGAACGGATTTCCTCGTCCAGACGCGCTCAGCTCCATAGGAGAATTGGCGAACAGACAGAATTGCTCCAGGGTGGACACGCAAAGGAAGTTGCGGCCGAGCTTGCGATGCACTTCGAGCGGGGAGCGAATTACAGGCAGGCCGCAAAGTATCTTCAACACGCTGCAGACAACGAAATCCGCAGGTTTGCATATCACGGGGCGGTTGAATTGGCGCGCCGCGGGCTGAAGCTGCTTGAAAAAGTTCCGAATACGCGGGAACGCACGGAACTCGAGCTCGCGCTGCAGCTCACCCTGGGCATGCCGTTGATTGCGACCAGGGGCTATGCGGCTCCGGATGTGGGCAATGTGTATCTCAGAGCCAGGGAGCTTTGTCGGCAACTGGGCGAGACGCCCGAAATTTCTCAAGTGCTCTGGGGCCTCTGGACGTTTCATATATTGAGAGCAGAGATGGGGACGGCACTGCAAATTGCTGAGGATTTCCTTCACATGGCGCAGCGGCTGCCGTACGCGGGACTCGAAATGCGAGGTCAGATGGCGATGGAGATCAGCTTCACACATCTGGGGGAAAATGCTCTGGCCGTCGAGCACTTTGAAAACGCGCTCCTGCTTTTCAACCCGGAACTCCATCGCGACGATGCTTTCCTCTATGCCCTGAACCCGGGAATCGCGATGCGATGTTTTGCGGCCTGGGCGCTATGGTTCCTCGGCCGGCCGGATCAGGCTTTGCAGCGGATCCAGGAAGCACTGTCTCTGGCGCGCGACTTGTCCGAACCTCACGGTATGGCACACGCGCTGTTTTTTGCGGCGATCCTTCATCAACTGCGCCGGGAGGCGAGGTTGGCACAAGAGTTTGCCGATGCCACAAGCTCCGTTGCCAGCGAACATGGACTTGTAATGTACCAGGCGCTCGCAGCGATGACACGTGGCTGGGCGCAGACCGGGCAGGGGCACGATGAAGAGGCGATCGAACGGATACGCGAGGGACTCTCAGCAATTATGGCAACCGGTGCCAGCCTGATGCGTCCGCACTTTCTGGCTCTTCTCGCCGAGGCGTTGATAAGGTCTCGAAGAACCGATGAAGCACTTCGTGCACTGGAGGAGGCGCTGGAAGCGGCCGATCGGACCGGCGAAAAGTCCTACCAGGCCGAGCTGTTCCGACTCAAAGGGGAACTGCTACTGAAGCAAACCACCCGGCGGGCTTCCCGAGCTGCCGCAGCCGGAACAGCTACGGTTGAGGCCGCCTCGCCTTCTGCGATTGCCGCCGCCGAAGGCTACTTCAATGAAGCGATTCAGATTGCAAGACGGCAAAATAGCAAGGCTCTGGAGTTACGCTCAGCGGTGAGTGCGGCCCTCCTGTATCAACAACAGGGCAAAAGGAAGAAAGCCCTCAGCATTCTCGCACCTGTCTACAGCAGCTTCACTGAGGGTTTCGATACAGTTGATCTGTGCGAGGCAAAAGCGCTGCTCGACGACTTGTCGTAGCCAAAGTCGGACTACCGTTTTCGTTGACCTCAACTCAAGCATGGTGATCCCTGCCTTTTGTTTTGAAAAACGCTGCAATAAAAAGAAGACCAAGAATGAAGTCCGGACCGACTACTGCGAACTGGCCAAACTGCAATTGTCCTTTCGCGAAAAGCACGCTCAGGGTGGCAATGTAACCAAGCTTTTCTACGAGAGCCGCCGCCATGATTGGCCTGTACCGGAGGGGATCCGTCGATACCACGAGGAAGACGACTTGCCAGGCAAAAGTAATCGATACGAATCCATAGTAAAAATCCGGGTGCGTGACCGGCGGCGGATACTGACGACCTATGACATCGAACAGGAAGTACATCGACGACATCACGAGCACTCCCCAGATACCGGCGATTAAGAACACCATCTTTGCGAATTTCATCGAACCTCCCCAATCAGTTATAAGAAGCGGTTGCAGCGACGTCATAACTGCCTCTGCCTTCTCCATTCACAGCAGTTCATGAGAAGAGAATAGGTCTTGCAGACGGTTACAGTCATAATCCTGCCGTAAATATGCGGTAAGGTTTCAGTAATGTAGTTTCGGTAGTGCAATTGACGGGGGTAGCCCTCTCAATTCCCGTGTAGGGCGAACCACACAAATCGTTTCATGACCGGCAGAAGGCCCCGACAGTCGGAATCAAATTCATTCATACCTTGCGACCACGTCTGGAGCGGAATCCGGAGATGATGTAAAATCGCGCGGCCGTCTCTGAAGACTGAAACGTTCGTCGATAACCGGAGGTCGTGGTGGCTGCGAAGAAAATCCTGATGCTGGTTGGCGATTTCGTTGAAGACTACGAAGTCATGGTTCCGTTCCAGTCGCTTTTAATGGTCGGCCATACCGTGCACGCGGTGTGTCCGGGCAAACGCGCGGGAGACGTCGTTCGAACTGCGGTGCATGATTTCGAAGGCGACCAGACATACACGGAGAAGCGCGGTCACAACTTTTCGCTGAACGCGACGTTCGATGAAATCAATCCCGAAACCTACGATGCCCTCGTCATTCCTGGCGGACGCGCTCCGGAATACCTTCGACTGAACGGTAAAGTTCTCGACGCGGTGAGACACTTCGCTTCGGCAAACAAGCCCATAGCAGCGATCTGTCACGCGGCTCAGATACTGGCGGCTGCCGGCGTGGTGCAGGGCCGCAAGGTCAGCTGCTATCCGGCAGTATCACCCGATGTGACACAAGCCGGCGGTACTTTTGTCGACATCCCCATGGATCAGGCGATCGCCGATGCCAACCTTGTCACTGCCCCAGCCTGGCCCGCTCATCCCGCATGGATTTCGAAATTTCTTGTGGCTCTCGGGACAAGGATCGAACTTTAGGAAAACGTCTTCGCGAACTCAAAAATCCTGCCGGTTTGTTCGAGCGGCTGCGCATGCAAAGAGAATCATGCTCACGACGGCAAGAGTCAGAAAACTCATCCAGGGAAGCGGTCCAGTGATAGTCACGTTCACCGGGCTCGATATGTACGGCAGCCCACTCATGAAACTGGCGTAATTCGCCGCAGGATAACTCGCAATAGCCTCACTAGACTGAACAACGATGCGGTAGAGGACTGGAACGATGACACACAAAGCCGTTCCGGTGAATTCTCCGGCGAACAAACTCGACAACAGAAATCCCGCAGCAAAGGCCACAATGCCCCAACTCATGATCAGAAACCCAAACTGCAGGGTCTGAGATACCGGATAGGACTGCCCCGCTATCATTGGAGAAAATGCCGGAACCAGCATGGATGGAATCAGACTCAGAAAAATGACCTGAAGCGTTCCGGCGGCCGCGCGCAGAGCGTTCAAACGAATTCGCGTCACCGGAAGTGAAAGAGTAAAGACGGCTGTGCCGACAGGGCGCTCCCGCTGCAGTCCGCCGAGGCCAAGTATCATTGCCAGAATGACAAAGACGGTTGGGTTGAGGTTCCCATAGATGTTGGCCCATACCCATGCCGAATACGGGAAATCGGGCCGCTCCGGAGGCGGGAAACCGGTGCGCGCCCGGTAAATCGAACTCAGGCACAAAAACATCAGCACACCGGCACTCAACAAAAATCGGACGCGGCTTTCGCGCCAGGCTTTATACCAGAGCATTGTGGGTTTCCTCCTTCACCGCGGCCAGAAAGAGTTCGCGCAAACTCACAGAAGAATTCTCGATCGAAGCCGCACCGAGGCGTCGGACCCTTTCAATGATGTCTTCCACATTGCGCCTGGCCATCACCGTAATTTGCCGTCCGTCGTGATGGATCGATTCAATGTCGTCCTTCGGAAGATCCAGTCGTGGAGGCTCCGTCGAAAAACCGAACGTGATGCGGCGATACTGCACCGGGCATCAGACAGTTCACGCGCACTGCCGATCGGACGGCCGAGCAGGAAACCGGTCCCGGATGTCGGACGGGTAATGCCAAGAAGCATTTTAATCGTGCTGCTCTTCCCTGCCCCGTTCCTTCCCAGGAAGCCGGTGATACTTCCGGCACTGACCTTTAGATTGAGACCGTGCACAGCGTCGGACCCGCCGTAGCGTTTTGTCAGTTCACGGGTTTCAATGACAGATTGCCAGGTCATATTCTCCTCACCGTTTGGAGTCTGACGAAGCGGTATAGAACAATTCCGCCTCTACCAGCCTTTGAATTTCGCTTTCCGACAGCCCTTCGCGCTGAAGTTTCTCAACCAGGCCGCGTACGCGCTCCTGCGCCTGACGCAAACGCTCGGTTCGTAACTTCTTCGGACGTCCGGCGACGTATGCTCCGGAACCGTGACGCAAATTGAGAAGTCCCTCATGTTCAAGTTCGGAATATGCCTTGACGATGGTGTTCGGACTGACGACGAGCTGTTTTGCCAGGGTGCGAACTCCCGGAAGCCCATCGCCCGGCTGAAGCACTCCGGTATCGATTGCATGGCGGATTTGCTGCATCACTTGCAGATACAACGGTTGTCCCCTGGATGAATTCAGAGTAAATATCATCGGCAAATACTGTATCACTGTATGGGTACAGATGCCATCAACAGCATCGATCTGCGGCGTGTCTGGATTGCCGACGAGGAGACGGGTCTGGTTTTCAGTATGACGATGTTCCGTCATCCCATGGAAGAGAGAGTCTTCAAGGTTATCGCTGCGGACAGAACACTAACCGATCGGGATATGTCGCGGCAGAATCCGTTTAATTTCGAGTCTGTGCACATTTTCAAAATCCAGAAGAGACAGATTCACGACATCGAAGCCCTGGGGATTTCCCTGCCGCTGCATTCCAAGAATGGATGGAGTGAATTCTGGAGATAGAAACCATCATCTCTGGGAAAGTGACGTCAGGTCGAGTTTCTGCATTCCATCTGCCGCAATATGCACGGATTTTCCCATTCCTTCGTATTTCTGAAGGAATGACCTGATTCCCCTGTAGGCGCGGTCTATTACCGCGCACATTACGCAGGATTGAAACCCTTAAAATTTTGCGCGGTCATATACCGCGCCTACAGGAGCAGTCCCGCGGGCGAAGTTGAGAAGGGAAACCCTACTTTGAGTGAAACTGATTTCTAGTTCGCATTCCGCATCCGCTTCTCCAGATCGAGCAGGTGTTGTTTCCGCCACAGGCCGCCGCCGTATCCACCGAGTTTACCGCTCTTGTTCACGACTCGGTGGCAGGGGATAACTATGGCGATTCGATTCGTACCGTTGGCATGGCCCACCGCACGTTGTCCTGATGCTGCGCCGATGCGGCGTGCAAGTTCCTCGTAGGAACATGTTTTCCCGTATGGTATTCGCAACAACTCGTTCCAGACGCCTACCTGAAACGGCGATCCGGGGAATACGATCGGAACGGTAAACTGCTGCAGATTTCCTGCAAAGTAATCCTTGAGTTCATCTCTCAGGTGCGTCAAATGCGTATTCTCTCCCGGCAGGATCGCGCATGAAAACAGCTTCTTCAGAGTATTGAACTGAGTTTCCAGCATGCGCCGGTCCGTGAACTCGAGCAGGCAAATACCGTGATCATTTGCGGCGGCGACCAGCGGACCGATGGGACTCTCAATCCAGGAGACGACAATACGGTCCAGATCGCGGCTCGTGCCCGGAGGACGGCCGAATGTGCGCACGAACGCGTCGCGAAAACCGCTGTGCGATTCATATCCATTGCCCAAAGCGATATCGTCGAGAAGGACGCCTCGCCGAAGTTGATTCAGGGCGTCCCCCATCCGGCGGGCTCGACAGTAGGCCTGAAAGGTCATGCCGTAATGGTTCTGGAAATATCGGCGAATGCGGAATGGATCGATGCCGGAATGCCGCAGTTCAGAATCTTTGATACGGAGTTCGGACGCGTGGACCAGTGCCATCGCGCGACCCACCCATTCGGGTGGACGTCCGCTGGTATCCATCGGGCGGCATCGCTTGCATGGCCGGTACCCCGCAAACAGAGCCTCGCGGGCGCTGGAGAAGTAATCGACATTGCGTGCCAGCGGCTTCCGAGCCGGGCACGAAGGGCGGCAAAAGATTCCAGTCGTTCGCACAGCGAGAAAGAAAATCCCATCATAAGAAGGATCCTTTCGCTCGTACGCGTTTTGCATTTCTCGAACCGAAGGCAGCGTGTTCATACGCGCTATTGTTCCCTGTTCAGGAAATGGCCCGCCACCGCTTTTTTGACTTCAAATTTCTGCAGCAAAGAACCGCTGTCAGGTTACCGTGCCGGTAGTGGGTCAGTTTGAAATCCGTGTCCCCCTGTAGGCGCGGTCTATGACCGCGCGCAATCTCTCGTTTATGGATTCCCAATTCGTGGAGTCCCAGTGTGAAAAACTGTGCGCGGTCATAGACCGCGCCTACAGGGGGACGCGGATTTCAAACTGACCCATTACTACCGTGCCGTACTGCTTTTCAGCTGATCATTGAACGCCCTTTCCGACGAGTCGATGAGAGCCTTGTATCCGGCAGGATCGATGTAGGGATTCGGCCCGCCTTTATCCAAACGGGCGTACTTCTGAGTCATCTGGTAAAAGCCATTGTGGGAACCGACGAACACATCGGCGGGAAGAGAACGCATCACTTTAAAGCTCTTGATGAAATCTTCCTGGATATTCGGATATGTGGGATTATTCACGAGCACCGCGGCATTCAAGCTGAGACTGCCCACAATTACGACATCGTACGATTTGCCATTCTCTGTCGTCTTGAACGTCCATGTGGTGCAACCCTTGGTGTGGCCGGGGGTGAGATGGGCGGTCAGCGTCGTTCCGCCGAGCGTCACCGTGTCGCCATCATGCAGAGTGCGATCGATAGGATGAGGCTTTCCGCCCGGCCGGATATTCTGAAGCGCAGGAACATCTTCAGCCATGGCCATCACCGTCGCGCCCGTCAATTGTTTCACCATGGCGTCTCCAGTCATGTGATCCGGATTGGCGTGGCTGCCCAGAAGAATCTTGATGTCTGTAAACTTAAACCCCAGCGTCTCGACCGCGGCACGGATTACCGGAACCGTTTCTTCATAATCGCTGTTAATCAGAATGTTTCCTTCCGGCGTGGTCATGAGAAACGAGCCGAGTTGCTCGGATCCGACAAAGTACATGTTGCCCACGATCTTGTGTGCAGGGAACGGCTTGTTCCAGTCGATTCCCGCCAGCGCGTTCCCACGCGCGGCCCCTTGCCTCGCCTGAGCCGATACAAACACGGAAGACGTTGCAAGCATGAGAATGACAGCGGCCAATAATTTATGGGTGCGCATAGCGCCGCAGTTTAACGCGTTCCGCTTTCAATGAAAATGGAATCGATGCCTACTTGGACAGCTTTGAAAGCGCGTCGAGCTGCTTCAGCTTGCGGGATGCGACGGAGGTCTGCTTTGACGCGGCTTCCAGTGCACGATCGGCGGCTTCCTTTCGCGCGCTGAACAACTGTTTCAAAAGCGCAGCGTAACTGGTCGTGTTCGAAGCCTTCTCCGAATTGGCGGCCACGATTTCGTCATGCTTTTTCGCAGCGTCGGATTCGATCTGCAACGCCTTTACCTGTGCGCCGGCAGCGATGCGCTGGCTGTTGAGTGATTCCATGTCCGCATTCATGGCGTCGCGCAGGGAAACCAGATACTTCCTTTCGGCCTCCTGCCGTTTTGCTTCGTTGGTCAGGAGCGACACATCTGAAGAATTCTTCGCTTTTTTTGCCACATTCAGCCGGGTCTCGGTCGTCCGCAACTCTTCGGTCATGATCTGCAACTGTCCGCTCGCAGACTGGGCAAGACGGACGCTTTCCGCGTAGCTGTTTTCAGCGGATTGCTGTGAGGACTTCGCAATTTCCAGCAGACGCTGGATCTCTTCCGGACTGCGCGGCGTGTAAACGGCCATCAACTCGCCGGTTGTACCGCCGCGCAAAATCGATGGAGGCAAACCGGCGGGCAATCCCACAAGTGCGCCTGTTGAGGTGTTCCCTGCCGGATTTTGAGCACGAAACGAAGATACGAATGCAATCGTCAAGAGCAGAATCGTCAAAGACTTGCGCACCACAAAGAACCTCCTCCAAATCAGAACCATCATAAAGGAAATTCCGGGACGGGCCCCGCATTTCGCCGGCAGGCGAAATGCGGGGCCCGTCCCGGAATTTCTTGCCGCCGGTTGAGAATTGAAAATTGATTGATGATTATTGATTATTGCGCTTGGCAGATGAGAATTCCCGGGACTGCACCCAAACAGACGGATTAGAAGAGCGGTTTGTTTAAAATTACAAAGGGCAATAATCAATATCAATCAATTTTCAATTCTCAACCAGGCGGTGTCATGTGTGTAACTGACCAGCCCAACGGGAGGGGGCCGATTTTTACTGGCGGTACCCCTCACCCGGCCGCCATTTCTTGATGCCCACCCTCTCCCGTTGGGAGAGGGATTTCTTTA
>JBGPBY010000164.1:0-12961 GCA_041481485.1 Terriglobia bacterium
GCTTCGGCGCGGCGACGAATTGCCTCCCGGTGTGATCAAACTGGTGAAGGTCTACGTTGCGATGAAACGAAAGCTTTCCGTCGGAGACAAGATGGCGGGACGCCACGGCAACAAGGGCGTCATTGCCCGAATTCTTCCGGAAGAGGACATGCCGTATCTTCCCGATGGAACTCCCGTGGAAATTGTGTTGAATCCGCTCGGCGTACCATCGCGAATGAACGTCGGACAGATTCTGGAAACTCACCTGGGATGGGCCGCTCAGGCACTGGGCATGTATTTTGCAACACCGGTTTTCGATGGCGCGATGGAATCCGAAATCAAGGATATGCTCAGCAAGGCAAATCTTCCAAAGACCGGCAAGACTCGCCTGTACGACGGCATGACCGGTGTGCCTTTCGAACAGGAAGTGACCGTCGGTTATATCTACATGTTGAAACTGTCGCATCTTGTCGACGACAAAATTCACGCGCGTTCAATCGGGCCATATTCGCTGATTACACAGCAGCCCCTGGGCGGCAAGGCCCAATTCGGCGGTCAGCGATTTGGAGAAATGGAAGTGTGGGCGCTCGAGGCTTACGGTGCTGCGCACATTCTGCAGGAATTGCTGACAGCCAAGTCCGACGACGTGTACGGCCGCACCAAGATCTATGAAGCCATTGTGAAGGGCGAGGCGGCCATGGAGCCGGGCGTGCCGGAATCCTTCAACGTCCTGATTCGCGAATTGCAGAGTCTTTGCCTTGACGTCGAACTCATGAAGCGTAAGCCGACGGCGTAAACGATTTCTCCCTTGAGGAGGTATTACTTTGATTAGAACCAATCCCTACGATCGCTCAGCGTCCATAGCCGATTTTGACAGCATCCGGATCAGTCTGGCTTCGCCGGAGAAGATTCGTTCATGGTCTCACGGCGAGGTCACAAAGCCGGAAACCATCAACTATCGAACGTTCAAGCCGGAGAAGGACGGTCTGTTCTGCGCTCGAATCTTCGGGCCGGTGACCGACTGGGAATGCCTGTGCGGAAAGTACAAGCGCATGAAACATCGCGGAGTCATCTGCGATAAATGCGGCGTCGAAGTCACACTTTCCAAAGTGCGCCGCGAGCGCCTTGGTCATATCGAACTGGCCAGCCCATGTTCGCACGTGTGGTTCTTCAAAGGATTACCCAGCCGCATTGGCCATCTGCTCGACATGTCGCTGAGGGAACTGGAGCGGGTGCTATATTTTGAAGCGTACGTCACGATTGATCCCGGTGAAGCGCCGCTGAAGGACCGCGAACTCCTGACGGAAGAAAAATTCCGCCAGCTGCAACAGGAATTCCCCGGCCGTTTCGTTGCAATGATGGGCGCCGAAGCGATTAAGGAACTCCTGAAGAGAGTCGATATCGATACGCTTTCTGTCGATTTGCGTGTGCGCATGAAAAGCGAGAATTCGCAGCAGAAGAAAGTGAAATTCGCCAAGCGCCTCAAAGTTGTCGAAGCATTCGTCAAATCCGGCAACAAACCCGAGTGGATGATTCTGGATGTGATTCCTGTGATTCCGCCCGAGTTGCGTCCTCTGGTCCCGCTCGATGGCGGCCGCTTTGCGACTTCGGATCTCAACGATCTGTATCGGCGCGTCATCAATCGAAACAATCGTCTGAAGAAGCTCATGGAGCTGCACGCGCCCGACGTCATCGTCCGGAATGAAAAGCGCATGCTGCAGGAAGCCGTCGACGCGCTGTTCGACAATGGACGGCGTGGACGAATATTGCGAGGCGCCAACAATCGTCCTTTGAAGTCGCTGTCCGATACGCTGAAAGGGAAGCAGGGCCGTTTCCGGCAGAATCTTCTGGGTAAGCGCGTCGACTACTCCGGACGCTCGGTTATCGTGGTGGGTCCGGAACTCAAGCTTCATCAATGCGGATTGCCGAAGAAGATGGCGCTCGAGTTGTTCAAGCCGTTCATCTACAACCGGCTCGAACAGGGTGGCCACTGCACCACCGTCAAGGCTGCCAAAGAAATGGTGGAACGGCAGGATCCTGTGGTGTGGGATATTCTCGAGGAAGTCATCAAGGATCATCCGGTTCTGCTGAACCGCGCTCCCACGCTCCACCGCTTGGGTATTCAGGCGTTTGAGCCGGTGCTCGTCGAAGGTAAAGCCATCAAGATCCATCCGCTGGTTTGCACCGCATTCAATGCCGATTTCGACGGCGATCAGATGGCGGTTCACATTCCCCTGTCTCCGGAAGCCCAGATCGAAGCATCCGTTCTCATGCTTTCCACGCAGAACCTCCTGTCGCCGGCCAGCGGCCAACCCGTCGCTGTACCGACGCAGGATATGGTGCTCGGCGTTTACTACCTCACCCGAGCCAAGCCGGGCACTCGTGGCGAAGGTCGAACGTTTGGGTCCATTGAAGAAATACTGATGGCCCTCGAGCACGGCGAAGTCGAGACACAGACTCCCATTCGCCTGCGCTACACCGGTCCGCTGATTGATATGACTACGGCTTATGACGAGCAGGCCATCGTTCATGCCGAAATCATCGACGCCAAAGGCTACATGCTCAGCACGACAGTTGGGCGCACCATTCTTTTCGACCATCTTCCAAAGGGAATGCCGTTCATCAACGGCCTTCTCAAGAAGAAGGGCCTGGGACAGCTGGTCAGCTTCACATATCTCCGCTATGGCGCGGAAATGACCGTGAAGATGCTGGATCACATTAAGGAACTCGGTTTCCTGTACGCCATGCGCGCCGGAATCACGATCAGCATCGACGATCTGATCGTGCCTCCCGGCAAGCGTGACTTCGTCGACAACGCGCAGAACGAAGTGGTAAAAGTCGACCAGCAGTACCGCGATGGCGCCATCACGAATGGCGAACGCTACAACAAAGTCATCGCGATCTGGTCGGATGTTACCGAAAAGATTTCCGACATGATGTTCACGGAAATGGAACGCGCGGAGAAGGCCAGCCGCGGATTCAATCCCATCCTGCTGATGGCGGACTCCGGCGCCCGCGGTTCCAAGCAACAAATCCGGCAGCTTGCCGGAATGCGCGGTTTGATGGCCAAACCGTCGGGTGAAATTATCGAAACTCCGATTACGGCGAACTTCCGCGAAGGTCTGAACGTGCTGCAGTACTTCATCTCGACGCACGGCGCGCGCAAAGGTCTGGCGGACACGGCATTGAAGACAGCCGACTCCGGTTATCTGACACGCCGTCTGGTCGACGTGGCGCAGGACGTGATCATCAGCGAAAACGACTGCGGAACGGTGGACGGAATTTTCGTCGGCTCGATTGTGGAATCGGGAGAAATCATCGAGCCCCTTCGCGATCGTATTATCGGCCGCGTGTCGCTGGAGAAGATCAAGGACTACGAAAGCCGCGTGATTGTCGACATCAACGAAGAGATCACCGAAGACCTCGCTGGTTCGATTCAGTCTGCCGGTATCGAGCGCGTGAAAATCCGCTCGGTGCTGACCTGCGAATCACGGCGCGGTACCTGCGTACGGTGTTATGGACGCAATCTGGCGACCGGAAAACTCGTCGAGATTGGTGAAGCAGTTGGCGTCATCGCTGCTCAATCCATCGGCGAACCGGGAACGCAGTTGACGATGCGCACCTTCCACATCGGAGGAACCGCAAGTCGCGTCACCGAACAAACAAGCCTCGAAGCCAAGAATGGAGGAATCGCCAAGTTCCTCAACCTCCAGACTGTGCGAAACCAGGAAGGTTCGCTGGTGGCGATGAACCGAAACGGCGTTATTGCGATTCTCGACGACAAGGGACGTGAAAAGGAACGCTACACCGTAGTTTATGGCGCGAAATTGCGTGTCGAAGAAGGCGCGCCCGTGAAACTTGGCGCAACACTGGTGGAATGGGATCCCTACACGTTCGCGATTCTGACGGAGACCACCGGAACGATTCAGTTCAAGGATCTTCTGGAAGGTGTGACGATGCACGAGGAGTTGGACGAAGTCACCGGCTTGTCGCGCTGGGTCGTTGCAGATTCTCCGGACGAAAAACGCCAGCCCACGATTCAGATTCGCGATGACAAGCACAAGGTACTTAAGAAATATCTGATTCCATCCCGCGCTCATCTGATGGTTTCCGACGGAGACTCGGTGCATCAGGGCGACGTGCTGGCCAAGATTCCGCGTGAGACCACAAAGACCAAAGACATCACCGGCGGATTGCCGCGCGTCGTGGAATTGTTCGAAGCCCGCAAGCCGCGCGAAACCGCGGTAATTACCGAAATCGACGGCATTGTGAAGTATGGCGACATCACCAAAGGCCAGCGCAAAATTGCCGTTGTGAATGAGAACGGCGTCGAGCGCGAATACTCATTGCCGCGCGGCGTCCATGTCAACGTACAGGAAGGCGAGCATGTGAAAGCCGGAGAGCCGTTGATGGACGGCCCGCGCAATCCACACGACATCCTGGCCGTGCTTGGAGAAAAGGAACTGCAGGCGTATCTGGTGAACGAAATCCAGGAGGTCTACCGTCTGCAGGGCGTCAACATCAACGACAAGCATATCGAAGTGATCGTGCGGCAAATGATGCGGTGGATCAAGATCGAGGATGTCGGCGATACAGAGTTTCTGATCGACGAGCAGGTCGACAAATTCCGATTCCAGGAAGAGAACGAACGCGTGAAGAAAACCGGTAAGCCGGCATCAGGCCGTCCGTTGCTGTTGGGAATCACGAAGGCGTCTCTGTCCACGGAATCGTTTATTTCGGCGGCCTCATTCCAGGAGACGACCCGCGTACTCACCGAAGCATCCATCAGCGGAAAGATCGATTACCTGCGCGGATTGAAGGAGAACGTCATCATGGGACGACTCATTCCCGCAGGCACCGGTTTGGAATACTACCGGAACGTTGCATTGATCCCCGATGAAACGGCAGTCGCGGCAGTCGAAGAAGTCGTTGTTGAACGAGACGTAGATGATCTGTCTGACGATGATGATCTGCGCGAAGAGCGGCTGGCGACGTAGTTCAAGAAATCCCTCTCCCAACGGGAGAGGGTTGGGTGAGGGGTACCACAAGTAAAAAAATTACTAATGGTACCCCTCACCCGGCCTTCGGCCACCCTCTCCCGTTGGGAGAGGGACTCGTCTCAACATTTTCTCGGCGCTAAGTCACTGTCCCCATTATTTTCCGCACATTGCGAAAACTGTTTTTCCAATCCATGCCGTAGCCGGCGCACCAGATAGCTGCGGGAACGTCAAACAAGACATAGTCCGCTTTAAACGCGGATTTGACGGGGACTTTTCGGCAGGCAAAGGCGGACAGGACCTGGTTCGCTCCTCTCTCCCTCAGGCCTGAAGTGACCGCGGTAGCAGTGATCCCTTCGTCGAGGATGTCGTCGACCAGCATCACTGTTTTCCCGCGCAGATCGGTTCGATCGACATCCCACCAACTCATGTCGACGTCCTGCCGCCCGGCTGTTTCTGCCCCGTATCGTTTGGCCAACATGTAGGCAACCTCGTGTTGGAGAGTTTCGCCGACGGATTGCAGCGTAAGTGAGAGGTCGTTGTAGAAATAGATTCCTCCTCTGAGGACTGGAACAAAAATGGGCATTGTCCCGTTCGGAAACTTCTTCCGAAGCTCGAGTGCGAGATTCCGCACCTGAGTATCAATCATTTCAGAACTGACATATACCGGCAGTCCGAACGAGTGTGTCCCCAGAGGTTGTGTTGCATCCAGAGTTTCGAATCCCATATTTGATGTTCCCCTGTTTCGTCCGCGAACCTGATTATGCTGATTGGACCATGCCGCTTCGAGTTCTACTGGTGGCGGCGTGCACCCAATTGAGGATCGCGCGCCGCAACATTGAAAACATCTATCCGTTGCTGACGATTCCGCTGCAGTCGCTGATTTCGTTGGCGATCATCGTCCATTCCGGCCGTCCGGACCTGGCGAGGTATTCTCTTGTCGCATCCTTATTAATGACCGTCGGACAGATGAGTTTTTTCGATGCGAGCGAAATTCTGGCTCAGGACCGAAACCATCAGATTCTCGAACTGGCTGTCGCATCTCCAACGACCTACGCCTGGCCACTGATCGCCCGCATATTGGTTTTGACATCAATGGGCATTGGCGGATTTGCCGAGTCCTGGTTGATGGCCCGTTTTGTTTTTGGAATTCACGTTGCGATCTTTCATCCAGTAGTCTTTGTAATCACGCTTGTCTTTACCGTACTGTCGGGAGCGGCGACGGCACTCATCACCACTGCTGTCTTTTGTCTGACGCGAACAACAAGAACATACCAGAATGCCATCAGCGGCCCGCTCTATCTGTTAAGCGGCGCCCTGGTGCCGGTTTCTCTTCTGCCGGCGGTACTTCGTCCGGTCAGCCGATTGATTTATCTTTTCTGGTCCGCCGATCTTCTGCGTGAATCGATGCAACCCGGGGATCCCCTATTCATCATTCCGCGTCTCGGTGCAATTGTCCTGCTTGGCGTTGCCGGCGGTGCCTTTGGATCGTGGTTGCTTGGAAGGATGCTGAACAACCTGAGACGCGAAGGGACGCTCGGACTGTCATGAGTTTCATTCGCGTATTTCAGGCGGGATTTGTTGTTGGACGCTCCGACATCGCCGTTTTCTGGTGGAATTGGAAACTGTGGCTGACCACCTGGATCCTTCGCGTGGTTACCAGCGCGGCAACCTGGATTTTGCTGGGCCGGCTGATCGGTTCCGAGGACCGGGTGTTTTATTTGCTGATCGGGAACGCGGTTATTGTCGGACCTCAGGCCGCGGGATGGGTCGTGGCGTCATCGACCTGGGATCGCTTTGAAGGGACTTATCCGATGCTCGTCATCGCACCGTCGCGGCTTGCTCACGCCATGATGGGCCGGACATCGATCTGGCTGATCAACGGGATTCTCACTTCACTGGCCACCTTCGTGATACTCATCGCACTATTTCGGCTGCCTTTGCCTTTCCCCGGCGCACTGTTTGCGCCGCTGATTATCGCCGTAGTTTGTGCCAGTGCGTATGGATTCTCGCTATTCGTCGGCTCGATCGTCATTCGGATTCCCCAAACCCGGAATATTGCTCACAACCTCGCAACGACGCTGCTGATGGCGTTTTGCGGAGTCAGCGTTCCGGTTTCCTTCTGGCCGGTCTGGATTCAAAGGATCGTTTCGGTGATGCCGGTGACGCACGGTTTGCTGGCGATGAGACTACTCTTTAGTGGCGCAGCCATCACGCCGATTCTCCAGAGCGTTGCTGCCGAAATGGCAGTGGGCCTTGCATGGTTTGTCCTTGGAGTCATGACGATGGACTACATGGCGAATCTTGGCCGGCGCGATGGATCCATCGAGTTCGTGTAGAGGAAGAGATATGACGGCGGCCATTCAAACTCGCAGCCTTGGACGCATTTATAAGAACCAGCAGAAAGCCGCCGAAGATATCGTTGCTCTGAACGATGTGTCCATTCAGGTGGAAATCGGGGAAGTGCATGGTCTGCTGGGACCCAACGGTGCGGGCAAAACGACACTGGTGAAGATTCTGTCAACGGTCCTTCTGCCCAGCAGCGGTTCCGCTTCAGTACTCGGCCTGGACGTCGAACGTGACACCAATGCCGTACGCCGATCGATCGGCATTGTATTTGGCGGCGACCGCGGAGTGTACTGGCATCTCACGGGCCGTCAGAATCTGCAATACTGGGCTGCGCTGTACAGCGTTCCTGCCAGGGAAACCAACTCTCGCATCGCAAAGTTGCTCGAACGGGTAGGGCTTGCGGACCGCGCCGACCATCTGGTGGAAACTTATTCGCGAGGCATGAAGCAACGTCTCCACCTTGCGCGTGGCCTGGTAGCCGATGCTCGTGTGCTGTTTCTGGACGAACCGACGATCGGCATGGATCCTCTCGCGGCCCGGGACTTTCGCGAACTTGTTCGGGAATTGCGCCACGAAGGGAAAACCATTCTGCTGACGACCCACGACATGGCCGAAGCCGAATCGATCTGCGATCGTGTCGCACTCATCGACCATGGCCGCGTGATTGCGGTGGAGACGCCCCGCAGTCTGTCTCGCGTTATTTCCCAGTACGAACGCATCGACTTCGAATGCGATCGTGAAAGTCTGGCGGAACAACTACGAACGTTGCCGGGAGTTTCGTCCGTGGTCCGGCTTCAGGACGACAACAACTACCGCATCGATTTGTCTGACGGATCGGCGGTGCGGCAGGTGCTTGATTTGCTTGTTCGGTCGGGAGTGACGTCCATTCGAACTTCTCTTCCAAGCCTCGAGGAAGTCTATGTCCACATCATCGGCGATCGCGGATTGAAGCTGCGTTAGAATGAGTGGGCATTCATTAAATCCGAACTCACAACAAGGAATTCCCAAAATGATCGGACGGCCTCAGGCGGACGAAGCAGCGACTTATTTTTTCAGATATATCGACCAGACTACAGGAGACGACCCGCTTCTCCTGATTCAGGAACAGTTCGAAGAATCGATGAACCTGTTATCCGCAATTTCGGAAGAAAAGTCGCTCTTTCGCTACGCTCCGGACAAATGGAGCATCCGGCAACTCCTCAATCACGTTTCCGATACTGAAAGGGCTTTTGCATTCCGCGCGCTCTGGTTTGCGCGCGGATTCGAATCTGCGTTGCCAAGTTTCGATCAGGATATTGCCGCAGCCACAGCGTCCGCCGACACAATTTCGTGGAGCGCGCATGCGGAAGAGTTTTACTCCGTCCGCCGTTCCACGATTGCGCTGTTCAAGAACATGCCTGCCGAGGGCTGGAATCGAACCGGCGTTGCCGCCAACAACCGATTCACTGTACGCGCAGTGGCTTATATCATCGCCGGCCATGTGACCCACCATCTGACGATACTGCGCCAGCGATACCTCGCTTAACTGGAGGCTAATGGAGTTGGCACTCAGTGACCATGTGCCATTTCGCTGGAAAGTGGATCGGATTGTCGCGGAACCGCCGGACTTTCCTTCAGCCTAGCAAGGTAAGGCCTGGTGTCCGTCCTGCGGCGGCCGGAGAATGGCGGACACGGCGGCGCACCTGGTGGACCGCCTGATTCCCTATGTTCCGGTCCGGCAGTGGGTGCTGACGTTGCCGTTCTCAGTGCGCTTTCGACTCGCCTTTGACAGCGCACTTCTGAGGGAGGTGCTGCGGATTTTCATTCGTGCCGTTTTAGGATCGCTGAGACGGCGGGCGCGGGACAATGGGATTCCGAACGGAAAGTGCGGCGCGATTGCATTCATTCAGCGTTCCGGCTCAGTTCCTTCAGTATCAAAGACAGTGAAACCCTTTACGCATCGAGAGCACAGACGCCTCAAGCCATGTGCGATCTTCTGTTTTCGACAACGAAACCAACGCTGCGGGAGAACAAGTGACGGCGATCCGGTGGCAGTGGGTTTAGAGCACGAGGTTTCACACGTATAATAACGACCGACAAGAAAGAAGGGGCTGACGGGTCGTACCCCGTATTCACGGAAGTCCAAAGACAAACAGGTTGCTCGCATTGCTTGGATGAAGTTCCGGAGTAAGCGTATTGAGTGCGGATGTGACGAGCGAGTTGCCTGTGCTGACGGCGACATACTGCTTGTCGCCAACAGTGAAGGTGATGGGATATCCGGTAACGGGCGATCCCAGGTTCACTTCCCACAATACATTCCCCGTGCTCTGATCGAACGCACGGAAGTGGCCGTTGGTGTCGCCCCCGAAGAGCAGGCCGCCGCCGGTCGCGACGAGCGACATATATCCAGCGCGTTGTTCGTACTTCCAGAGCGTCTTGCCGGTTTCCACAGAAATGGCATGTATCGAACCGACCTTGTCGGTGCCCGGGGCGATCTGATGGACATTCTGGATTCTATATGCGCCACCGGCTCCCTCCGCCATGGCGGTCACGTTGGTGCACGCATTCTGCAGCGGGTAATACATCACGTTGGTTTGCGGGCTATATGCACCCGATTGAAAATTCTTGCCGCCGTTGATGGTGGGACAAACAAACCTCTGCTGGCCGACGGCGGTAAACAATGTCTCCGGATTGATCGACACTTTTCCCGTAGCGCCATCGATGTTTGCGACGACGTTCTGGCGAACGGTAGGTTTCGCCCAGAGGAATTCACCGGTCTGTCGATCCAGCGTGTATACGATTCCGGTTTTCCCGGGGATACCGGTGATCACCTTGCGCCGCTCGCCCGCCTTGATGGCGGGATTGATCCAACTCACATCCGCACGGCTCGGCGTGACAGCGGTGTCGATGAGAAGACGTTCAAACGGGTGGTCAAAATCCCAGTGGTCGACGAGATGCTGATAGTGCCAGACGATCTTGCCAGTGTCGGCATTCAGTGCCAGCGTCGAGTTGTGGTAGAGGTACTCGTGATCGTTGCCCGCCAGCATGAACTTCGGCGCAGGTGCGGTCACGGACGTTCCGATATAGAGCATGTTTAGGTCGGGATCGTAACTTGGTACCATCCATGAGCCGACGTGCGATCGCTGTTCGAAGGGAAGTCCGCCCCATGTCTCATCTCCGGGCTCGCCTGGTCGCGGAACGAGGTTGGTCCTCCAAAGTTCCTTCCCCGTCCTGGCATCGTGTGCGGTAACCACGCATGCCACAGCGCTCTTCCGAGGCTCGCAGCCACGCCCTGAAAATATCTTCCCTTTCGCGATAATCGGTCCCGACGTTTGCTGGGACGGGCTCTCGG
Source organism: Terriglobia bacterium (assembly GCA_041481485.1). Classification (GTDB taxonomy): domain Bacteria; phylum Acidobacteriota; class Terriglobia; order 20CM-2-55-15; family 20CM-2-55-15; genus JBGPBY01. The sequence goes on from JBGPBY010000164.1 coordinate 10,657, forward strand.
TCATGTCGAGAATTCGCGTCTCGAAAAGCGGTTTGCCGTTTGTCGCATCGATCCCGAATACAAAGTCGTCCGCGCTGGTGTCGATGATTGTGTTCCAGTAGATGGCGAGATTGCGGTTGATGCTGGGAAACAAAACGTACTTGGTGACGTCTTCTTTCCACTGCCGCTTATGCTCCCAGAGCAATTCACCGGTTGCTGCGTTCATCGCTTCGATCAGGTCGCTCGGATGGGGCAGATACATGACGCCGCGATACACCAGTGGTGTCGCCTCCTGAATGCCGGGTCCGATTCCGCGTGTCCAGATCATCTTCAGATTGCGGACGTTCCCGCGATTGATCTGATCCAGCGGACTGTAGCCCCAACCATTGAGCGTCCGCCGCCACATCAACCAGTCGCCCGGACTCGGGTTCTGGAGCATCGTATCGGTTACGGGCACAAAGGCGCCCGTTTGCAGGGACAGCGCGTAGAATGCCGGAATCAGCAAGAAGGCCAGGAACGTCAGTGCAATTGGTTTCATGCCGCGTAGTATCCCTGTTTCCGATCCCTGTTGTCGAGCCATGGTGAATCGCCGCGTCACGATGGATGTGACGGCGAATTCGATTTCCAGTTCATCACCATTCTCAAGTGTGATAGATGCGTACGGTATGAACACGCACTCTTTTCATCGTCGGCAATTCCTTCGCTTTATGGCTGCAAGTCCGTTGGCCGCATACGCATTCGCACAGGACTCTACGCCTGAGATCAAATTGCCGGGTGACGTTCTTAGCGTGATGGATTTCGAGCCGCTGGCGCACAAGGCTCTTCCACCGGCGCACTGGGGTTACCTTTCCGGCGGAGTGGATGACGACCTGACGGTGCGCACGAACAGGGAAGCATTCAGTCACTATCAATTGCGTCCGCGTCGTCTTGTCGATGCAACCACAGCAGACCTTAAGACCGATGTCTTCGGCGCGGCCTGGGATATTCCGCTCTATGTCAGTGCGGTCGGCGCCCAGCAGGCATTTCATCCCGATGGCGAACTGGCCACCGCGCGTGCGGCCAAAGCCCAGAAGACGATGCAGATGCTTTCGACCGTTTCGTCGAAATCCGTCGAAGATGTCGCGAAGGCTCTGGGGACACCGCCCTGGTACCAGCTCTACATGCCAACCAATTGGACCGACACGGAGAAAATGGTCCGCCGCGTGGAAGCTGCAGGATGTCCCGTGCTGGTATGGACCATCGATCTTCTCGCCGGACGTAATGCCGAGACGACGGCACGACTCGCGCGTCAGGACACGCGCGAATGCATGTCGTGTCACATTAACCAGCCCATAGGTGGTTCTGCAGTAATCCGAAATCGTGCGCGACCCATGTTTGCCGGACTGAGCGGCGAGATGAATCCACCCGGAGCAGATTGGACCTACGTGGATCGGCTGAAGAAGATGACGAAGATGAAGCTGCTTCTCAAGGGCATCGACTCTGCTGAAGACGCAAAGCTCGCCATGGAGCACGGCGCCGATGGTGTGATCGTTTCCAACCATGGCGGTCGCGCGACGGAAACGGGATTGGGAACCATCGATGTTCTTCCGCAAGTTGTCGACGGCGTGCGGGGACGAATTCCAGTTTTCGTCGATGGAGGTTTTCGTCGCGGCACCGATATTTACAAGGCCCTGGCTATTGGCGCCAAAGCAGTAGGAATTGGCAGGCCTTACATCTATGGTTTGTCGTCGTTCGGTCAGGAAGGTGTCCAGCGCGTGCTGGAAATTCTTCGGGCGGAACTAACCTTGACCATGCGCCAGTGCGGGACAACTTCGATTTCGAAGATCACTCGCGCCGCAATCCTGAGGCAGGCTTCTCCATTGTAGAGAGGAATTCCGGAAAACAGTAGTACGCCTTACCCGCCGCCCATTCGGTCACGATTTCAATTTTCGAGCGAAGAAATCGCTCAAGGCCGTTGCTGTTGCTTTGGACCGACATATTGGACAGCGAACCAGCTACAAATGCCGACGTCACCCGGTTCATTGCTGAACGAGGGAGTGTCCTGCCGCAATGTCGCCATTGTCAAGACTGCGTCAGCCCTTCGAATATTGCGCTTTGCTGCTCAGTGAACTATAAAGTGCTAACGTCCCGGAGGTGAGCATGCGATCCAGACTCCTGTCCGCAGTTCTTCTATTGACGCTTTCAGCCATGACCGTTTCCGTGCGGGTAACGGCGCAAGACAGCGCGAAAGCACGTGTCGAGACGTTCAATCGAGACGTGCTTCCGATCCTCATCGAGATGCCGAAGGACTTCAACGTTCCGGCAACAGGTACGGTCGCCTATCAGA
>JBGPBY010000165.1:0-12918 GCA_041481485.1 Terriglobia bacterium
CCGCATCGTGAATCACCGCAGACGTACGCTGAATCCCATTCTTCAGCAATCCGAAGATCCATGGGCACGACATTCGCGTGTCGTAACCTACAAGTATCGAGCCGCCGAGTTTCTCGCCAATGGCTTGGCCAATGGCCTCAATCGTTACGGCATTCAATGGAAAGTCGCCGGCCCGGCTGCGGATCCCATCGGTGCCGAATAGCTTTTCTTTCATTACGATTTCTTTCGAATTTTGACCTCGACGCGGACCCGCGTGGTTTCGGGGAAGCGAATGAGAGTGTCCGAAGCATCCAGATCCATAGTCTGGATAAATGTCGTTCGCTTATTTGTCAAATCGACAGGCATCGTAACGACTTTGGACATTGCACGGATGTGTGGGGCGGGGCCTTGTACCCTAACGTCCCCGGGATTGACCGAAATGGAATCCACTTCGTATCCCGCCGGCAAATGTCCCGAAGTCGGCGCCGCAATCGGCCGCCTCAGCGATAGCGAGGGCTCCAGAGACAGTTTGAGACTCGTGGGAGTAATCCGAACCACTTCCACACCGAATGGCGCGTCGACAAGCTGCGGATTCAGCGGAACACTTTTTTCGCCGCCTTGTGCCATCTTTCCCAGATCGACCACAGGCGTCACTTGCTTCGCCGTCATCTCGCGAATCAGCGTCGACGGTCCGCGCAAACGGACCTGAACGGTTTTTGACGTTTCTCCGATCACTTCGGAATTCGGCGGCACGTTCTGGAATTCCACAGGCACGTCAAAAAAGATTTCAGAAGTCGATTGCTTGTCGATGACAACCCACAATCCGGTGGCCAGCACCAGTGAAAAAAACTTGAGATGCCAGTTCTCCAGCAGAAGCGCCCGGGCGCGCTTGAGATAGCGATGCATCAGGAATCCACGCGCTGTTGAATGGCTGATGGCACCGCCGCGCGCGCCACTCCATGCTGCCTGCGCTCGATGGCATCCCGCAGGCGGGTCATCAACGTCTCGTAATCGAGAAAGCGTTCGATTTCACCGTCATGAGCAAAGGCGATACTGCCCGTTTCCTCGGAAACCACAACTGCGATGGCATCGGTTTCTTCGGTAATACCAATCGCGGCCCGGTGCCTTGTGCCGAGTTCCTTACTCAACCGCGGCTTAACCGTCAAGGGCAGGAAACAGGCGGCCGCCGCAATTCGCCCATTCTGAATGATCACCGCGCCGTCATGCATGGGTTCCTTGGGATTAAATACGGTGACAAGAAGGTCGTACGAAAGCAGGCCATTCACGGCAATCCCGCTTTCCACATACGCCTTAAGGCCGATATCGCGTTCGATGACAATCAATGCGCCGGTGCCATTCTTCGCCAGTGTCTTTGCCGCAAGTGCAATTTCATCGCACATCTGGGTGCGATTGATGCTGGCCGACCCGCGAAAAAACGCCGTTTTCCCGAAATGCGCGAGACCTCGGCGAATTTCAGACTGGAAAATCACGATAAGGGCAAAAATCAGATATGGAGTGGTATTGGCCAGAAGCCACGATACCGTGCTCAAATGACTCCAGCGCGAAAAGTAGAAAAATCCTATGACGGCCATCACTCCCACGGCCATGGGGACGGCACGCGTTCCTTTCATGATCACGAGTACTTCGTAGATCATGACGGCGACAATCAAGATGTCGATCGCTCCGATCCATGTCAAGTGTGGGAATGTAAAATCCGTCATCATCGTGAACCCATTCTAAAGCGCATCCAGTACATCAACGAGTCTTCTGATTTCGGCCACATCATGGACGCGAACGATATGCGCGCCATGAAATACCGCGCTGGCGACGGACGCAGCGGTGCCCCACAGCCGATCGACGGTTTCGTCCCTGAAACCCTTCGATTCAATTCTGCGGAGAAACGACTTGCGCGATGTGCCGACCAGCAGGGGGTATTCTAATTGAGAGACCGCTTCAAGGTTGCGCAAAACCGTCTTACTTTCTTCCGCGCTCTTGCCGAATCCGATTCCCGGGTCGATTACAATCGCGCTTTTTGAAATCCCTGCCTCTTCAGCGTTTCGAATCGCTTTAGTCAATTCACAGCGTACCGTCTGCACGGGATCGGCCATCGGGAGTTGCAGGTGCAAGGTTTCCCGTTCTCCGCGACTGTGCATCAGGACCACTCCCGCTCCGTACCGGGACACCGTGCGCGGCATTTCTGAATCAAATCGAAATGCGCTGATGTCATTAATGATTTGCGCCCCTTCGCCAAGAGCCTTTTCGGCCACTTCCGCCCGATATGTGTCGACCGATACCGGGATCGAGAGAGTGCCGGCCAGCGCTTTGACAACCGGTAATACGCGGCGCAATTCCTCTTCTTCGGAAACCGCAATACTGCCGGGCCGGCTCGACTCTCCACCGATATCGATCACATCGGCGCCCTGATCCTGCATTTCGCGAGCCCTGTTCGCGGCAACTTTCGGATCCAAATGCTTTCCCCCTTCGGAGAAGGAATCCGGCGTCACATTCAAGACTCCCATGACCAGCGTCCGCTGCCCCAGGTTCAGCGTCGTCTGTGGCAGAGTCCACGTGAATAATTTGCGCATAGTGCAAAAAAGGCCATCCGTAACTGTCAAATTACGGATGGCCCCATATTTCGCTGGCGATGCCGCTTATGCCGGAGCTGGTCTCTCCTGCGGCGGAATCGGAGACGGCCGCACCGTCTTTGCCGGAGCGGGCGTCGGCTTTTCAGGTTTTGTTTCCACCTTTGCCGGCCTGCGCTCCTCAAGAGTCTGGCCTGCAATCAGCATCTGAATTTCTGCAGCGTCCAGAGATTCTCTTTCGAGCAGCGATTCGGCAATCCGGATCAGGGCCTCGCGATGGTCGGTCAGGATGGCCTTCGCGCGCTCGTAGCCTTTGTTGATAAAACCACGAACTTCATTGTCGATCGACACTGCGGTGCTTTCGCTGTAATCGCGGTGCTGGGCGATCTCGCGGCCCAGGAAAATCTGTTCTTCCTGTTTGCCGAAGGTCATGGGGCCCAGGGACGACATGCCATATTGGCAAACCATTTTTCTTGCCAGGTCCGATGCCTGTTCAATGTCGTTGCCCGCACCGGTGGTCATCGTATCGAGAAACAACTCCTCGGCAAGCCGGCCGCCCATCATGATGGCGAGCTGACCTTCAAGGTATGCCTTGGGATATGTATGCCGGTCATCGACCGGAAGTTGCTGAGTCACTCCCAAAGCCATTCCGCGCGGAATGATAGTGACCTTGTGAAGCGGATCGGCTCCACCAATCAACACCGCAACCATGGCATGTCCGGCTTCGTGATACGCAGTCACGCGCTTTTCATGTTCATTGATGAGCATCGATTTCCGGGCCACACCCATCAGCACCTTATCCTTGGCCAGTTCGAAGTCTTCGTGAGTCACCGATTTCTGATTGAAACGCGCCGCATTCAAGGCGGCTTCATTTACGAGATTGGCAAGATCGGCTCCCGAGAATCCCGGCGTACTTCGCGCAATCACCGAAACGTCGACGTCTTCGGCGAGAGGAATTTTCCGGACATGGACCGACAGAATGCCTTCGCGCCCGCGGACATCCGGCCGTGGCACAACCACACGGCGGTCGAATCGTCCCGGCCGAAGCAGTGCCGGATCCAGAACGTCAGGACGATTGGTGGCTGCGATCAGGATGACGCCTTCGTTCGATTCGAATCCGTCCATTTCCACCAGTAACTGATTCAGCGTCTGCTCGCGTTCGTCGTGGCCTCCACCCAGGCCTGCGCCACGATGACGGCCCACCGCATCGATTTCATCGATGAAAATGATGCACGGTGCGTTTTTCTTGCCCTGTTCAAAGAGATCGCGTACGCGGGAAGCGCCAACGCCGACAAACATTTCCACGAAATCGGATCCGCTGATGGAGAAAAACGGAACGTTGGCTTCGCCTGCAATCGCTCTCGCCAGCAAAGTTTTGCCTGTGCCCGGAGGGCCAACCAAAAGTACGCCCTTGGGAATACGGCCGCCCAGTTTCTGGAACTTTTGAGGCTCTTTCAGGAAGTCGATGATTTCCTGGAGTTCTTCCTTCGCTTCTTCAACGCCGGCAACGTCTTTAAATGTCACCTTCTTCTGATGTGCGGTCAGCAGGCGGGCGCGGCTCTTTCCGAAGGAAAGGGCTTTGTTTCCACCGCTTTGCATTTGACGCATGAAGAAAATCCAGAAACCGATGATAAAGAGGAAAGGGGCCCATGAGACCAGCATTCCCAGCCAGGGGCTCTGATTCGGGTGTTCGATCTTGACGTCTGCGCCTGCGCTTTGGAGTTGGTCGTACACGGCAGGATAGTCCGACGGAATGATTGTCTTGAAGCCTACGCCCTTGGCGTCGGTACCAGTAATATCCGCCCCGGCGTTGTCCGGCATGACCGTGATCTTCACATCCTTAACGTTTTTTTCCTTCACCCGTTCCATAAACTGGGTAAAGGTCAGGTCCGTATCCTTGCCGTTATTCCGGTTTCCTGCAAAAACGCTGTACAGCAACACGGCCGTCACCAGCAGTGCCACCCAGAACGCTATGGTTTTAGCCATCGAATTCACTTCAAAATCCCCCTATCTCTGCCTATCACTTCCCACTTAGACCGGCTCGTTCATTAAAGGGCTAATTGGATATTGCCTCAAGAGCTATGAATTTGCATCCCAACTATCAGAATAAACTGCGGCTCCTCCGTCGTTCCGGTTCCGGCTGCAAAAACGGCTCATCCGATATCGCCTCAAGAGCCACGATTTTCTGGGAGTTTCCGCCTGGAGCAAATTCACGGGAAACGGGAAATGAGGCCACCCAAACTATGGTGGAGTCAGTCACAAAAACCGGCCACCGGCTGCGCTGATTTCGCGGGACTTTCGCTCGCTGAAATAACTTCTTGATCTTTCCGCCGGGCCAGCCCACGGGCTTGTAATAATCTCCGGGCTTCCAGTTTCGAATCTTAACACACGCTCCGAGGCTTTCACCATCCACAAACACCCGCTCTCTGCTTCCCGAACCCTCCGTAAACGACCTTGCATCTGTGATTCCAGCGCGGAACGTTTTGCCGAGTTCCGGGACGTGCAATGAGCCGGGAATCGGCAGCTCGAATGTAAATTCCAACTCTGTTTCCTGAATATGCCGCAAAACGATCTTGTCAAACGCCCGCTCCGCCACCAGTTTCCCCTGCAATTGAATCGTTTTACCGCTCATGCCATCCCTGAGAAGATCCCGGACGCATTCGATTCTGTCGAATGTCACATCGCGAAGGTGCGACCCAATCTGCCGGAGTGCCTGTCGAATGACCCGGCGCGCGAGAGCCGGTGGCGCAACGCCCAAAGCCGGCGCCTCGATGAGAATTTCCCCTTTGGATGACCTGGAATAAGCCGCCAGCCATTCTTCGGCCAGGCATTTCATCCAGGCATCCTCGTCCTGAAGCAATTCCACGGTTCGAGACAGTGTCTCCACGAGCTTCGGATTAAATGACGCCGCAATGGCGGGAATCGTGTTATGCCGCATCCGGCTGCGTGCAAAGCGCGTATCCGCATTTGTGGCGTCCATCCGCCAGGACTGATTTCGAGAATTGAGATATTGCCGGACGTCATCGTGGCTGGACTCGATGAGCGGTCGAATGGTCATGCCATTGAGGGGTGCCATCGAAACCATGCCTTCCAGGCCTGAACCACGAAACAAGTGCAATAGACAGGTTTCCACCCTGTCGTCACGCGTGTGCGCAACCGCAACTTTCGTATATCCATACTCCGCAGAAATTTTTTGGAAGAACTCCTGGCGCGCCGCCCGTCCTGCGGCCTCCATGTTGCCCTCTGCCAAAGAAATCGAACTCCGGCTTGAGACAAAGGGAATTCCGTAAGATTCTGCCAGTTCCTGGACGAACTTTTCGTCCGCGTCGGACTCCGCACCGCGGAGCCCGTGATTCAAATGTGCGGCGGCAACGGGGAATCCCAGCTCCTCAAAAACAAGCAGGAGTGCGACAGAGTCCGCACCTCCTGAAACTCCCACGAGGATTCGATCGAGCGGATCCACAAGGTTGTATTTGCGGATCGTTGACAGAACCTGTGCCGGAAGTTCCGGCGGATGGGAAGACATTCTCCAATTATGATTCAGACCGGTAGTCTGCGGTATTGAAACATCCAATTGCAGCGCTTCGAAACTGGCAGCTTTTGAGGTGAGACCCGGAGTGAGAAATGCCGGCGGACGGACTCGAACCGTCGACCTAAGGATTATGAGACCTTCGCTCTAACCACCTGAGCTACGCCGGCTCGGACCTGAAGTCAAAGTCCTGATTCTAGCGCGAACGCTTCCTGCGTGCCAATGCCCCTGCGGTCACGGGAACAAAGTATGCCTTGCGCAAAACCTTGTCGACACGCGCCACCCGAACCTTCAATCGGTCGCCAATCCGAAATCGGAGCTTCGTATTTCGTGAGGTCAGCGCTCGTTCGGCAGCGTCGAACTGATATTGACCGCCAGGCAACTCCGATACGGAAACGAATCCCTCAATGAACTGATCCAGAAGCTCCACACTGAAGCCATCCTTCCATGCGGCGATGATGATGGCCTCGAATTCGTCGCCGAGGTGGCGTTCCATGAGAATCATTTTCTTCCACTCAAAGAGTTCCCGTTCGGCCTGTTCGGCAGTGCGTTCTCGTTCGCTGGATTCGGAGGCAATGGCTTCGAGCTGAGCCTCGGTTTGAATGTTTTTACGTCGCGCGATGGCGCCTTTGAGGATTCGATGCACGACGAGATCCGGATAGCGGCGTATCGGAGAAGTGAAATGTGTATACGTATTCGAAGCGAGGCCAAAGTGCCCGATGTTGTTGGGGGAGTAAACGGCCTGCTTGAACGAACGAAGCATCAGATACGACAACATCCGCTCTTCCGGCCGACCCGCAATGGAATTAATGAATTTTTGAAATTCTCCCGGGCTTGTCCGTTTCGGATGAAAAAACAATCCGAAACCGGCAACGATATTCGAAAATTCCTCCACCTTTGCCGGATCCGGCTTCTCATGCACTCGATAAAGCGAAGGAATTTCCCGCACTTCCAGATGACGCGCGATCACTTCATTGGCCAATACCATGAATTCTTCGATGATTCGATGCGAGAAGTGACGCGCTGTTTTCACAATGCCGAGGACTTCCCCCTGCTCGTCATACGTCAACATCGGTTCCGGCAGATCGAAGTCGATGGCGCCGCCTTCCATTCTGCGTTTCTGGAGAATCCTGGCCAGCTGATTGATCTTTCGCACTTCCGGCTGAATATGGGCAAATCGCGCAATGTACGCCGGATCGCCGTCGATCATTTTCTGGACATCTTCGTAGGTCATTCTCTCTTTGGAATGAATCACGCTGTTGTGGACGGAGTAATCTTTGACTTCTCCGTTCTGTGAAATATGCATGATGACACTCATCGCGAGACGATCGACCCTTGGATTCAGGGAACACAACGTGTTTGAGACCCTTTCCGGCAGCATCGGGATGACGCGATCCGGAAAGTAAACCGAAGTGCCGCGCGCCCTCGCCTCGAGATCCATGGCGGAATCCCTCCGCACGAAGTGCGAAACATCCGCGATGTGAACGCCAAGCTGATAGCTTCCATCTTCGAGAATTTCCACGTCGACGGCGTCGTCGAAGTCGCGTGCGGTTTTCGGATCGATGGTGATGATGTTTCGGCGGCGCATATCGTCGCGTCCGAGGAAGTCCCGTTCGCTGAGTTCATCCGGAAACTCCCCGGCTTCTTCTTCCACTTCCTTTGGGAATGCCGCAGGAAACCCGAATTTTCGGATGATGGCCACAGTCTCCACATTTGGATCATCCAGAAATCCAATGGCGTGCACGACTTTTCCGGCCGGCCAGTGGTTGGGAGATGCAAAGCGCGTGATTTCGACTTCCACGATCTTGTCTTTATGTTCGGCAACGTCGTTGGTGATGAGGATCTTCGATGGGAGTTTTGAATCCAGGGGGGCCACGAAAAACACTTCGCCATCGAATCGCAATTGCCCGACGACCGTTTCTCTGGCCCGTTTGGTGACGCTGACGACCCGACCTTCTGCGCGGCCGCCGGTTTTGCGCAACACGATTTCAATTTGCACCTTATCGCCGTTCATCGCAGAACCCGTCATCGACGGTGGAATGAAAACGTCGCTCCCCAGGCTTTCGACTTTCTGTGCCGGGATGACGAATCCGTAGCCGTCGCGATGCAACACGATGGTTCCTTCGATCAGGTTACGGGAACGGGCTTCGTATCGATTGCCGCGATGCTGTTCCAGTTCTCCGTCGCGGACGAGCTGGACCAGAATGTCTTTGATCTGACGGCGAGCTTGTGGCGTGGCATCAAATGTTTCGATCAGTGCGCGCAGATTTGCGCTTCGACTGTCGGATTTGCGGATATGCCGCAGCACCGCTTCCTTGGTGATACTCGGATCCTGCGCTCGTCCGTGCTTGTGTTTTGCGCGGGGAAGACGTCCACCCATGTGATCAGTCTATTGACTTCGCGAAATGAAGAACATAGATTTGGAAGTCCGTTGCCGAAATGGCGGAATTGGCAGACGCGCTAGATTCAGGTTCTAGTCCTCGCAAGGGGGTGGAGGTTCGAGTCCTCTTTTCGGCATTAACGCAATCAGCGGATTTCAGCTGCTGATTGCGTTTTTCTTTTTCGCGCTCAGAATCGCGCCTCCTGTTTTTCTCCTGTGCCGACATAAGAATCTCGGCTTCGCACCTCTGAATCTCCCGGATGCTTTGAGTTGCATGTTGAGGCGCATAATGCGCGTACGCATGGAGGTGGGTATAGATGGTGTTCCAGGAAGTTCTGAACCGTTCACGCTATGGTTTTGGAACGTAAGTGGATAGAGCAGCCAGTTCCTGAGGGATCGTCTTATTCTCTCTTACCCACCGCCTGGAAATGACAAACCGCGCGAGAACTTCAGTCCGATCCACTACGACGGCCCGAGAGAATTCAGTGGAGTCACTCACGCGAGAACTCGTCGAACCAGGCTAAAGACGTCGATGTCCAGAATCAACCCCAGGAAGGCCGGATTCGGTCCGGGATCGACTTGGGTCGTGCGAATCAATTGAATGGCATACGGATGTCCGGGCACGCCCAATACATCTTGATGAAAAAAGTGTTGAAACGGAAGCAAGATCCCCTTCGCCCCTTGCGGTGCCGGATCCATGTAATCCTCCAGAAGAAACCCTGAGGACGGCACCTCGATGCGGTTAATGTAACGCAATCCCAAGCGTTGAATCTCCGTAGGCCTCGCAATTTCTGCGAAGATGTTCCACAGTCGAATCGCTTCCTCTACGAGTTGCTCCCACCGCTCGTAGGGTTGGAGGCGCGAAAGCGAGAACCCGCCCCGCTTGAATTGAGCTATGTTCAGGTTATCTCCCGTTTGGAGCCTGAGTCCCTCCCATCCGGTCTCTATTGTCTTTGTGTTGGGGGCCGCTCCGGGTGTCAAGGTGAACTCTTGCTGAAATCCGGACAGCGAGTGCTTCTTGGGATAGTCGGGCAGCTTCGTCTTCAATACATCCGTGATGAATTCTTCTTTCCAGTCCGTTTCCGCTCGTGCCCTCAAATCGATAACAGCCTCCACGATCGGAGCTTTAGGCAAACACTCGAATGTCTCTTCAGGGTTGATTGTCACGATGGGAGAGATGCTCATCAGTTCTTCATTCTAACAGGCCTGCAATTGACCATGCCGAATTCGCGTGCGACAAGCACGGCCATGTGTTGTTCATGCTCATCCTGGGCTTCCTTCCAGCGACCACGACCTCCGCAGGGAAATGCTAAGGCACCCCGCTATTCCGAAAGATCGATTCGAAATTGACGACCCGGCTTCGAATTCCCCCATGCTACACTGAATCTGGTCTTCAATGCGGAGGTCGACTCCGCTGCTGGTTGCGCTCAACTTTGCAAACCGGCTCGAGGGCCGGGAATAAAGTTTCTGCATCCGAAACCGACCTTCCTTCAGTTTTTTGAATTCCGTCCGATGATGTCCCGCGTTTCTCCTCGGCATATCTTGAGCGCCTATCCGAGATGGAGTCGCTGTTATCTCGGTTTAAAAACAGGTGAACATGAGTACAAATTCGTTTTTGGTTTCCAATCCTGGGGCTGATTTAGGCCCCATTCTCGATACTTTTGAGAGTCTCGGCCTTCACAAATGCATCCTTCGCGCCCTGGACGAAGAGGGATATGAAGCGCCATCCGACATTCAAATCAGCGCAATCCCGGAAGTTCTGGCCGGCCGCGACATCATCGGGACCGCGCAAACTGGAACAGGCAAAACGGCAGCCTTTGCTGTTCCCATTCTGGAGCAACTGCAGGCTCGTGCTCCTCGAAATCCCGGAGCCATTCGTGCCCTGGTGCTGACACCGACGCGTGAGCTTGCACAGCAGGTCGAGGCCAGTTTCAAGGCCTACGGACGGCATCTGCCGATGCGTACGGCGTGTATAGTCGGCGGAGTTTCCGCGGAAACCCAGATCAGAGCGCTGCGAAACAAGCCTGCTATTCTTGTCGCCACTCCCGGAAGGCTGCTGGATCTTCTAGGCCAGCGTGAACTCCAGTTAAATTGCGTGGAATTTCTCGTTCTTGATGAGGCCGATCGAATGCTCGATATGGGATTCATCGACGACGTTCGCGACATTGTCGATGAAATTCCTTCGGCAACACGCCAGACGCTGATGTTCTCCGCCACCTTGTCCGGAGAAATTGAATCGCTTGCCTCAGAAATGCTCAGAAACCCTGTCCGGGTCGCAACCACGCCACCCGCTTCCGTTTCACTGAATATCGCGCAGCACGTGCTATTCGTGGATCAGGGACACAAGGCCGCGTTGCTGATTCACACGATAAAGGACAAAGCCGTAAGTAGAGCTTTGGTCTTCACCAGAACCAAGCACCGGGCGAATCGGCTTGCAACCCAACTCGCCAGGGAAGGAATCTCCGTCGACACCATTCATTCCAACAAGAGTCAGGCTGCCCGCCAACGCGCGCTGGCCGCATTTGATCGCGGCAAGATTTCGATTCTTGTGGCCACGGATATTGTTTCCCGCGGCATCGATGTGGAGGGAATTTCCCATGTCATCAATTACGAAATGCCGAACAATCCCGAGAGTTACGTCCACCGCATCGGGCGGACCGCACGCGCTGGCGCCGTCGGCACAGCGGTTTCATTCTGCGACGCAACCGAAGTTATGTTTTTGAAGGGAATCGAACAACTGACGGGTTCGTCATTGACGCGAATCGAGGACCATCCGTTTCATTCGCCGATGATTGCTTCCCTGCATGGGAAGCGCCCCAGCGCCCCCGTCGCACCGGGTTCACGGTCTTCCGCATGGAGAAGTTTTGGGCCGCGAGGCCGGTCACGCGGAAGATCGCGATAACGTATAGGCGATTTGCGCTGTAGGGTCGGTCTGTGACCGCCCACATTTTCGCAGGTTTAGAAATAGCGGGCGGTCATAGACCGACCCTACAGCAGGAAGAAAGCTTTACTTTGTTTTGCCCGGCTTCGCTGCCGCTGCTTCCAGAGACTTGCGAAGTTCCCGAATTTTCTCTCTGTTATGCAGCTTGGCTTTGCGTTGCCGGTCATGGCGGCCTTTATCGCCGTTGATTCTGGACATATCGAATCTCCTTATGAGTACTTTCGTAAAATAGCGAACCATGAATGATAGAGGTCAGGGCTCCCCAAATGCAATCGGCAACGGCGAATCCGGTCAGGCTGCGACTATAATGTTCGTTCCTATGCTGCCTAAAACCGACGATCTGCGCATCCGGGAAATAAAAGAACTGGTGACACCGGCATCCGTGATGCAGGAATTTCCACTCAGTGAAAACGCCGCAAAATTGACGTATGAAACCCGTCAGGCAATCCATCGCATTCTGGCCGGGGAAGACGATCGGCTGCTGGTTATTATCGGCCCGTGTTCGATTCACGATCCGAATGCCGCGATGGAGTATGCAAAAAACCTGAAAATTGAAAAGGACCGGCTGGGCTCCGACCTTCTGATCGTGATGCGTGTTTACTTTGAAAAACCGCGCACCACGGTGGGTTGGAAGGGACTGATCAACGATCCTCACCTGGATGGCAGTTTCCGGATTAACGACGGTCTGCGCCTTGGACGCCGTCTTCTGCTGGAGCTTAACGACCTGGGCGTGCCCGCGGGAGTGGAGTTCCTGGACATGATTTCTCCGCAATACATTGCCGACCTTGTCAGCTGGGGAGCGATCGGAGCGCGCACTACCGAAAGCCAGATTCATCGGGAGTTGGCGTCGGGATTGTCCTGTGCGGTCGGATTCAAGAACGGCACCGATGGAAATCTCAGAATTGCCGTCGACGCGATCCGCACATCGCAGCAACCGCATCACTTTCTGTCGGTTACGAAATCGGGGCATTCCGCCATCGTTTCGACAATCGGAAACAAGGACTGCCACGTTATTCTGCGCGGCGGCAGGCATCCCAATTACGATGCGGCCAATGTCGATGCGGCGTGCAAAGAATTGATGGGCGGCAATCTTCCCGAAAAGGTAATGATCGACCTCAGCCATTCGAACAGCCAGAAGCAATTTCAGCGTCAGATTGAAGTTGGCCGCAACGTTGCAGAGCAATTGACGAAGGGCGATAGGAGGATTTTTGGCGTCATGATTGAAAGCCATCTCAAGCCCGGCCGTCAGGATCTGATTCCGGGGAAAGATCTCACTTACGGACAAAGCATAACCGATGCCTGCATTGGCTGGGAGGATAGCGTACCCCTCTTGCATTCCATTGCAGAGGCCGTTCGGAATCGCCGAAGCCGCTGACACCGTTGGGCGAGCAATCTGGGGAAGCCGGGGGACGTATCAAGAAATCCCTCTCCCAACGGGAGAGGGGGCCGCGCAGCGGCCGGTGAGGGGTACCACGAGTAAACAATTTTTACTTGCGGTACCCCTCAC
>JBGPBY010000166.1:0-12892 GCA_041481485.1 Terriglobia bacterium
ATTGGGAAAGTAAGGGGAAATTCGGGGACCCACTGTCGGCGCGGTCTATGACCGCGCAAATTGCGGGGCTGTCATATCGTGCGCGGACATAGCCCGCGCCTACAGTGGGTCCCGGAATTTCCCCTACCGCTCCACGTATGCCGTCAGATCGCACTGGATCAGCATATTGCCCGGCAGGTCGTTATACACGAGAGTGTGACGCGCAGGGCGCGAATGGGGATCGGGGAACATCGCCAGCCATTCCTTGTTCACAAATGCTTTGGTCTTCCGGTCTTTCGCCCAGACTGTAATCTTAACGATATCGTCCGTCGTTCCGCCGGCGCATTCGACCACGCGTCGTATATTGGCGAACACCATGGCGCATTGTTCCTCGATCCCTTCCGGCGGCTGACCCGTTGCGGGATCCCGCGGAAAGATCCCGCTGCTCATGATCAGGGGACCGATGCGCGCGGCCGCGGGAATGGGATTCTCGTGTTCGATACCGGGGACTTCAAAGCTGCGACGTTTACTCACTGCGGGGTTCCTTCTGAGTCATGTGTTCATAGGTCCTGGACATCACCTGACCCACGGGAGTTCCGGCTTCGATATCGGCCACCAATTCGGCCTCGCGGGCCGCGAGTTTTTCGGCCTGTTCGACGATAACTTTCAAGTTTTCCGATGACATGAAGACCACTCCGCTGCCATCGGCGATGACCCAATCTCCGGGCCGCACCGTCACGGACCCGATGGTGACGGGCGTATTGAACGAAGCCTCAATGATCCGGCCCCGAGCCGTGACCGGAACCGCGCCCCGCCCAAAGACAGGAAAACCAAGTTCACGGCTCTCGTCGATATCACGGCAGGTTCCATCGACGATCACGCCTGCAATCTGACGCATGCGGGCGGCGCGGGACAAGATGCCCCCCCAGCCGGCGCAATCGGATCGCGAATGATGTTCAACGACGATGATTTCGCCAGGCTGTGCCGCTTCAATCGCACCGGCGCAGAGATGACGTTCCGCGACCCGTCCCTTCGCCGCTTCCAGGCGAACAGTGAGGACGGGTCCTGCCACTCGCTTGTCCGTCGAGAGACGCAGTAGTCCCGCCACCACTCCATTTAATCCAAGTTTGTCCAACGCATCGGAAACGAGGCATGTGTCCAGACGCGCGAGGCGCTCCCGGTAATCGTGATTTAAATTTGTCATTAATCTTTGGGAGTCACGGCCTTCTTGCCGTCCACGGTCATGTCTTCGATGCCGACTTCGAATTTTCGGCCATTGGATTCCACGACGACATACTTTTTGTTTGGGTCCGAGAAGTGAACGGTCAGGTTGTCGTTGACCTTCAGTACCGGGTAGGTGAAATATCCTGGGAACTGCGCCCGCATGATCGGAGTGATTTCGTGAAGACTGTCTCCGAACGCGTCACCAAACTGGTTTCGTGCGCCGCCAAGTGTACTTTCATGACAGAGCGTGCAGTCTCCATTCTTGATTTTGGCCATGGGATCGCTTGAGTAGGTTTCCACAAAATTAGGTAATGCCATCGCGGACGCGATGGGAACCAGAAGCAGGAAAACCCCAGTCAGAACCGGCCTGCGATATCGCTTCATGAAACACTCCAGACGGAAATGACGACGCCGAGTACTCTATGGAATGGGATGAAGGAGTGTCAAGGCGAGGCGGTCTATACAAGCGGTGAATAGTTTGGAACTGTGAGGCTGTGGGGAAGGTCTACGAGGCTGTGAATGAATGCGATTCCCCAATGTAGGGGCGGTCTATGACCGCCCGCAATTTGTCACATTGCAGCCCTTAAAATTGTGGGCGGTCATAGACCGCCCCTACAGTTGCTCAATTCGAATTTATTCCAGATCTGACAGATCGCGCGCGGTCATAGACCGCGCCTACAGGGGGCCGCCGCACTCTTCGAGCAGGCGCTGTTCGAGTTCATTCCTTTCGATTTCAAACTGCTCGCGGGTGAACGATCCGGTTTCGAATTCGTTTTTCAGGAATTCCATTTGCTCGCGATAGATTGCAATATTTGTGCCGACACCATTTGTGAGAATTGTCTCCACACGTTCGTGGTCCTTACCGGAGAACGTCGTGGAACGCTGCGTTCTGACGATGCGAATAAACGCGTAGAGTCCAACGGCAGCTACACCGAAAGGTGCAAACCACAGCAGATATGTCCTGGGTGTAAGCGGTGGACGATAAAGCACAAAATCGCCGTATCGAGCGGTGAGGAATGCTTTGATCTCCTCTTCGTTTTTCCCCTGTACCATTTGCTGACGGATTTCCTTCCGCAGGTCCGATGCGAGTTCCGCCTGCGAGTCGGCAAGGGATTCGTTCTGGCACACCAGACAACGCAACTGCCGGGAGAGTGCAAGAACACGCTGATCCAGCGCCGGGTCATTGCCAGAGGGCGTCAGAAGCGTCAGGAGCAGTACTGCCGATTTCACGAATTCAGACTCCGCACCAGCGGCATGACGGTCTTTTCGAGCGTCTCTACGTTGAGTGGTCCAATCTGTTTGAAGCGGATGACCCCCGTCTTATCGATCAAATACGTTTCCGGAACGCCGTAAACGCCATAGTCCATGCCGACACGTCCATTGGAATCCTGAACATTAATAACATACGGATTTCCCATATTCTTCAGCCATTGCAGAGCGTCCGATCTATTGTCCTTATAATTGAGACCATAGATCGGTACTGTGCCCGATCGAGCCAGAGCCAGGAGGAGCGGATGCTCCTGTCGGCACGATACACACCACGATGCCCATGTATTCAGAAGCCAGACCTGTCCACGCAGTTCAGTGGGAGAAAAGGTGCGGCTGGGTTCGTCGAGCTGCGATAGGTGAAATTCAGGTGCCGTTCTGTCGATCAATGGCGACGGCAAGAGACGAGGATCGAGGCGAAGTCCGATTCCAAGGAAAACCACAAGTACGCCGAAAATAATAATCGGAACCGTAAATTTCATGCGGCCTCCCGAAGCCCGATCGACTTCGCCGCCGGGTTGTAACGTCGATCACTGAATGCCAGGGCTCCTCCAATCGCCATAAACAAGGCGCCGGCCCAGATCCAGTCCACGAACGGTTTGTATTGAATTCGGAAGCTCCACGCGTCGGTGCCTTCAATCGGGTCTCCCAGTGCGACGAACAGGTCCCGAAAAACGCCGCTGTCGATGGCTGCGCTTTTCATATCGTTTCCAGAGGCATGGTATGTCCGTCTTTCCGGATACATTCGAAGAATCTGCTTTCCATTCTGAAAGACGTCTATCTCTGCGCGAATGGCATCGTAATTCGGTCCTCCCGCAAATGCGACGCCGTGAAAATCAAATCGATAGCCACCGATCTCCGTTGAATCTCCAACATTCAATCGAAGATCCTGTTGCACTTCGTATCCCGTCACCAGCGTGATTCCGGCGATCGTTACGGCCACGCCGATGTGGGCGAGCTGCATGCCGTAGTAATTGCGCGGTACTGTCCGGATACGTTGCAGGATACTTCGCGCCCCGGCTGCTTTGAATTTATCGGCAAAACTGACGATGGCGGTCGACACGATCCATATGGAGAGGGTCAGGCCCAGGCTAATAAGCGGTTTCCATTCCACAACGAATGGGATCGAAAGTCCGGCGATCACACTCACTGCGAATGCCCATCTCAGACGACGTGCGAGCTCCGGGAGTTCGGCCTTCTTCCACCTTGCGATTGGGCCAACACCCAGAAGGAATATTGCGGGTGTCATGATTGCGACAAAAACCGAATTGAAATACGGGGGGCCCACGGAAAGTTTGCCGAGGTTCAGTGCGTCGATAATCAGGGGATACATGGTGCCGAGCAGAACCGACGCTGCAGCGGCAGCAAGCAATACATTATTGGATAGAAGCAAAGATTCCCGGGAAATGGGAGCGAATGACGCTCCAGCGCTCATGGTTCTTGCGCGCCATGCATAGAGCAGAAGCGATCCGCCGATGACGATGGCAAGAAAACACAGAATAAATATGCCGCGCTTCGGATCCGTGGCAAAGGCATGCACCGATGTCAGCACACCTGACCGCACCAGGAATGTGCCGAGCAGGCTTAGCGAGAACGAGGCAATTGCCAATAGAACTGTCCATGCCTTGAACGCGCCTCGTTTTTCCGTTACCGCCAGCGAATGAATCAGTGCCGTACCGGCGAGCCATGGCATAAACGATGCATTTTCGACGGGATCCCAAAACCACCAGCCGCCCCAGCCCTGTACGTAATAGGACCAGTAGCTGCCGAGCGCGATGCCGCAGGTCAGAAAGGTCCAGGCGGCGAGAGTCCAGGGGCGGGACCATCGTGCCCATGCCGCATCCAGACGATTGCCGGCAAGCGCTGCAACTGCAAATGCGAAGGCCACGGAGAATCCGACATAGCCCATATACAGCATGGGCGGATGAACCACCATGCCGGGATCCTGAAGAAGCGAATTGAGATCATTTCCATCTGCCGGCACAGGAAGCAGGCGTGTAAATGGATTTGACGTGATCTGGATGAACAGGAGAAATCCAACGCTGATGAATCCCATCACGCCCAGGACACGGGCAACGACCACTCTTTCAAGATGCCGCGTGAAGACCGACACCGCGGCTGTCCAGAACGCGAGTATGAAAACCCAGAGCAGGATTGAGCCTTCGTGAGAGCCCCACGTTGCCGCGAGACGGTAGTTGAGAGGAAGTTCGGAATTGGAGTTTCGCGCCACATTGAGGACGCTGAAATCATTGGTGACGAAACAGTAGGCCAGCGACAAGAACGCAAGGGCGACGAATATGAATTGCCACTGGGCCAGTGGGACGGCCGCGGCGATCCACGATTGCCGGTTGCGCGCAGCTCCAACTATTGGGATTGAGGCCTGAACAGCTGCAACACACAGAGCGATGATCAGAGACAATTGTCCGATACTTGGAACGTCAGGCATGGATGCTCCTGTTACTGTCGATTCGCGCTCGGTCATACAAGTTGTGAAGGAATGCGAATCAGGAAAGCCCTCTCCCAACGGGAGAGGGCGGCCGAAGGCCGGGTGAGGGGTACCGCAAGTAAATATTGTTACTTGCGGTACCCCTCACCGGCCGCTGCGCGGCCCCCTCTCCCGTTGGGAGAGGGATTTCTTGATGGGAATCGCATTCCTTCACAGCGGTCTATGACCGCGACTACAGTTCCTTTTCCTTTCAAGATAATGCGTCAAGCTGAAAGTGAATCCGGAAATTGAAGCATAGTCACGCATGCAGCTGCGGCGATCCGTTGACTCTCAGGAACTGGTATAGAGTTTAGCCGCGGTCATCTCCGCAAACCCTATGTCTCGAACTGCTCTGGAAAGATCTTTGCCCCACAACATCGATGCCGAGAAGTCGCTGCTCGGTTCGATTCTAGTCAACAACGAGAACTATTACCGGGTAGTGGAGTTCCTCCGCCCGGAAGATTTTTACTTCGATTCGCATCGTGTGATTTTCCGGCACATGCTCGAGTTGATGGAGAGATCGCAAACTGTCGATCTCATTACCATTCAGGAGTCCCTGATACGGGCGTCATCGCTGGAAAGCGCTGGCGGCGTCATGTATCTGGCAGGACTGCTCGAAGGTATCCCCCACCTGGTCAACACGGACAGCTACATCAAAATCATCCAGGAAAAATCTCTTTTCCGGCAGATGATCGGTTCTACGAACAAAATCATGGCCGACTGCTTCGATCAGGCCGAGCCTGCAGAACAGGTTCTGGACCGGGCAGAGCAGGCGTTTTTCGCCCTTTCGGAAAAGCGCGTGAAATCGGGGTTCGTGTCGGTCAATGAAATGCAGGGCACCGCAAAAGCTCTGATCGATAAGTTGTATTCCGAACGAGAGATGATCACCGGCGTGGCCACCGGTTTCACGGATCTGGATCGCATGACGGCAGGTCTGCAGGCTGGCGATCTCATCATCCTTGCAGCGCGGCCATCAATGGGCAAGACTGCGCTTGCTCTGAATTTTGCCCACCACATCGCCGTGCGCAAAGCTCAGGGTGTGGGAATCTTCAGTCTGGAAATGTCCAAAGAGCAGCTGCTGATGCGTTTTCTTTGCGCCGAATCCATGGTCGATGCCCACAAGGTTCGCACCGGATATCTGGCCAGAGAGGACTACAGCCGTCTCATTGAAGGACTGGCAGTCGTCGCCCGGGCGCCTCTGCACATTGACGATTCCTCTACGCTGACGGTTATGGAAATGCGAGCCAAAGCCCGCCGGCTGAAAGCGGAACACGGATTGAGCCTGTTGATCGTCGACTATCTTCAGTTGATGTCCGGATACGGGCGCTTCGAAAATCGCGTCCAGGAAATTTCGGGAATTTCCCGCGGGCTCAAGGCCCTGGCAAAAGAACTCAACGTACCGGTGATTGCGCTGTCTCAGTTGAGCCGCGCTCCAGAGCAACGGCAGGGAGATCATCGGCCACAGTTGTCGGATCTGCGCGAGTCGGGTTCCATCGAACAGGATGCCGATGTTGTGGCATTCATCTTCCGCGAAGAAGTGTACCGGCCGGATGAGGAGAATGCCGGCCGCGCCGAACTGATCATTGCCAAACAGCGCAATGGCCCGACAGGCGTGGTGAAAGTGGCCTTCCTCAAGCAATACACCAAGTTCGACAATCTGCTCGAAGGCTACTGATCTTGAAGGCGAAGACGCAGTATGCATGCCAGAGCTGTGGCCACAGCTCCCCAAAATGGATTGGGCGATGTCCCTCCTGTCAGGAATGGAATTCATTTGTCGAAGAACGAATCCTTGCCGCGACCAGCGATGCCGCACTTACCAGAACCTGGGACTCTTCGCCCGTTCGATTTGATGAAATCACCACTCCGGATACGCCTCGCATGCCGACTGGAGTTGCAGAATTCGACCGGGTCCTGTGGGGTGGTGTTGTTCCTGGAGCTCTGATTCTGCTTGGAGGCGATCCCGGAGTTGGAAAGTCCACGCTGATGCTGGATGTAGCTGCGCGGCTTTCAACGAACGCCAAAGTCTTGTATGCCTCAGGCGAGGAATCCGCCCAGCAAATTCACATGCGCGGCGAGCGACTGAAAATTGCGCCCGGTCAGCTGCACATCTATCCGGAAATGTGCATCGAAAAAATTCTTTACTGCGCCGAGACCATGGAATCCGCGGTTGTCATTATTGATTCGATCCAGACCACATTCAGCGAAAAGCTCGAAATGGCGCCGGGCAGCATTGGTCAGGTTCGAGACGTGGCATCGCAGCTTTTGTTCTGGTGCAAACGGAAACACGTGCCGGTCTTCCTGATTGGACACGTGACCAAAGACGGCGCTCTGGCCGGACCAAAGGCGCTGGAGCATATTGTGGACACGGTTTTGTATTTCGAGGGACCGCGTCAGCATCCGCACCGCATTGTGCGGACCATCAAGAACCGGTTCGGTCCGGCAAACGAGCTTGGAATATTTGAAATGGCGGGATCTGGTCTTCGTCCGGTGGAAAAGCCTTCCGCCTTATTCCTGTCCAACTCGCAGGCAATGACCCCCGGTTCCATTGTTCTGGCTTGTGTTGAGGGATCCCGGCCTCTGCTTGTGGAAATTCAGGCCCTGGTGTCGCGCACTCACTTTGGTGCTCCGCGCAGGCTTGCTACTGGAGTCGACCCGCAGCGTCTGGCGTTGATTTCCGCGGTACTGGAAAAGCGCCTGGGCGTCAATTTGTGGGACCAGGACATTTACCTTAATGTTGCCGGCGGTTTGGAGGTTGAAGAACCGGCTGCCGATCTGGCGATTGCTGCGGCCATTCTTTCGAGCCTTTTTAACAGGCCCGTCAATGCTTCGACAACCGTATTCGGAGAAGTTGGACTGGGAGGAGAGATTCGTCCCGCCATGTTTCCGGGATTGCGCTTGAAAGAGGCGGCGATGCTTGGCTTCACAACCGCAGTGATGCCTGCCCAAAGCCTTAACGATGAATCAGATGGCAAGATCCAAATCGTTCCCGTACGCAATATTCAGGAAGCACAGTCATGTCTTTTCGGATAGTATGAACCTCACGCAGGGCGCACCTGCGTTGAGAGGTACGCTTCCATGAAAGGAAACGAAAGTAAAACATCCACATCTCCGCCTAAAATCTCCACTGAGATCGACGTTCAAAAAGAGCAGAACTACGTTCTTGATATAGCAGTTGTCCGCATCATTTTTGCCGTTACGTTGACCCTCGCCGCCTATTTCATCAAACCTTTTAATCTCGGCGGGGTCCGGACCATTCCACTCGGTTTAGGATGCGCGCTTGCCATTATCTATTTCGAACATCGACTCAAACGCGCGACTCTTAAACGGCTGATTGGCGCTGCCATCGGTTCGTTGATGGCGATCGTCGGTGCCACACTGATCAGCATGATTTTGAATACGCTGGGTTTCGACCAGCGCTCCCTGTCCTTCATAAAGATATTTATTCTTCTTCTGATGACTTATGTCGGGCTCGTGGTCGGCGCGAACAAGGGTGACTATCTCAATCTGTCGGCGCTGGGAGGCATTTTCGGCGGCGAACGGCCGGTCAAAAAGATCTACAAAATTCTCGATACCAGCGTCATTATTGACGGCCGTATTGCCGATATTTGCGAAACCGGTTTTCTCGACGGAATTCTCGTAATTCCCCATTTCGTGCTGCGCGAACTGCAGCAGGTGGCGGATTCCGCCGATGCGCTCAAGCGGAATCGAGGGCGGCGCGGCCTCGATATTTTGCAGAAGATTCAGAAGATGGCCGGCCTCACCGTACAGTTTGTCGAAAACGACTACCCTGCCGTACGGGAAGTGGATATGAAACTCATCGAACTGGCCCGGGAGTTTGAAGCCAAGATTGTTACCAATGATTTCAATCTGAACAAGGTAGCCCAGCTTCGTGGCGTTGAAGTATTAAATATCAATGAACTGGCGAATGCTCTGAAGCCGGTATATTTGCCGGGTGAGAGCATGAAGGTGTTCATCCTTAAAGAAGGAAAGGAATTCAATCAGGGGATCGCTTATCTGGACGACGGTACCATGGTCGTTGTGGATAACGCTCGAAAGATGATCGGCAAGACGGTGGACTCGTCAGTTACCAGCGTTCTGCAGACAACTGCAGGGAAGATGATTTTCGGGAAATATGAAGAGAAGCAGCGCAGCGAAGCAGTTCACCATGGGGCACGGGAAGAACGCTCCAATGGGCCCGACCGTCCAGCGCACACCGAGGTATCGCAATAAAGGACTTGGATGTGAATTCCCCTTTGCCTGTGGGCGCGGTCTATGACCGCGCGATTTGCATGAAATCGAGAATGTGCGCGGTCACAGACCGCGCCTACAGTGGATGAAAGTAACCGTCATCATTGCTGCAGCGGGCAGCGGACGCCGAATGAAGGCAGATCGCCCCAAGCAGTTATTCCTGCTCGACAAAACGCCCATTCTGATTCATACCATCCGGAAATTCGAATCCTGCAAAATCGTCGATAACATCATCGTTGCCGCGCCGCGAGAGACTGTCGAAGAAATTCGGGCCCTGGTGAATGATGCGGGATTTTCAAAATCCGTTTCCGTAATCAAAGGCGGGGATCGCAGGCAGGATTCGGTGTCGATTGCGCTCCAGCATCTGCAGTCCGATGTCACACTTGTTGCAGTTCACGATGCAGTAAGGCCCTTCGTCACCATGGAAGAAATCGAAGCGGTCATTAATAAGGCAGACAAAGATGGCGCGGCGATCCTGGCGATACCTGTCGTGGACACCGTCAAGCAGGTGACGCGGAATTTCATTGATGCCACGCTCGCCAGAGAGCACCTCGTCCTCGCTCAGACGCCTCAGGCATTTCGGACGGAGATCCTCCGCGAAGCTTTTGAGCGCGCAAAAAAGGACGAGTATTACGGAACCGACGAGGCGAGTCTCGTCGAACGAATCGGGCGGCCGGTTTCCATCGTGAGAGGTTCCGAACGCAACATTAAGATAACCCGTCCTACGGATCTGGTGCTGGCGAGAGTCCTGTTCGAAGAGGAACAAGTTTCAAAGTGAATGTGAGGGTTGGCATCGGGTTCGATCTTCACAGGCTGGGCCCGAACACTCCACTGGTGCTGGGAGGCGTCGTTATTCCGCACCATCTGGGATTAATTGGCCATTCGGACGGAGACGTTCTTTGCCACGCCGTAACGGATGCACTGCTTGGTGCAGCCGGCATAGGCAATATCGGGGAACTTTTCCCAGACACGGATCCGAGTCTGAAGGGCGCATCGAGTCTGCAATTCCTCGAGAAGTCGGCACAACTCGTACGCCAGCATGGTTTCGTCATCGGAAACATCGACTCCAACATCCTTGCAGAACGACCAAAGCTGCTCCCATATTTTTCTGCAATGACAGCAATGATGGCCAGGGCGCTGGAAATTACTCCAGGCCAGATTCAGGTGAAGGCAAAGACGATGGAAGGTCTCGGGCTGGTGGGTACCGAACAGGCTATTGCTGCCCAGGCCGTTGCGGCAATCATTCCGATAGAATAGTTCCAGATGATTCGAACTCGATTTGCACCCAGCCCGACAGGGCTGCTTCATGTTGGCAATGTCAGGACCGGATTGTTCGCCTGGTTGTTTGCGCGGAACCTCGGAGGATCTTACCTCATTCGAATCGAGGACACCGATCAGGAACGTTCGGAGCGCCAATTCGAAGATCAGATATACGAAGATCTCCGCTGGCTCGGTCTGGATTGGGATGAAGGTCCCGATATTGGCGGCGCATTCGAACCGTATCGGCAGTCGGAACGTCGCGAGATCTATAGGACTCATGCCGAGCACCTGATTGAGAAAGGGCACGCGTACTGGTGTTTTTGTTCGGAGCAGGAACTGGATCAGGCGGCTGAAGCGGCCCGGCAGTCCGGCGAATTCTGGAAATATCCCGGTACCTGCCGTGATCTTTCAAAAAGTGATATTCAGAAACGGTTCGCTGCCAACGATCCTGCGGTGGTTCGACTCCGGGTCCGCAGCGGCGTTATTCGATTTCGCGATATCGTCCACGGCGACATGGAATTTGCCTCCGACGTCATCAGCGATCCCATTCTTTTGCGATCTGACGGATGGCCAACGTACAACTACGCCGTCGTCGTCGATGATGCAATGATGAAAATCACTCATGTGATTCGCGGCGATGATCACTTATCGAATACTCCCAAGCAGGTTTTGATATACGAAGCACTCGATATGCCGCTGCCGGAATTTGCGCACCTTTCCACGATTCTGGGGCCGGATCACACCAGACTGAGCAAACGGCACGGCGCTACCGCCGTTTCGCAGTTTCGCGAAGCCGGATATCTTCCCGAAGCCATGATGAACTACATATCGCTCCTCGGCTGGTCCCCGGTCTCGGAAGGCAGCGAAATTCTGCCGGGCGACGAATTGATCCGGCAGTTTCGCCTGGACCGCGTGAACAAAAGTCCTGCGGTATTCGACACCCACAAGCTGAACTTCATTAATCGCCATTATTTGAAAACCAGCCCCGCCGCGGGTGAATTGGTGTCTCGGGAACTGCAGCGTTCCGATTGGATGCCGCAGGCTGAAGGCGATTCCTGGATGGCCATGGTGATGGATACCGTCGTTCCCACTGTGGACAAAGTGTCGGAGATTCCAGACCGCCTGACTCAAATGCTCGAGTTCTCGCTGGAGGATTCGTCCGATATCCAGGACACATTGGGCGATTCCGGAGCTATTGAAATGTTGCGGCAGTTCCTGGCCGAGCTCGATTCCAGAGACCAGCTGACAACAGCACAATTTCGCGAAATCGCCGGGAAACTCAAGGAATCGAGCAAACGTAAAGGCAAACAACTGTTTCATCCCGTTCGCGCCGCTCTTACCATGAAGTCGTCGGGCCCTGAACTCGACAAGCTGATTCCATTGATCGAAACCGCGGCGAAATACGATCTGCATCATGTCGCCCGGTGCAGGGATCGCGTCAGAGATTTTCTGGTGCGATATGGCTAATCAGATCTGTGGTGTTCACGCAGTGTTTGAGGCACTGACAGCAGGAACCCCACCGATCGAAAGAATCTATATCGGACGGGAGACTCGATCACCGAAACTTCAGGAAGTGATCGATCTGGCGCGACGACGGGGAGTTCCGTTGCTTCGTGAAGATCGCGCCGTGCTGGATCGCCTGGCGCCACGGGCATCACATCAGGGAATTGTTGCATCCTGTGGTGAATATTCGTATTCGAGCGCAGATGTCCTGTTTCTATCGGAACGTCCCTGCATCGTTGTTTTGGATGGTGTGGAAGATCCTCATAACCTGGGCGCCGTCATTCGAACCGCCGAAGCGAGTCATTCTTCCGGCGTGGTTGTGCCTGAAAGACACTCGGCGCCACTAAGTGCGACTGTCGCTAAAGCGTCAGCTGGAGCTTTGGCACACGTTCCCATTGTGCGTGCAGGGAATCTGGTGACTTTCCTGGATGGCCTCAAAGAAAAAGGCGTATGGATTGTCGGCGTTGATGCCGCTGGTGGACAGCTCTGGACCGAATTTGATTTCAATGTTCCGGTCGCGCTGGTTTTTGGCGGTGAACATCGCGGTTTGCGGCGGCTTGTGCGCGAGCACTGCGATGCCGTTGTGCGCCTGCCGATGTTGGGAAAGGTCGAGTCGCTGAATGTTTCCGTGACCGCGGGGATTGTATTGTACGAAGTTCTTAGGCAGAGGAAAGGCGGAGATAAGGGATACGGAGATAAGAGGGAGAGTAGTTGATTGCCCCTGGCCAGGAGGGGCAATGCTATCCTTCCAGCGGCACGCCGGTGACGTATAAAAATCAAGGTATTGTTGAAACGCCTGAATCCGTGTGTTAGTGTAAGAGTTTTGTCGATGCTGGCGTAGCTCAGTTGGTAGAGCAGCTGATTTGTAATCAGCAGGCCGGGGGTTCAAGTCCCTTCGCCAGCTCCTGGTAGACGGCAATGTCAGCG
>JBGPBY010000167.1:0-12851 GCA_041481485.1 Terriglobia bacterium
CCCACATGATGTTGTCGAGTCCGATTTTGTCGATGGAGTAGCGCAATGCCAGTGGATCTTCGACGCCGCTGGTCGTGATGGCGAAATTCTTCCGGAAATACTCGCTCGGCAACAGTTTTTGCGGGCTGCGGCCGCGCGCCGGGTTTCCCATGAAATCCAGGCGCCATAACCAGAACGGCAGGGCTTCGCCCATGTGTCCGATGACAATTTTCAGTTTTTCAAAGCGGTCCAATGCGCCGCTCATCATCAGCCGCACTGCGTGTGTACCGACTTCGACGCCATATCCCCAGACGGCTGCTTCGAGACGATAGTCGCGAAAAGGCGCGGCCATGCCATCGGATGGCGCCCGCGGATGAATGTAAAGCGGAGCGTCGAGAGCCTCTGCGGCCTCCAGGATCGGTCAGAATTTGGGCAGGTCCAGATACTCATTGTTGGTATGGGAATTGATGATGAATCCGTTGAGTTTCAGTACGCGGATGGCGCGTTCCATTTCGAGAACCGCGCGTTTCGGATCCTGCGGCGCAACGGTTGCCAAACCTGCGAATCGCGTCGGATGCTTGCGCACGGCTTCGGCGATGCGGTCGTTGGAGAGCGCGGCCATCGCTGTTCCCGTGTCGGCGTCGAACATTTGAACTCCCGGCGCCGTCTGCGACAGCAGATGAATGTCGACCTTGTTGTCGTCCATTACTTTCAGTCGTCCGGCGTCGAAATCCAGCAACTGAGGCAGCAAGTCACTGGGCGCATTCGCGGGAGCGTCGTAGACACTCTTCATCAGTTTCAAATAAAGACTGTCTCCGCTGCCGCGCGACAGTTTTGCATATCGTTCTGCGATTTCCGGAATGCAGCAGGCTTCTTCGGTTGCAATTTTCCGGACCCGACGTGCTCCGGATTGCGACTGGGATTCCGATGTTGCGAGTCCTGACATGGCAATGGCTGCGATTCCCCCGATTGCGCTACGACGGTTGATGCTCATGGATTCCTCCATCCGTTTGGCCCGCTACCGTATCAGGTTTTGCCGAAATATTCATGGTTTGGGCGGTGCACGCGATAAAATCTGCGCCCATGAAAACAACGACGCGATTCATTGCAGTGCTCGTATTGTCCATCGCTGCAGTCTGCGTGGCGCAGCAGCGCGGCGCGAACTCACTTGGTTCTGGTCCGTGGAACTACACGACATCGGAACGCGGGACGAAGATCACGGTCTCGGTCGTGACCCGGGCTCTCTCATCCCTGGAGCATGGCGTGGCTGCCCAACGGCGACATGCTGATCACAGAACGTGGAGGACAGCTTCGTATTCTGCACAACGGCGTGCTTGATCCGACGCCGATTGGAGGGGTTCCGAAAGCGCAGGTTGGAGGAACCAGCGGACTGCTGGATATCGCGCTGCATCCGCGTTTCGCGCAGAACGGTCTGGTCTATCTCGCCTACAACACGTCGAAGCCCAAGCCGGGCGCGCAGTCTCAGGTGTACTCCACAGCGGTGGCGCGTGGCCGTTTCGATGGCAAGGCCCTTGTCGATGTGAAGGAGATCTTTGTGGCGGAACCGTGGATGGATCTAAACGGTGGCGATGCTTCGCGTCTTCTCTTTGCACCGGACGGAACACTCTTCATGAGTTCGTCACACCATCGTGACGAAAAGGCGCCGCAGGATCCGATGAACGATGCCGGAAAGATCCTTCGCATCAACGATGATGGAACGATTCCGAAGGACAATCCGTTTGTGGGCAAGACAGGGTACCGTCCGGAGATCTACTCCATTGGGCATCGCACGGTGCTTGGCCTCGCGTTTCATCCCACAACCGGCGCGTTGTGGGAAACCGAAAACGGCCCGCAAGGCGGCGACGAAGTGAACATCATCCAGCCTGGTAAAAACTATGGCTGGCCGCTGGTGACCTATGGCCACGACTATGACGGAACGCCGTTGAATGAGCGGCCTGTGCCTCAAGGCATGGTGCTTCCCACGCTTTTTTGGGTTCCTTCCATTACCACGTCGGGTCTGGCGTTTTACACGTCAGACAAGATCGCTTTATGGAAAAACAATCTGTTCGTGGGATCGATGACCGTTGGCCGCATTAGCGGCACCGGCCATCTGCAACGGATTGTCTTCAACGACAAGGGAGAACAGCGCCGCGAACAGCTTCTCGTCGATCTGCACCAGCGCATTCGCGATGTGCGGCAAGGGCCGGACGGTTTGCTTTATCTCCTGACTGACGAAGACCCCGGCGCACTACTGAAAATCGAACCGGCGCCATAGAACTACCGTTCTATTAGGTGTGAGGCAATGCGACTCCCCAATGTAGGGGCGGTCATAGACCGCCCACATATTGAAAGGACTGCTTTCCTCAAAATTGCGGGCGGTCATAGACCGCCCCTACATTGGGGAGTCGCATTCCCTCACACCTCGATAGACCGCGCCTACAGTTTTACCGGGCCGCCTTGGGATAGCTCTTTGTTTTTCCGGTCCGGCCGTTGGTCAAAGTAAAAGATCCGTCGGAGTTGGCATTGAGCTTGAGCCAGTGACCCGTGGTTTCGTCGAGGTTGGCGATATGTTCTTCCTCAAAGTTCACCGCTCCGGCGTTGCGTGTTCGGTGCAACTGCCAGACATCAATTCCGGTGAGCGAATGCAGCAGTTTGAAAGTATCTGCGCCACCGCCTTTGGTTTCTCCGTTGTTGAAGATGGAGACACGTGGTTTCAATGCAGAGAATGCAGCGGGAACCGCAGCATCGTTGCCACCGTGGTGTGCGACCAGATAGACGTCCACCGCACCCAGTAGATCCGTCGGGCAGAAAAGATCCGACAGCGGCTGGCCGCTCAGATCTCCCAGATCCGCGAAACGAAAGCTCCCCGACTGCAATACGAACCCAGTGGATCGGGGGTTCTCCCGAGTTTCATTGGCGGCAACGAACGGAGACGCGCACGTCGCGTTGCGCGTACCGCCTCCACTTAATGCAGTGCGAATCGTTTCTCCAGCGGAACTGACTATGGTCGCATCGACGCCTTTCAACGAGATGCGATCCCCTGGCTTTGCGACGATGTGGCGGCGCGCCTTGTCACGCACCCCGGCATAGAGCTTGAATGCGTCCAATGTTCCGGGAACGCCTCGATCGGCGTCATCGGGAACAGTGTCATGGTCGATGAAAGTATCGATCGAAATCTGCGCGGCCACATCGACCACACCGCCGACATGATCGCCGTGAAAGTGCGTGATCAATAAATAATCGAGGCGCTGCAGGCGCGCATCATGCACGGCAGCAATGATGCGACGGGCATCACGTCCATGGTTGGTCAAGGTGTCATTGAATCCCTGGCCAGCAAATCCCGTATCCACCAGAAGCGATTCTCCCTCCGGTGTGACAATCAGCGTCGATTGGCCGCCTTCCACGTCGATGAAATAAATGTCGAGTGTCTTTGCTGCAGCGGCGGCAAACAGCGTCAGCGTCATTGCAGCGGCGAGTGTGGTCAGCGGAAGTAAGAAATGTCTTCGCATGCGTAGAGTTTAAGGCCAATGGCGGCAAACTTCGACAATGCTACACAAATGGCATTGGATAGACATTCTTGTCTGTTGACTGAGTATTCTTGTCGGTTCTATTCTGCTCGCGATTCGCTAATCATTCACTGGATTAGCATCCACGTCCAATCCATCAAACGTTTCTGGTGACTCTGCAGTCACTTCAACGATTCGAGCGAAGACCCAAGGCTGTCTTCTATTTTCATAATTCCTTCGCGAATCTGTTCCGCACTGGAGGAGCGTTTTTATGCAAATCAAATTCATTTGTGGCCCGATTTGCAGGCTGGCTTTGCGTGTTGCCGGACTGGCCGTTGTATTGATGGTATTGGCATTGATCGCGTCCGCCTCCGCTTCCGCACAGACCACAGGCGGCACCTTGCTCGGCAAAGTCACCGATACGACAGGTGGCGTGATTCCCGGAGCATCCGTCACGATCAAAAACACGGCGACCGGTATCACGCGAGCACTGCTGACCAATGAAATTGGCGGATATCAGGCGCCGAATCTGCAGCCCGGAATCTACGAAATTACCGTTGCAATGCCGTCATTCACCGTCAACTCAAAGCAGAACATTCAGCTCACCGTTGGTGGAGAACTGGTGCTCGACTTTCAGTTGCATCCCGAAGGCGGAGCGCAAACCGTTAGTGTGGTCTCCGACGATCCCTCTGTCGATCTGGCGGTATCGACGGTTAGCCGTGAAGTTGACGGCACCACCATTCGCGAATTGCCTTTGAATGGACGCGACTGGACTCAACTGGCGGCCCTGCAGCCCGGTATCTCCACGATCGCCGGAGGCGGCGGTGCAGGACGCGACGGCAGCGGTACGAAAATGACGATCTCCGGCGCACGTCCCACCGAGAACGATTTTCGCCTCGATGGAGTCAGCGTCAACGACAACTCCAACTCCACTCCCGGAAGCATCCTCGGTACGAACATGGGTGTGGAGGCGGTGCGCGAATTTTCGGTAGTCTCCAACAATTACTCCGCGGAATACGGGCGCGCGACGGGTGGCGTAATCAACGCCGTCACAAAGTCCGGTACCAACGACATCCACGGAACTCTGTTTTACTTCGGCCGCAACAGCGCGGCGGACGCGCGAAACTTCTTCGACCCCAGCACGAAGCCATCGTTCCGAAGACATCAATTCGGCGCTTCCGGCGGCGGGCCGATCCGCAGGAATCGCACATTCTGGTTTGCCAATTTCGAAGGACTGAATCAATTTCTGGGAACGACGGCAATCACCAACACACTTTCCGCGCCTGCCAGACTCGGCCAGCTTTCCACTGGAACGGTTTCCATCGATCCCTCCATCGCAAGAATCTTCCCTCTGATGCCTCTGCCCAATGGCTCGCTGCTCGGCGCTGGAGATACGGGCCAGTTCATTACCGCACGCAACACGCCGTCCACCGGCCGTTACATTCTGGGAAAGATCGATCACAAAGTGTCCAATACCGGCAGTTTGAGCGGAACGTATTACTTCGATAACGCGAAGTCCGATTCGCCGGATGGCTTTCTTGTCAAGCGCACGGCGGATACTTCGCGCAAGCAAATGACGGCACTTTCCTATACGCACATCGTCAGCCCTTCCGTGCTCAGCGTCAGCGGAATTGGTTTCTCGCGGAGCGCCACCAACAGCGGCGTGATTACAAAAGTCATGAACCCGCTTTTGGAGGATCCATCCCTTGGATTCATCTCCGGGCTGAACATCGGTGCCATTTCGGTTCCGGGTATTTCGTTCACGGGCAATGGCCCGGGTGCAACGAACATCACTTCGCTGATCTTCAATTCCTATCAGGCGCACCAGGATCTGTACGTCACGATGGGCGCGCACTCGCTGAAGATGGGAATCAACCTGGAAAGAATGCAATA
This sequence comes from Terriglobia bacterium, assembly GCA_041481485.1. GTDB lineage: Bacteria > Acidobacteriota > Terriglobia > 20CM-2-55-15 > 20CM-2-55-15 > JBGPBY01. The sequence continues at coordinate 5,379 of JBGPBY010000167.1, forward strand.
CAACTTCGATATTCCGCAGCTGAACGGTGGACAGTTCACCTTCGGATCGCTGTCGGACTTTCTCATCAATCGTCCTTCGAGTTTTGCCGGGCTGTATCCGGGGTCGGACACGCGGCGCGGTCTCAGGCAAACGCTCCTCGCCGGCTACCTGCAGGATGACTTTCGCTGGAAATCGAATTTCACGATCAATCTTGGACTCCGCTACGAGTACCTGACAATACCCGCCGAAGTGAACGGAAAGGTCGCACTGTTGCACAATCCGACGGATCCCGTGGTCAAGGTTGGCGGTCCCATCCTGGATCACAATCCGACGCTGAGAAACTTCGGGCCGCGGGTCGGGGTTGTGTGGGATCCATTCAAGGATGGAAAGACTTCAATCCGGTCCGGCTTCGGAGTATTCGACTCGCTGCCGCTGCTCTGGCTCTTCGATACTCCGCTGGACCGCTCGACTCCTCTCTTCAATCAAGGTGTAACGACGGCGCCTCCACTGGGCTCCTTTCCGGGAGGGGCATTTCCGTTGCTTCAGATCCAGAATCTCCGAACGGCTTACGTCGATCCCAACCCGCCGCGGGCGTACAGCCTGAAGTGGGATCTCGATCTGCAACGTCAGATCTCCGGGTGGATCGCGGAGGCTGGCTATGCCGGTTCACGCGGCATTCACCTGCCTTTGGTCGAACGCAACATGAATGTCGCAATGCCTGTACAGACGCCGACGGGATGGATAGTTCCTGCTGGCTCAAAGCGTCTTAATCCCAATTTCTCGGCGATCAATACGACCGACACCTGGAATGCGGATTCGTATTATCACGGCCTGCAGCTGAGTCTGAAGCGGTCGTGGCGTCAAAGCGTTCAGGTTCAGGAGTCGTTTACCTGGAGCAAGAGCATCGACACCGCATCGTCTCAGGGCTCCACGAATGCGACAGCTGGATATTCATCGTCTGTTGCGGTAGTCACGCCATTCCTGCCGGGACTTAATCGCGGCTTGTCTGATTTTGATGTCCCGTATAACTCGGTCACCAGTGTCGTGTTCGCGTTTCCATTCGGTCGCGGTCTTCATGGGGCCATGGCAACCGCGTTTAAAGGATGGGAACTCAGTTCGATTTACAAAGTGCAGAGCGGCACTCCGTTTTCGGTCGTCCTCAACAGCGACCGCGCGGGGACGCTCACAGACACCACAGGAACCGGACTTGGACAGCGTCCGAATCTGGTGGTTGGCGAGGCGTGCCAGACGCTGACGAATCCGGGCGATCCGAACAACTTCATCAAGACGGCTTGTTTCACCTTTCCAGATAAGGGGACTTTGGGAAATCTGGGCCGAAACACGATGCGCAAATCGGGCATCTCCAATCTGGATCTCTCGCTTTCAAAACGCCTGAACCACAGTGAAAACGTGAACTCGCAGATTCGTCTCGAATTATTCAATGCACTCAACCATACGAACTTTGGCGCTCCGAATATCGTGCTGTTCGACAACCAGGGGAAAGTTCTGGCGGCTGCCGGCCACATCACTTCGACCAGCACGGAATCGAGGCGCGTGCAGCTGGCCCTCAAAGTCAATTTTTAGGGAGGAACCATGGGATTTCAGCAAATGAATCGCAAACGGCATCTTCGAATTTCAGCATTGCTGCTCGCGGCGGGGCTATTGTTGATAATCATCCCGTCATTGGTGGAAGCGCAGATCGCTGGATTCCGTGTGGAAGAAACGTCCATTGCCGGAATTCAAAACGCCATTCGCTCCGGACAAACCACGTGCCGCGCAGTGGTTCAGGCCTACATCGACCGGGCAAAGGCGTATAACGGCACGTGCACAGAGCTTGTTACGAATGACGGCAAGCCAATTCCTCCTGTAACTGGTATCGTCCGGGCCGGTGCACGGATCGCGTTCCCGACCGAAACTGTCGCGGTCTCCACCCTGTTTCCGAATTACGAACAGTACGCCGGGTTGCCCCTCGAGCTGGGACGGATGGAAACGACAATTTCCGATCCCACCGTTCAGCAGCAGTGGGGAATGCGCGTAGGCATTCCAAACGCCGGACAGTTGAATGCGCTGGAAACTCTCAATATTCGGGGCGAGCGTTCGGTGACGTGCAAAGGTGATTTCGATCGCGCGCCTTCCGCGGGCCCCCTACCCGCTGGTGCGCCCGCAGTGTGCGAAGAATTTCGCAAAATGCCGGATGCGCTGGAGCGCGCTGCGGAACTGGACAAACAGTACGGTACAAATCCGGATCTGGCGATACTGCCCATGTACTGCGTGGTGTTCTCGCAAAAGAGCTGGTACGACGCCAAAGACATGCGCGGCACCGGCGGCAATGATGTGAACTTTGCGATGGATGTGCCCAGGGCCGATTCTCCGGATATCGCGGTGTTGAGAGACAAAGGCGCCATCGTGTACGCGATTGCAACGGCAGATTACGTCGGTGGACCATCGGGCAATGGGCCGGCCAAAGCATCGACAGTGATGCCGTTCGGCAATCTCAAATTCGGGCAGTGGGGAGGACAAGCCTGCAATCCCTATGACACGGCCAGAGAACCGCGCGGTACCAGCAATGGATCGGGCGTTTCCGTTGCAGCAAACCTCGTCACCTGTTCCATCTGCGAACAGGGCTCCGCGTCGTGCAAAGGTCCGGCATCGCGCAACAACGTTGTGAATCTCCTGACGACGAAGGGAATTCTGATGGATGGCGGCATCGGCAGCAAAAACGCGGGTGATCGCGCAGGCATTCACTGCAAAACAACCGCGGATGCCGTGGCGGTTCTCGACGCGATTAAAGGATTCCAGTCCGAAGACATGTTCACGGCCATTCCGAAAGCGCTGATTCCGAAAGAGCCATATTCGAGTTTTCTTGTGACAGACAAAGACGTCGATAGCAAGCCTCTCAGGGGTTTGCGCATTGGTATTGCCCGCGAGTTCATGGTGAAGCACACGAAGAACGACGTCGCCATCAGCGATCAGATCGATCAGGAAATCAAGACCGTGTTGCGCGACAAGCTGGGAGCCGAAATTGTCGAATCGGTGGATCCGATGTACAAGGACGACCCCACGGTTCCGAACATGAAATACACATTCCAGCAGGCATTGGCTGAAATCCTTCCTCACAATGTTCCGGAATACTTTTTTCAAAAGTCGGCGACCGGAGATTTGGAGTTTGCCGTGCCCGGTTGGGATGTGACCAGCGTGGATTACATGATTGCTCTGGAGATGGGCAAGGCACCGTTGTCGGAAAAACTCACACTGCGCCGCATCAGCAGCAAACTGGGCAATCCATCGAACATTGTTTCATTCAACAAGTATCTCGCCGAACGCGGAGACACAAGAGTAAAGGACTGGGCCAGCTGGGTCGCCAATGCCAAGTTCAAGGACGACGAAGCGAAAGTGCGCGCCCAGAATGCCATTGGCAAGCAGGATCCACGCGCGGCAGCCGATTCGATCAGCTACCTGAAAATGCAGTCGGTATTGCGTATGGTGATTCTCAAGGTGATGTACGAAAACAATATCGACGTTTTCGTCAATCCGGAGCAGACGACTCCGCCATACGTACTTGGCGGTCCGGGTGAACCGGAAATCAACGATCGGCCCCAAATCAGTTGCTGCACGGCATTCACGGCGCTGCTCGGCGGTCCGGAAATGGAAGTTCCGGCCGGCTATACACAAACGGTGTACAACCAGACTTATGCACTCTCGCCGGACAAAAAAGAATACATCGAATTGACCGGACAGGTTGAATCGAAGCTGCCTTACCCGATGCCCGTCAGCATGATGTTCTGGGCCGGTCCGGGCAGCGATTCGTCGGTTATCAAAGCAGGATCGGCATATGAAGCAGCGACCCACTATCGGATTCCGCCTCCGGCATTCGGCCCTGTACCAGCGACGGTTTCACGCGCGGACGCGACTCCGGCACGCAAAGACTGAAGGGGAGGCATCGATGGATTCGCGATTTCGCCTCCGTGAAATCACTCTGAGCATAGCCGGAAGCATGCTGCTGTGCGCGGCATTGTGCACAGCAGCGTTCGGGCAGAACCCGTTTCGTATCGAAGAAGCGTCGATTCACGACATTCAGAGCGCCATACAGGCGGGAAGAATCACATGCCAGGGAGTGGTACAGGAATACATCAGCCGGATTCGGACGTACAACGGAATGTGTACCGAACTGGTGACGAAAGACGGCGCGCCGATCCCGCCATCCACCGGGGCCGTGCGTACAGGATCGCCCGTGAGATATCCCACACAGACGGTTCCGGTATCGCAGGTGCTTCCCAACTTCGACCAATATAAAGGTCTGCCCATCGAGTTCGGCCGGATGGAAACGACAATCTCCGATCCCACGGTGAAACAGCAATTCGGAATGAGGGTCGGTATTCCGAACGCCGGCCAGGCGAATGCACTCGAGACAATCAATATCCGCGGTGAACGTTCGGTTACCTGCAAAGGCGACTTTGACCGGGCGCCTTCTGCAGGCCCGCTGCCCCCTGGTGCGCCGAAGGCATGCGAAGAATTTCGCAAATTGCCTGATGCGATGGAACGCGCGGCGCAACTGGATCGGCAATACGGAACGCAGCCGGATCTGCAGGCTTTGCCGATGTACTGCATTCCGTTTTCACTCAAAAACTGGTTCGACGCGAAGGACATGCGCGCCACGGGCGGCAATGACGTCAACTTCGCCATGGACGCGCCGAAGGAAGACTCCCCGGATATCGCGAACCTCAGAGACAAGGGCGCCATCATTCTTGGCGTTGCCACTGCCGCATCGACCGGGCTGACCATCAATGACGGACCCAACAAGGCAAAATCCGTTTTGCCGGATGGCAACTACGCCGCAGCAGTATGGGGCGGCCAGGCGTGCAATCCCTACGATACGGAACGTGTACCGAGAGGAACGAGTTCGGGCTCCGGAGTTTCGGTTTCGACCAATATGGTGACCTGTTCCATTTGCGAACAGGGTTCTGCGTCGTGCAAAGGCCCGGCATCCAGAAACAATGTGGTGAATCTGCTCACCACGCGGGGTCTGATGATGTACGGGGGTATGAACAGCCAGCGCGTTGGCGACCGTGCCGGAATTCACTGTAAGAGCGTTGCGGACGCAGCGGCAGTGCTCGACGCGGTGAAGGGCTTCGAATCGAAGGATATGTTCACGGCGATCCCTCAGTCTTTGATTCCAAAGGAACCGTTTGCCAGTTTTGTCATCGCGGACAAAAACGTGAATGACAAACCGCTTGCGGGCATGCGCATCGGTGTCGTACGCGAGTTCATGGTGAAGCATACGAAGAACGATGGCGCCATCAGCGATCAGATCGACCGTGAAATCAAGACGGTACTGCGCGACAAACTTGGCGCGGAACTTGTGGAGTCGGTCGATCCCGCGTATCCCGACGATCCATCGATTCCCAATATGAAGTACACCTTTGAAGATGCGTTCCGGGAGATCCTCGCACACAACCTGCCGGAATATTTCTGGCAGAAGAGCAACGGCAGCAGTCTCGAGTTTGCCGTACCAGGCTGGGATGTGACCTCTGTGGATTACGCCATTGCGTTGGCGATGGGGAAGGCGCCCCTATCCGAAAAGTTGAATCTCCGCCGCATCAGCAGCGGCCTCGACAATTTCAAAAGCCCGTTCACGGTGAACAAGTATCTGGCGGAGCGCGGCGACGAACGCGTCAAGGATTGGGCCAGCTGGGTGGCCAACGCGAAATGGGAAGACGACAGCCAGCGCGCCGGTTCCGAGAATGCTGTGGGAGTGGAGGATATGCGGGCCAGACCGGGTGACATGAGTTACCTGGAGATGCAGACGGTGTTGCGGCTCGTCGTGCTCAAGGTGATGTATGAAAATCACATCGATGTTTTTGTCAACCCGGAGAACACGCTTCCCCCGCCAAAGATCGGCGGCCCGGCGGAACCCACCCTCAACAATCGCAGCTCCCCCAGCTGTTGCCAGACTTTTACGGCGCTTCTGGGCGGTCCGGAAATTGACGTTCCCGCAGGATATAACCAGATTGTCTACGAGCCGCACTTTGCCCTGAATGCCGATAAGACGAGATACGTTTCAGTAACCGGCGACGTGGAATCGATGCTTCCATACCCCATGCCGGTCAGCTTGATGGTGTGGGCCGGGCCCGGAAGCGATTCATCGGTGATCAAGGCGGCGTCCGCCTATGAAGCCGCAACCCATCATCGTGTGCCCCCACCCGCGTTTGGTCCGGTCGGCAGCGAACCATAACGTCTCAAGTCAGGAGTAAGAACGTGATCGATAAGGTAGCAATCATTCGAAATGCCGTTCTGTTCGTGATGGTAATGCCGGGATTGCTTGCCGCCCAGCAAGCGCCGCCAGGCCCGATGGCTTTGGTAAGTGGAGAAGCCATCTCTACAGGAGAAGTGGAGCGCGCAGCCGCGGAAGACCTTCAGAGTCTGGAACTGCGCAAAGTTCAGTTCGAGGTTCAGCTTCAGCGCGATCGTCAGTCGGCTATGGAAGACGCTCTAGATCGGGTGGTTCGAAGCCGGTTGCTGGAACTCGAAGCAAAGAAGCGCAAGGTGTCGGTGGGAGATCTCGTTGCGATTGAAGTCGACGCGGCGGCAACGGTGCCCAGCGACGAGCTGATCGTGGCGTTTTACAATGCGAACAAGTCCATGATCGACGGCACCCTCGCCGATAACGCGTCCAGAATTCGGCAGTATCTTCGTGAACAACAGCGTCAGAGCGTCTTCGATAAATTCGTTGCAAAGCTGACCGGAGAATACGGAGTGAAATCATTTCTTGAGCCTGCGCGGACTCCGATCCCGCTGACTGGGCATCCGATGAAGGGCCCGGAAAATGCCGCGGTCACCATCGTGGAGTTTGCGGATTTCGAATGCCCGTATTGCGGAGCCCTGTATTCGACGCTTGAGAGAATCGAAGCAGATTACAAGGACTGGGTGAACGTTGTCTATTATCAGTTTCCACTGGTGAGCATTCATCCTCACGCGCAGAAGGCGGCCGAAGCTTCATTGTGTGCCAACGAGCAGGGCAAGTTCTGGCAGATTCACGATGCGATGTACAATGATCAACAGAATCTCACCGTGGCCGATTTGAAGAAGAAGGCATTCCAACTGTCGCTGGATACCGAAAAGTTTGATACCTGTCTCGACGCCGACAAGTATTTCGCCGAAATCCGGAAGGATGTTGCCCAAGGGTCACAGAACGGAATAAGCGGAACTCCGGCAATGTTCATCAATGGCCGTCTGCTGGTGGGAAACCAGGCCTACGGCGACATTCAGAAGATTATCGACGACGAGCTGCGGCGGGTTGCTGCGAGGTGAGCGGCTGTAGGCGCGCTCTGTGACCGCCTCCTTCAATTCGAAATCCAGCCCAGTCCCCAATGTAGGGGCGGTCTATGAACGCCCCCAATTTGGTGGAGTGCATTACTCGAAATTGTGGGCGGTCCGAGACCGCCCCGCCAGTGGGGCATCGCATTGCGTCACATCGCCTGTGGCGTGCAGTCCCG
>JBGPBY010000168.1:0-12822 GCA_041481485.1 Terriglobia bacterium
CCTTCGGCCGCCCTCTCCCGTTGGGAGAGGGATTTCTTGATCGACTGTCCTTACACTTCATAGAACGCCGTTCAGGAGAAAACCCGTATGCGAGCCAAGCCCATACTCATTATTGTTGTCTGTCTCTTGTCGCTTTCCATATTCCTGGCCGAGACACCCAAAGCGTCGTCTCCTGGAGACTGGCCGATGTACAGCCACGACCTTTCCAGTACGCGGTTTTCTCCGCTCACCCAGATCAGCACGAAGAATGTTTCGAAGCTGACTTCCGCCTGGACCTATCGCCTCAGGTCTGAAGCCGAACAACGCGGCGGGGGTGGGGCCGGTGGATACTCCGAAGTCACGCCGATTGTTATTAACGGTGTGATGTATCTCACTGCAGGACGACGTGTGCTTGCGCTGAATCCCGATACCGGTAAGGAAATCTGGCACTACGAGGTTCAGGGTGGAAATGCGTCGAGCCGCGGTGTCACCTACTGGCCCGGAGATGGACAGCTTCCGCCGCGGATCTTCTTTACATCAGGAAGACGCTTGGTGGCAGTGAGCGCGCTCACCGGCGAATCCGTTCTCGGATTCGGCAAGGACGGCGAAGTCGACATTGTCGTCGCTTACAATTCTCCTCCAACCGTCTATAAGAATCTTCTCTTCGTCGGCGCCAACGTTCCCGAGCAACCGGCAACCGGACCGTCCGGCAACACGCGCGCCTACGACGCGCGCACGGGCGCTAAGGTATGGGAGTTCAATTCCGTGCCGCGTCCGGGAGAAGTGGGCAACGATTCCTGGGAAGGTGAGAGTTGGAAGGATCGCACCGGCGTGAACAACTGGGGCTTTTTCATGACTGTCGATACCCAGCGCGGAATTCTCTACACGGTGTTCGGCGGCCCGGCAAGCGACTTCTATGGTGGGGATCGCAAAGGCAACGATCTGTTTGGAAACTCCGTCGTGGCCCTCGATGCGGAGAGCGGAAAACTGAAATGGTATTTCCAGGTCGTTCATCACGATATCTGGGACATGGATCTGCCGCCCGCTCCGGTCCTGCTCGACGTAACGGTGAAAGGCAAGTCCGTTCCAGTTCTCGCGCAGACGGGGAAGGTCGGTTACGTTTACATTCTCAATCGTGTAACCGGAGAACCCATATTTGGTGTGAACGAAACTCCCGTCCCGCAAAGCAAAGTGCCGGGCGAGTTCACGTCTCCAACTCAACCCATTCCGATGAAGCCGCCGGCACTCGGCCGTCACAGTTTCAAAATGGAGGATCTCGTCACCGCCGAAGACACGAACGAATCGCACGCGAAGGCTTGCCGCGACGTTGCCGAACGCAGTGGCACCCTGGTGAACGAGGGTCCATTCACACCGTGGGTTTATCGGGAAGCGGGGGCGCCGCCAACGTCGAGCGTGATCTTTCCCGGAGCCATCGGTGGAACGGACTGGGGTGGAATGTCGTCCGACCCGAAAGCAGGACTGATATTCCTCAACACGTCGAATTATGCAAGCATCGGCTGGGTCGAGAAGAAGGCTGCAAATTCCCGTGTTCCGTACGATCAATCGAGCATATTCGGCAATCCCGTCGCTTCGAAATTCTGGGAACGCAAAGTGGATGCGCAGGGCCGTCTTCTCGGAGAACAAAGCTGGCCATGCCAGAAACCACCATGGGGATTGCTCACCGCGATCAATGTCGCCACCGGAGATATTGCCTGGCAGGTAACGCTTGGTGTCACCGATGAACTCCCGGAAGGAAAGAAGAACACCGGACGCGTGAACCTTGGCGGATCAATCGCAACCGCCGGCGGACTTGTGTTTATCGGCGCCACCAACGATCGCCGCTTCCGCGCCTTCGATTCAAAGACTGGAAAGGAACTCTGGTCCACGAAACTCGACTACAGCGCGATCTCGGTGCCGATGACGTATCAGGGCAAGAACGGCAAACAATACGTCGCGATCAGCGCATCCGGCGGCGGCATAATCACGGATCCCAATCCGGCAAACACGGAATCGCTGTACGTGTTCACGCTTCCGTAGAAATTAATCGAAGGAACGAATATGGGCTCACGTCGACTATTGGGAATAATCTGCTTTGCTTCGTTTGCGCTGATCGCTTCGCTGGCGAGCTCCTCGGCCCAAAACACGGAAATTTCACTCGCCGCTGTAACGCGGCCTAAATGGATAGCCGGCACGAACCAAATCCCGGCTCTCCCGGATGAAGCAAAACAACGAGGCGTAACGGGCGTTGTTACATTGGCCGTGCGAATCAACGAATCAGGAAGCGTCGAAAAAATTACTATCCTGACGCCTCTCGATCCCAAATTGGATGAACTCGCAGTCAACACTGTCCGAGGATGGCGTTATCAACCGGGCAAGTTCGGCGGCAGAACCTACAGCACAACAATCTACGAATCGATTCCTTTTGGCTCCGTCATTCTGGGAGGGGCTCCGCCGCCATTGTCTCCGCCATTCGCCGTGCCCACCGGCCTTGCCGCCGCTCGAGATGGAAGCATCTACGTGGCCGACGCCAGCCGATCCCTGATCTATAAGATCCCCGCGGACGGACGATCGATGACGCTATTTGCCGGAGACGGCGCCGATGACTTTGGAGGAGATGGAGGGCCTGCACTGTCGGCGCACCTCAATAGACCGTACGATATGGCTGTCGACGCAGCGGGAAATCTTTTTGTTGCGGATGTGGGCAACTCCAGAATCCGCAAGATCACGCCGGCCGGCATCATCAGCACGGTTGCCGGCAACGGCGTAGGGGGTTGGAGCGGAGACGGCGGCGCGGCAACTTCCGCCGCATTGAATAAACCTCTCGGCGTCGCCGTTGACGTCACGGGGACGTTGTACATTGCCGATACCGGAAACGCGAGAGTGCGCGCGGTTTCGCCCGACGGAATCATTCGCACCATTGCGGGAACGGAGTCCGGCGTTCCGTATGATGTCGCCGCCGATGCTTCTCGCAATGTTTATGTGGCGGATCCTCAGAACGGACGCGTTCGCAAAATCGATGCCCACGGCACTGTGACGACGTTCCTTAGCAGCGGTCCCGATATTACGCTAGGCAAGGGACCAGCGGTAAAGACCGATATCGTTCCTTTTGGATTATGGATCGACGCAAACGACGTTCTTTACATCGCGGATGCCACTTTGTTTCGAGTTTTGAAGGTTCAATCGGGAATTCCATCTACGATCAATTTGGATTCCATGTCTGTGGTATTGCCGTCGCGAGTCGCCGCAGATGATCGTGGAAACATCTTTGTGGCCGACGGAGTCATCGGCTGGGTAAGGAAAATCACGACGAGCCGGAATATTTCCTCGTTCCCCGCGACAAATGTGAATCCTCCGATCCCTCAGCAGCGCTAGGGAAGAAAGATTTTTCCAAGGAGTACTTGCATGAATAGAACAGGTTTCATCCTGCTGGCATTTCTGCTGGCCGTGGTTTTACTCGCAAGTTGCAATCAAACGCCGAGTGCCAGTGAAAACATTTCCTCCCCACGAATCGAGAGTCCTGCTTACGATCCGTCAACCGCAACTTCAACGATTACCGGAAGCATCAAGTTCGACGGAACTCCACCTGTTATGGCTCCAATCAAACCAGGCGGAAGCCGGTTTTGTGTGGTGAATGCGCGTGGCATCACGGAGCAGGATGTGCTTGTCACAAAGGATAAAAAGCTGCAAAACGTGGTGGTTTACGTTCGATCGGGCTGGCAGGGCAAAACCTATGTCGCTCCCGTCGATCCCGTAATCCTCGATCAGCAGCGCTGTGTCTATGTTCCCCACGTCGTGACTATCGGTATCGGGCAAAAGCTAAAAGTTCTCAATAGCGATAACACTTTTCACAATGTCCACGCCAGGTCGTCTGTGAATACCCCGCTCAACCTCGCCCAACCGGAAAAAGGAAGCGAGAACATATTTTCATTCGACCATGCGGAGCCACCATTTCGCATCGGATGCGATCTCCACTCGTGGATGGGAGTCTGGGTCGCGGTTTTCGAGCATCCATTTCATTCGAAGACGGACGATTCCGGAAAGTACGAATTAAAGCTGCCTCCCGGCAAATATGAGATCGCTGCCTGGCACGAAAAACTTGGCGAAAAGGTAAAGCAAATGGAAGTTTCTGCAAATGAGAAGGCTCAACTCGATTTCAATTTTTCGGCAAACGATGGAAAGAGCGGGAACTGAGCGATGCGAATCAGAACTGCATCCATCTTTTTTGGAATAACGATTTTCATCTTTGGCGCCTTTGCACAATCGCGAACGCCCAAAACGCACCGATTGGAAGCGTCGATCGGTACGGTCGGGTAATGTCGCGATCACGCAGCTGGTGGATCGTCCAAACGTGGGAGTTCACGTCAAGGTACCGAAGAGCATCTTCAAGAACTGACCGAAGGCGTTGGCGGAATGGAGCATTCCATGATGCCGCCGCGTTTCGGGCGTCGGCCTCTCCCATTCATCAATGAGCGCCGTCGATTCCTGCAGCGCCTTCGTTTCGACGCTGAGGTGGAGTCAAGTCCGTCACCGAACCTGAGTTTGGATTTGCATCGCCGGCGATCACGCCTGTCTCCGGATTCCGTGGAATCCGGAGACAGGCGTGGCCTAGAAACTGAACCGTAGCTGTCCCTGAAGTGTGCGGGGAGTGCTGCCGGTGAGTGAACCGCCCTTATCTGGAATTCGACCGAAAACGATTCCGGGAGTATTGACGCTCTGAAATGTCTGCGGCTGCGGATCGGAAAGATCGGGATGATTCAATACGTTTGTCGCATCCACACGCACCGCAATCGACTTGGATTCCGAGATTCGGAACGTCTTCCCGATATTCATATCCAGTCTCCATTTCCCGATGGAATGCCACGACAGGGGCATGTTGCCGACTTGTCCAGGAGCGGTATTCTGCAGCAGGATTGGTCCTGCTGTGCCATCCGCATTCCTCTGTGCGAGAGCCTGAAGGGTGCAGTTGCCATTGTTGAAGAGGTTGAAGCCCATGGTATCGGTATGGTTCGTAATCGCGCACTGCGGATCCGGTGTCAAAATGAATTGATCGCCGTAGTAGGTGCCTGTGTTGTGGTTCGGGCCGTTCCATTCGGCGTGACCATTCATTTGCTGGTCAAAGTCCGGAGAGACAATGTTCAACCGGCTTTGCCCCATGTTGAGCGTCTGCAGTCCGGCAGCATAGCGCGTACGTGCACCGATGATGGTCCGCGGGTTTCCGCTGAACGCATTGTAAATCACGCTCGTCTGCCACTTTTCAGTCAGGCGTGCTAGCCATCCTGAAGAGTTCCCAAGAAGCAACTTGTTGGGCCCAATCGGCAATTCAAAGGTTCCGTTGGTGTGGAAATCATGTTTCACGCTAAGGTAGGCCTCCGCGTAATCGGCATTCCGGTCCAGGGGATCGGTATGGCCCGCAGTTGGAAGACCCATGGTTTTGGCCCAGGCATACGTGGACTGAACATTGATGCCTTGCACCAGACGCACGGTGTACTGAATCTGCAGGGACTGATAATTGGAACCGCTAATGTTGCCGGTATAGGTGGCCGTACCGAGTTGAGGATTGGCGATGATGTAGTTTTCCGGAAAGCACCGAGTGGGGATATTGGTCGTTGTATTGGCAGCCAGTGCCGGATTGTACTTGCCGTCGGCAATGCGATCGCACCCGTTTCGGAGCACCCTGCCGGCCACTCCGGCCGGTTGAGCCGAGAGGCCCGACTGGACCGTGTTCAGACCTTGTATTGAAGCGGCGACGCCATCAAAATTTCCCAGTGCGAGGTTGTTTGAAAACGTCGTGTTTCGGCGCAGCTGCGCGGACCCATGTTGCAACACCTGACCCGCTGGACAGCCTTCCGTACCGGCAGCTGGAGATGACGGATTTGATACACAAGTACCTACCGCTCCATAGCCGGTTCCGACTGTTCCATGCAGATCCAATCCCGCAAACATTTGGTCAAAGAGCGGTGCGTCGCCGCCGGACCGCGTGACCGTGAGTGCGTCGAAAAACTCCTTGTTGTAGTAAACGTCGGTTGTATTGATATTCATGGTTCCCTGGAGTTTCCTGCCGATGACGCCAACGTAGCGGACATCCAATGTCATGTTCCGTTTGAGAGAACGGGTCACGGACATCGTAAAGTTTTCCGAATAAGGCGTCCTGTACCCCGGATCATAAGCGGTGAGAGATGTGACGCCGTTATAGACCGGAATCTGTCCCCCTGGCACGGCAGGACTTGTCGGCTTTACGGGAACCAGAAGCGGCAAGTCCGCAAGCTGAAGCGCGCGGCCGGGAGTGTTCCCCACCTGTGGAAACGCCAGCTGTGGAAAATCGCTTACGGCCAGCGTCGCAGTGCTGATATTGCCCGGCACATTTCCGATGATGGTTTCTGTGCCTCCCGCATTGCGGCCGGATCCGCCATAGGTCGCCTGGAATCCGCCGCGGACAGTTGTCTTACCCTCGCCAAACCAGGGCAGCTGCCAGGAAAAGCCGATCGCAGGTCCAAAGTTGTTCTTGTCGTTCGGAATTACAGATTGATCCGGATGGTCGGAGCCCGGACCGACAAACTGAATCGTCGTCAGCTTGCCTGGATCGCATGTCGACACCGGAAGCAGTGTGGATTGAATCACGCCATTGGCGCATGCCAGTTTCGGTGTGGATGTCGAATTGGCGCCATAACCGGTGAGGAAAAGGTTGCCGGGGCTCAAAAAGGTATCTAAAGGATTCGCCGTCGTGCGGCCCGCGCCGAATAGCCCGTACCCCTGATCCGCAATCGAAGTGGTATAGCCTCCATCGAGGTAGGGAGTTCCGAAGTATTCGTAGCGAAGACCGAGGTTTAGCGTCAGACGCCGAGTCAATTTCCAATCGTCTTTCCAAAAGAAGGCATATTCATTGGAAATCTGTTTGCGGAATCTCCTGCCTTCGGTGACATAGTCCTGCCACGTTCCATTTTTCACATCCTGAGGAGAACTGATCCAATACGCCATCGTGGCGCCATTGACCGACCCGGACAGGAAGTACAGTAAGTTGGCAGCGTTCGTCTGGCTGCCTTGTAGTTGATTGGGCAAAGCGGCAAGAGTACTCCCCAACGGGGAGTTCTGGCCGCCGGCGCCGCCTGAAGCGGTCGGGAAAGACAGCGCCGCTATATCCGTTGGATCTTGTCAGTCGGACTTCGGCGCCCATCCGGAATGCATGCTGTCCAACCGTCCAACTGAGAGTATTGGCGAAATTGTACAGAGGCGACTTGTCGCCGCTCGAGTTGGATCCGGTGTTGATCAAGTTGTTCCCGAATGCAAAAATTCCGGCCCCTGGTGAGAAGGCGACCGGATAGACACCCCCAGTCGTGGGGTTCGTCCCGCCTTTCAATAGAAGGTCCTTCGCGCCACTCTGAATCTGACTATCGGCGCTTTCCCACGGCGCATTCGTTGAGTTGTTGCCAAGGGTCGCACCAAATCGGGCCTCGTTGACGATCCTCGGAGTCAGCGTGGATGTGAAATTGGTTGTCACGACCTGTGGACGCCGCCTCGAGTTCCCATTGAAGCCGCCGGGCCAGCTTGCGACGTTGTCCGCGCTATCATCTGCCTGATAGGTCCAGCCCACACTCAGCCGATTTCTGGTGTTGAAGTTTTCATCGATCTTAAGGTTGAATTGCTTCCGATTAACCAGTTCCGGACTGGTCCCGCTCGCCCCTCCCGTCGTGCCGCCCCTGGTGCGGAGGTAGCGGTTCTGCGCCAGATTCAGACCGTCGACTGTGGTTCCACCCGGCGCAAAATAATTGGCGGGCGGCATCAGGGAAATGATCTTCTGAATGTATCCGGTCGGATCCATTCCAGGCCGCAAATTGTCGAACGCGGTTGCCGATCCGCTTGGGAAAAGCGCCGTACCACCGGGACAGTCTTCTTGAGTGAATGCACTTCCATCCGCCTTCACTCTGCCGAATACGCTGTAGCACATCAAACCGCCCGAGTAGGGTGTGCCATTGGGATTGACTAGCGGCGCCACGGGATTCCCCGCAAAATCGACAACCGGATAAACTCCGGTTGTGGCGGACGCCGGAGTTTGGGGAACCGGCGTTAACGCGTTGCCGCTGTTCCAGCCTGTAAAGTAGCGGAAGATGCCTTTCCGTGCAGTGTCCGTCAACACATTGTTCGCTTGCAGCGTGCGTGTATTGCTGTAGTTTTGATCGTACAGCGCAAAGAAGAAAAGTTTGTTCTTGAAGATGGGCCCACCGAAGTTGATCGTGGCTTCGTGCGTGTTTCTCCAATCCAATGGAGTGGGCCGCCAGAGTCCCGTGTTGGGGTCGACGTCATTGTTGCTGCTCCAGAAGTTGGCATTCAACGCCGAGGGCCGGGCGTCCCATACCGCGCTTCCTGCATATTTATTGGTTCCAGACCGGGTTTGTATTTGAATCTGACCATTCCCGCGGCCCTGTTCGGCGTCGACAGGCGCCAGAATAATGCGTATCTCGCCGACCAGGTCCGGGTTGATATTCGTGGTCGATGAGAGTACGGAATTGCTTCTGGTGTCCGTGACGGTGAGGCCGTCCCTCACAGTATTGACTGTGCCTATCGGCAGACCCCCAAAAGTAGTGTTTGCATCGCCAGCGAGGCCTTGCCGAAAACCCGGCGTGATTCTTACCAGATCGAGAACGTTTTCTTTGACCATGGGAAGAGACACGACTCGTTCCGGGGAGAGCACATCACCGATGCTTGCCGACGACTCCGTCAGCAACTGCTTCGCATCGACGGAGACATCAACGTTCGTCGCCGCCACGCCGACTTCAATGATGAAGTTCCAGCGAACCTGCGTGGATGTCCCCACGGGTAATTCCTTCACAGCCGATGGAGCAAAACCTTGTAATTCCGCGGTCATCTTGTAAGTTCCCGGTTGAACAACCGGAAAATTGTAAATGCCGCTATCGTTGCTAAGTTGAGTGACCGCGACGCCGGTATCGGTGTTGGTCAGCGTGATGGTGACACCGGGAATTAGCGCATGGGTCTTGTCTTGAACAACGCCGCCCACCTGGCTATTGACGGTTTGCGCCAAAACAATATTGGCGGCAAAAAGAAAAGCGAGCAACCCAACGGAAAGAACAATTCGTTTCATATTCCCCCCCATTTGAGCGGAATCGGACTTGTTCGGTTGTAAGTCGGCTTTGTGAGTGAAGGTGTATCTTTGTTTGGGTTTCGCTGTCCAGAGAAAACGTCAGTAGAAAATGGGCCCGTTGGCTGTCTCACTTTGAATAGGGTGTGAACAAATTTGAATTGAGCGACTGTAGGCGCGGTCTATGAATATGTGAAGGAATGCGGTTATCAAGAAATCCCTCTCCCAACGGGAGAGGGGGCCGCGCAGCGGCCGGTGAGGGGTACCGCAAGTAACAGTTTTTACGTGTGGTACCCCTCACCCAACCCTCTCCCGTTGGGAGAGGGACTTCTTGATTGCATTTCTTCACACCCTCTATGACCGCGCACCACTTCAAATTGAAAGCAATTTTGGAAATCGCGCGCGGTCATTCACGGCTTCCGGGATGCGAGAATTCCGATAGCAACAAGATTTATTGGTGTTAGATTGATCGGCCGTAAGATCTCCAATCCAACATAAAAATATCCGAAAGATCCGGACGCAAGGAGAAAGGCATGAGAGTGAAGAATCGTTTGTCTCGGAAAATGGTTATTGCCACCCTTGCCGCTGTTGGGGCGGTGGCTGCAGTCACCATGGCCATGGCCGGACAACTTCCGATTCCGGTACCCCCGCAGCAAGGGCAACAGGGACAAGGCGGACAACCCGGACAGGGGGGACGCGGTGCAGGCGCTGGCGCAGGAGCGCAAGGCGGACGCGGGGGACAGCGCGGTGCGGCCGCAGCGCCGGCGGAACCCGTTAAGCAAGTGGTTGCTCCAATCCCCACTGCCGTGGAGGTCACCGGCCCAGGCGCGTTCTACGAAACATTCATGGACGACCATGACGACGACAAAAATATCCAGGTTCCGGCAAAGGATACTTACGCCAAATTCAATTATGAAGCGAGGGAGTATTTCATTTCGGGAATGACGGCGGCCGGCGCTCCGTACAAGACGCGCATTGTTATTCGCAAACCAAAGGACAATGCGAAATTCAACGGCATGATTCTCGCGGAATCCATGCATACGAGCGGAAATCCGTGGGTGTTCCATTTCACTCAGGTTTATGCAATGACGAGCGGAGTGATTGGCCTCGAGATCCTGACCACGACGCCGGCAGGTCTGGCTGCGGCAAATGCCGAACGTTACAAGGAACTCGTCGTGCCCGGCGGAGCGGCCAATGACATCATTGCGCAAGTGGGAGCGCTCTTGAAGTCCAACCACAAAGATAATCCGCTGGCAGGCCTCCCGGTCCGAAAAATGATCCTCACCGGTTCTTCACAGTCGGCAGGTACAGCGACAACTTATATGAGTGGCGCTCACATGTCGCAGAGACTGGCAGATATGAAGCCAATCTATGACGGTTTCATGCCGACCAGCAATAACGGCCAGGTTGGGATTCTCGATGTTCCGACCATCGTGGTTCCCACCATGAGGGAGACCAATACGGGTGCGGGAACCACTCAAAGAGACGGCGACAAGATTCGCATCTACGAATTTGCCGGTATGGCGCACATCGATTCTCGAGTTGCCGGTGGTTACTATCCGGATCCCTGCAAATATCCGATCAGCCGGTATCCGATGGGAGCAGAAATGTCCATCGCTCTCGACAAACTCTTTACATGGGTAGACAAGGGCATCGCGCCTCCCCATGCGGACCGGTTTTACCTCGACTTCAATCCAGACAACAAGCCCAGGCTCGATAGCGAGAAGGGTTCCATGTTTGCGTTGGATGAATACGGTAACGTTAAAGGCGGGATCCGAAACACGTACGTGGATGTGCCGGCAAAGAGTTTCCATGTGCCAAACGAAGGCGCCGAGCCGCGAATTCCAAATCCCAATCCGTTTATTCTTGCCCGTCGAACGGGCGGCGCGGATCCGGACAGCCAGTTGTGTGGGCTTGCCAACTACGAAATTGCGCTGACCAAAGAGCAACTCAAAAAGTTATACAAAGACCCCAGGGATTATCAGAAGAAAGTCGCCGCAAGATATGACGAGCTTGTGAAAGCGGGCTGGGCTCTGCCTGTATACCGAAGCATGGTCTTAGCCGAGGCGGCAAAGGTCACTTTCTAGAAAGTCAGAGAGCGATCTGGACGCGCCGGTGCCGTCATTCCGCATGACGCAAAGTAGCTTTTTGCCGACTGCCTTGATCGCCTTCGGGCCTGTGAAGTCATCGACAATCGGAACGATGACGTTCAATTGCTGCATTGTGCGAACAAAGCGATAGTTCTCATTCAGGAGTTCCGCCGGCGAACTTTTTATGGCGAAATCGTGGATAACCGCGACAAGTTTTTCCGAGGTTGCCGCGGTTCCGCTGCAAGCGGCAAACCGTGTGGGCGGCCACGTTTCGTGCCGGCTGGATTGGTTCGCAGGAAATGGCATTTCCCTCACTCCAAACACGAAACCGCAAACCGTCGGCAATCTCCCCGACTCGGAAAACGTGCCACTCTCCGATCATGACGCCATCACCGTCGATTTCACACTGCGTCGCAGTCTTTGAGAGGACTCTCGGCTATAAGATTGATATAAGAAACGACTGGAAGCGAAAACGCGGCATTTTAATCTCGCTTCGTTTGGAGATCTGCATGAAAAACGATAGTTCCGATACACCATTTCTTTTGCCCGGAATACGCGCCTCAGCTGTGCGGGAGTTTTCCGCGATATCGGCGACTTCGCGCTTCTAATTCCAGAAATCCTCGATCATTCACCCTGCGGTCAATTACTTATGGTGCGGTCATTGGATTGCATTGAGATGGCTCTGTGAGAACGCCAGCTGCTTTGCGGTGAAAATGCTTCTCGATGAACTGAAAGCGGAGCTTCGCATCCGCCATTACAGCCGCCGTACGGAGGAATCCTATTTGGGGTGGGTGAAGCGATATGTCTTGTTTCACAAAAAGCGGCATCCGCGCGATATGGGGTCGCAGGAGCTTCAGGCCTTCCTGACCTATCTGGCAGTAGATCAACGAGTGAGTGCATCGACTCAAAATCAGGCGCTTTGCGCGCTGCTGTTTCTCTACCGGGAAGTACTGAAGATCGACGACTTGACTGTGGAACTCTCTCGGCGCGCGCAAAGACCGGAGCGTTTGCCAGTCGTACTAACGAAACAGGAAGTAAGAGCTGTTCTGGATCGGATGACAGGGACCGCTCGTCTGGTTGCGGGGCTACTCTATGGTGCAGGTCTGCGCTTGATGGAATGTCTGATGCTGCGCGTGAAGGATTTGGATTTCGCTCGAAACGAGATCACGGTTCGAGATGGAAAGGGTCAGAAGGATCGGATCACGATGTTACCGGAAGTTGTGAAGGAACCCTTGTTGCGACATCTTCAACGTGTGCGCAGACTGCACGAGCGGGACCTGGATCAGGGGGCAGGCCGGGCGCCTCTACCGGACGCAATGAATCGGAAGTATCCGAACGCAGACCGAGAATGGGGTTGGCAGTGGGTCTTCCCAGCCACATCGCTCTATTTCGATTCTGAGGCTGGAATGGAGCGCCGTCATCACCTGCACGAGTCGGTCGTTCAAAAATCGATGAAACAGGCGGTTCGAGAAGCGGGGATCACAAAGCCTGCGAGCTGTCACTCTCTGAGGCACAGCTTCGCGACACATCTTTTGGAAGCGGGTTACGACATCCGAACAATTCAGGAACTGTTGGGTCACAGCGATGTTCGAACGACCATGATTTATTATGCGCAGACACCTGATATGTGCAGTAAGCAGATCTGAGTGCTGATCGCAAAGC
>JBGPBY010000169.1:0-12790 GCA_041481485.1 Terriglobia bacterium
AGGGGCGGTCTATGACCGCCCACAATTTTGAGGAATGCAATCCTCCAGATTGTGGGCGGTCATAGGCCGCCCCTACAGTTTTACAAGATTTGTTTTATTTCACTCCCCCGAAAAATGAGAAATTACCGCAAACGCGGTTCAGACTGGATGAGTTATTTTGTCTACCGGAAGGAATGCTGGAAAACGACATGGTTGTTTCGATTGGGTTTCCTTCTCCTAATCGTCGGCATTGCTTTTCTGACGCGGAATTATTGGACAGTAAAGCTCGGAGAAAGTCTGGCTTGCTCCGCGACCCCGCCACAGAGTGACGCCCTGCTCCTGGAAAACTTCGATCCCGATTTCATGGTATTTGAACGCGCTCGAGACCTTCTGGCGTCGGGAGTTGCCCGAAGAGTGCTTGTTCCGATTGCTCAGGACAAAACAACGAAGCGGGCTAATCCGGTCGCCATCGGAATCATGAACGTGATGGCATCAAGCGCGCAGCTTCCAACACCCACCGTGATTCCCATTCCTGAAGTCGAACCCATCAGCCTGAATGCTGCCCGGGAAATCCGCTCATTCCTGGTTCGAGAGAAAATCCCGTCCATCACTGTGGTCTCGCCCGGCTTCCGAAGCCGTCGTTCTGAACTGGTTTACCGCACAGTACTGAATCCCGCGGGAATTTCCGTCGGCTGCGTTCCGGTTTTCCGAACCTCTCCAGTGAACTGGACGCAAACCTGGCACGGAATCGAAGACTTACTCGAACAGTTTGTGAAGCTCGCGTATTACCGCCTGTACGTTCTGCCCCGGTTTGGATGAAAAAACAAAACACGGATCGCCTGCGGCCAATTGAGCTGTGACCCCGAAGAAGATCCCGTATCGGTTCTCTGGGCTTCACTTTCGAAAGTCCTGAACCGTTCGCCATGAAATGTTCTGCAGAAAGGCGGCCTGCTCGGCGGTGATGCCTACCGGCGCATACGGAATCCCACCTGGATTCCGATTGTAGACTGTTGCGAAGATTGTGCACGTCGCCAGATATGTGCCGAAAATATTGGGGTGTTCGCGATCGGGTGCGTAGAAGTCCATCGCAGGACGTTGCCGAGACGCTTCCTGCCATGCCAAACCAACTGGCGCCACATCGACGTTCAGCTCCTTCGCCGCATCTCGATGAGCCTGGGCTATCTCAGCCATCGAAATCCATCCCAGACGGTTGTACGCCCATGCCATAAACAGAACAGGGCGCGCATTATTCTTTCGGACCTCACTGACGAACTTTCGTGCGAATTCCCGAAAGTCCGCGACGTTGGTTTCCGGTATGTCCTCCTGTATCACGACAACGTCTGCCGTGCCTTTGTTGATCGCTTGAACGGGCTCTCGCAAATCCCAAAGACGGTGTAGATACGCACCTCCAAATACGGACTTGTCAGTCTGGACTTTTATGGGAGGCATTGCTGCGGCCGCAAGCTTTTCGAAGTGGGTATAAATTCCATCCTGGTAATAGGTGAAGCTGTCTCCAATAAACAGAACCCGCTGCGGAATGGCGGCTTGAAAGGAAACCGCTGCGGTAACCACGGCCACGGAGAGAAGCGTCGCCAAGATGAAGGCGGCGAATTTTCTGGTTGGGATCATGATGGCCGAAAGTACCACGAATCCATACAGGAACGAATCCGATGGGATATTTCTAACCGCGAGGCAGGGGGAAACCTCCGACAGCCGGGAATCGCAAGCCAGCCAGATGTCTCGCCCTTCCGAACTCATTCGCGAAGCGGATGGAATCCGGTCTGCGACACTTGCGCGGTTCACAAACTGTTGGGACACCGTGACGTTCGAACAAGAATGACCTGCGGACGTTTTGAATAGAGGAACCCCGGGAGTCTGTAGTCCCGCAGGTTGTCACTGATTACGCCGCAGCCTAACCAGTTATCGCGTTATGCAGAGTTCCTATCCTGTCTAATTCCGGATGATTTTGACTCAAATGCCGAATAAGATGTCATCTTTTCAGCGATTTGTTCATGACGATCTGTGGACCAGAACGGAAATAGACAGCTACGCGAGTGTCGCTTTCCCATTTCGTCCCGCAGGTCCATCAGGAAGGCGGACAGTGATTGACTATATAACGAGGGGAATTAAATGGAACCATCAACGCGGCAATGGCACAAGTCTAGCCCAGCTCTGATGCTGGCCGCCCTGCTGATGTCTGGTTGTGGAATGCGGACTCTCGAGGGAACGGTCGTTGGGGCAAACGATAACCCGATTTCTGAGTGTGCCGTCACTCTTGAGGTTGGCACCAACGGCGGTCTACAGCAGGCACGGACGACAGGCGATAGCGGAAAGTTTTCTTTCGGGAATGTCGCCACAATGGGCGGGTGCGCGATTCGATTCGAGAAGCCTGCGTACGAAAGCCAGAAAGTCGAATGTCCTTCCGACGGCAAGCCGTTGCACGTAGTGTTGCAAGTTCACACAGGTGTCAATGGTGAGTAGCTGAGTGTTGGACCAATGAGTGAGAATGTTTGAGCGCGTTCAATCTCTGCAGCCTCTAGCCCTGTGGATTCAAAAAGAGGGCCGCGTAACAAAACGTTGCAGCCGCCAATCCGCGCGTGAGGGTGATTCATATTCGCAGCAGTACGTCCGCGCGGCTTGCGGCTGAACGTTGAGCCGTTATGCCGATGGAAACACGATTCCCATTGCTGTAAATTCCAAAGATGGCGCTCGAATTCGAATGGGATCCGTTGAAGGCCGAGAGCAACCTGAAGGTGCACGGAGTTTCCTTCGACGAAGCGACGACGGTATTCCGCGATACGCTTTCAATTACCATCGCCGATCCGGATCATTCCAAGTCTGAAAACCGTTTTATCGATATCGGCTTGTCCCATCGTGGACAATTGCTCGTGGTATCGTACACGGAGCGAAAAGATCGAATTCGAATCATTAGCGCTCGGCCTGCGAATCGCGCCGAACGGAAAAGCTATGAAGAAACAGACTAAACGGAAACCACCTGCAGACAAGCACACCATGAGAGCGGAATATGATTTCAGCAAGGGTGTGCGTGGAAAGCACTCTGCAAAATACGCCGAAGGGACCAATGTCGTTGTTCTAGAGCCAGACGTGGCGCAGGAGTTTAAAACCACGGAGCACGTCAACGAAACCTTGCGAGCGGTTTCCAGGATGCTTCAACAGCAGCGAAAGCGCACGGGCCGCAGGACGGCATAACACGACAATCAGCCGCCAAACGGCGCTTATACGTATCGCATCGTGGGAGACGGTGCTGGCGCCGTTTGCGGCTGATTGTCAGACCGTTAGCCGGACACAGGCATCGGTAATTATGAATTTCGAAGTTCTCCCAGGTCTTCCTGCGGTTGGTCCATATCCCGACCAATTTGCGCCGGAGGGGCGGCCAACACATTCAGAGGGATTCGTCGTCCGGTTCATTCCGGAACTTGGCGATTCCTGGGTCGGAAACTTTCAGCGGTGTCTTTCGAGTTTCGATGAAGTTGTTCCTCATCCAAACGAAATGGACCTTCTCGTGATTGCGGGCGGACAGGCTTATGTGATCGATCCAATTTCTAGAAAAAGGAAGAATGTGTTCGGCGGAGCGATCGTAGGTGCATACAAAATTACCGAACGAAGATTGGTGATACTAAATCATCAAACATTGCGTTTGAAGCAATCGGAGTCGCCGGTCGCGCTTGGGAGTCGCCACGGCTTTCCTGGGACGGATTCAAAGAGGTGTTGGTCGATTCTGAGAAAATCCGAGGTCTTGCTTCGAGATATGATGACACTTGGCACAAATTTGAAATCGATATTGCAACCGGACGCTCCTTGGGCGGTGCAATATCGCAGACCGATGATCGCGTTGTCTGATTCAAGTGTCACTCGAAGGCCGGCTAACAAGCCGCTGGGCGGACTCCCGAATCCCCGGCATCTAGAGGCACAATTTCCGTCATGAGTATCAAAGAGGTTGAAGCAGCCGCACTCAAACTCATTCCCAAGGATCGAGCCCGTTTGGCAGGAAGGCTACTGGAAAGTCTTGAGAATTTGTCGGAGGAAGAAAATGAAATTCTCTGGACTCAAGAAGCGGAGCGACGGGATGGGGCGTGGAATTCGGCAGATAATGCCCGAACTGCAAAGAGAGTGCTTCGCAGCGCACGTGCAAAAATCCGGTAAATGACGCGAGTCTCCTTTCATAGGCTTGCTGAGCGTGAATTGAACGACGCGGTGCTGTACTACGAACGCGAGAGTCCGGGACTCGGCGTCATTTTTCTCGATGAGATCGAACGATTTATAGAGGCCATTGCCAAAAATCCGAGTGGGGGTATTAAGGTTCGTGGTCAGGTTCGGCGTCGCATCCTTCGCAGATTCCCTTATGAGATCGGCCGAAGAGTGGCATAGCTTCATATCAGCCCAATCTCATCTGCCTCCAGGTTTCGTCCGGCAACTGCATGAGGTTGGTTTCGTGGTCATGTCTGGACCCATCAACCAGGGCCGCTGCGAATTGCTATCTGAGGCTTATGATCACGCCGTAGCGACGGCCGATGCTAACGACGTGAGGATTTCGTCTTCGACTCGCGTCGACGACTTTGTCAATCGAGGGCCGGAGTTCGACGCAATGTACGTCTATGGGCCGCTGCTGGCTGCATGTTGCGAGATCATCGGCGGACCTTTCAAACTCAGCGGTATGCGCGCCAGGACGCTCGATCCGGGCGCACCGGTTGAGGGGCTTCATGTGGATGTCAAACATCAAGCCGATGGATGGCCGTTGGTGGGCTTCATCATAATGGTTGACTCGTTTGATGCCGATAACGGCGCCACGCGTTTCGTTCCGGGGACGCATTTGCAGCAGCACGAGCCCGTCGAAGTGATGAAAGACTTGACTGATGACCACGAGGAGCAAGTTCTAGCGTGTGGTCCGGCGGGATCAATCATCATTTTCAATGCTTCAGTGTGGCACAGCCATACTGCAAACCGGTCCATTAGGCGTCGGCGTTCTGTACAGGGTCACTTTGTCCCACGAAAGGCTCGATCGGCGACGGACCATGCGGCGCGCATGCGTCCCGAGACTTTTCAACGCATCGGGGAACTCGCGAAGTATGTCCTGGATGTCGTCTAACCCTGCGCTGCAACCGACGAGCCACGCGTATGGGTTACGCTAATGCGTTTGCAAAACACCCGCCCCAGTTATGACGGCTGTTGCCGCGCCGCGCGGAATACCGAGTTCTCTGCGGGAGTGCGTCCCTGCAATACGGCGACGACATTCTCGGCGGTGAACAGGCACATCTCGCGATAGGTTGCACTGGTCAACGATGCGACGTGCGGCGTCAGCAGCACACGGGGGTTGCAAAGCAGCGGATCGTCCGGAGCAGGCGGTTCCGTGTCGAGAACGTCGGCGGCGAATCCTCCAAGCCGATTCTCCGAGATTGCAGCGCGCAGCGCGGTTGGATCAACCAGCGCGCCGCGTGCCGTATTGACGAGACATGACCCCGGTTTCATCCTGGAGAATTCTTTTGGGCCAATGATGCCTTTCGTCTCGCCGGTAAGCGGAAGGTGGAGCGTCACGATATCCGCGGCACTCAACAAATCATTAAGAGGCAGTGTTGCAAACTCGCACGCGAAAGACATTCCGTTTCGCCGTGCGACAACGACATTCATCTCGAAGGCGCTCGCCAGCCGTGCCACGCGCCTGCCGATGCTGCCGTATCCCAGAATACCGAGAGTCAATCCTGCAAGTTCCCCGCCCTGATAAAGTGCACGATCTTCCCAGCGCCCCTGGGCGCATGCATTTGCCCACGGCGCGATTTGCCGCACGAGAGCGAGCATCAGCGCCAGCGTGTGTTCCGCGACTGTTCGGCCGTTCAGGCCTTTGGCAAAAATCACCTGGATACTCCGGCGTGCCGCGGCGGCAATATCGAGATTGTCGAGTCCGACTCCGGCTCGCGCGATGGCGCGAAGATTCGGAAACGATGCCATCATCGAATCGGTGATTCGTCCGCGACTTCGCGTCAGTATCGCGCGGACATCGGAAGACGGGACCTGAACGCCGTTCGGTTGGACGGCGCGCAACACTGGCTCACAGCGTTCGAGCAGAGCCTCCGCTTCGGGATGCAGGCTCTCGAGCAAAAGAATCATGTGGCCTGGTGGTGGCCATCGCTTGCGCCGGACTCGATGCGATAGACACCGCGCCGTGGCTCCACCAGGTCGCGGTCGGCGTGAAACGTCGACAGATCGATCGACTCGCTGGACGAGCTGGCAATCTCGATAAGGTTCCCAGATGGATCGCGGACAAACATCTGCATTTTTCCGTTGGGAAGCTGGCGCACTTTGCCCCACGGCGCGACATCAATGACGTTGCCCGCTTTCGCGCGCGCAAAGACGGCCATGAAATCCGGCACCACGAGACAGAAGTGACCGCGGAATTGCCGCTCGTCGCGCATTTCGTTCATGTGAATCTGTTGCGTCGCACCGACCTTGAAAAACTGGCAGGGAAAACCCTGATCGGGCGTTTCATCGAGCGTCAATCCCAGAACGTCACGATAGAACGGGATTGCCGCATCGAGATCTTCGACATTCACGTTGACGTGTTGAATCAGAAATTCGTCCGGCATCGTTTACTCCCGTGCCCGCGCATACCGCCTCACGAATTCCGGATCGGGCTCGATGCCCCAGCCGGGACCGGAAGGCGGCGACAACATGCCATCTTTCAGTTTCAAGTCCATGGGCGCCATTTCCCGCAGCAGCGGATTGCCCCCCATCGGCACTTCCATATATACCCCTGCACTGCTGGCAAAAGCGAGCGTCAGTCCGGCGCGGAACGATATTGAAGAGCCCCAGCAGTGCGGGGCGAGTTCGATGCGATGCGCTTCACAAAGCGCGGCGATCTTGAGTCCTTCGGAAAACCCGCCAGTGATGGCCAGATCCGGTTGCAGGACATCGACTGCCCTGCGTTCGATCAATTCCGCAAAGGCGAAGCGCGTAAATTCGCTCTCTCCAGCGGCGACCGGTATCGAGCTCGCGGCACGCACTTCGGCCAGTCCCGCACGATCGTCGGGCATGACGGGCTCTTCGATGAATCGCAGATTCAGTTCCGCGGCGGCCTGGCAGAATCGTTTTGCCTGTGCCACGCTCATGGTGCCGTGGGCGTCGACCATCAGATCGGTTTCACGGCCAATGGCCTCGCGCGCCGCTCGCACGCGCGCAAGACTCGTGCCGCTGCGGCCATCCATTGCACCGGCTCGCATCTTCACTGCCCTAAAGCCCTGACTCAAATATCGCTTCAACTCTTCTCCGATTCTTTCCGGATCGCCCCAGCCGCCGCTGCCATATGCATTCACGCTGTCGCGGCACGCACCGCCGGCGAGTTCGAGAACCGAGCAGCCGCGTGCCTTGCCGGCAAGGTCCCAAAGCGCCAGATCGATGCCGCTGATGGCGGCCACATGAATGCCGCGCCGTCCGAGGATCGGCATCGGACGTCCGTACCGTTCAGCCAACTGCGCTCGCGGTCCATTGATCATGCGGTTCCACAGGCGAATGATGTTTCGCGCATCCTCGCCTTCCAGCAGCGGGCGCAGCTCGTTTTCAACAATTGCGACAACGGCTGCGCCATTGCCGGCACTGCCCACTCCTGCCTTCGCTTCGCCATATCCGACAAGACCGTCATGCGTACGGATCGTTACAAGGACGCCGTCAAACGCCGTCATGCGTCCAAAATCGGACGTGTGCTGTCTGGATTCCGGAATTGGGCAGTGCAGCCAGATCGCTTCGACGTCGCGAATTTTCATCGGATGAGCGGCAGCAACGTCTTCGATGCCGTTTCGTACAGCATCGTGTAAAACTCTTCGGACAACAGGCTGCTGCCATGATCCTGAATAAACTTCAGCTGCTCAGCGGAAATATCGACCGGATCTTTCTCCACCTGATTCTTCCAATGAGTGACCGGTGTGCGGTCGACGGAGGCAACGGCTTCCATCGTCAACGCTCCATCGTAGCCGACTTCGCGCAGCGTCGACACCAGCCGGGCCCAGTCGATGCGGCCCATTCCCGGGGCCAGCCGATTGTTCTCCGCGACGTGCACATCGAACAGCTTCTTGCCGGCGTTCCGTACGGCAGCGAACATGTCCAATTCTTCGATGTTCATGTGAAACACATCGAGGCAGATGCCGCACTCGGGTCCAACATCCTTCGCCAATGCCAGAGCCTGCTCCCCGCGATTTACGAAATAGGTTTCGAAGCGGTTCAGCGGCTCGATCGCCATCTTGACGCCGCACTTCATCGCATGATCGTAGACTTCCTTCAACCCATCGACGACCCACTGCCATTCCTGTTCGGGCGTACCGTCGGGCACAATCTTGCCGACAGTCGCAGGCACGATCGTAATCTCCGTACCGTCGAGTTCCTGGACCATCGTGACCACGGACTTCACGTAATCGACGGAGGCCGCACGTTGAGCATCGTCCCTCGCAGCAAGATTGCGGTGACCCAGTGTGAGCGTGACCGCGCCCCAGCAGCGGATACCGTACTGTTTCAGGAGCGGACGCGACGATTTGGTGTCATATTGCTGCGGCTCGCCGCTTATTTCGATGCTTTCGAAGCCCAGACGTTTGATGCGCTTTAGCGTCACTTCCAACGGTTCGGCGCGCATCCAGTTATGTGTAGAAAGATGCATGGTTTTCCTCGGGGTTACCGTATCACAAAAGATGCAGGAGCTTCCGCTGGTTGATCTCTAAGCCATGAATTGCGCGCGGTCATAGACCGCGCCTACAGTCGGCTGCGGCCCTTCCCCCTGTAGGCGCGGTCTATGACCGCGCACATTTTCTCAGTTTGCCTCAGTGCTCCAGGTAAATGCCGAACGCATAGAATGTGCCGTCCAGCGTACTGAAGTACACGCGGCCGTTCGACACCGTTATTCCGGCCAAAGACGCGGGCGCCCCGACCAGATTCCTACTGGAGTAGAGCTCCTTGCCCGTCGTGGCATCCAACGCAAACAGCGTGGCGCGCGTGCCGTTCTTCGCACGCTCACGTGTGAACTCTCCTGCCGACACCGCGAACACCACACTGCTCGCGACGACGGGAGTCAGCGGCGATGCCATATCCCGTGAAACCCATGCGGGAGTGAGAACAACTTTGCCGGATTGCTCTTCGACCTTAAACGCAGAGATCGAGCCACTCGGCGCCGCTCCATTTCGTCCCCACACCGGCGCCAAAATCCAACGCGTATTGTCGGTGTCCTGCCACGTGGACAAGCCGGCAGAAACCGCAAGCGGCATCGTTCGATCGAGAGGCGTGCTGTGGTTTCCACCAAATGAGGCCGCATCCAGCAGGTAAATGCGGCCATCCTTACCCGCAGCAGCAACCAGCTGCCGGTCCTTGAATTGAAACGCGAGCGGAGCCGGCACATCCCGCCGGTCATCGGCGCCGGCATCTTCAAGATTGAAGTATCCCGAAAGCGCCAGAGTGCCCGCGCTGAATGCCAGAAGCCTCCGTGACGTTTGAACATAAATCGTTCCATCACTGCCAATCACTGTGCCGGGCGATCCACCAAGCTCACCGTCATTCAGTGCGTACGACGACGCCTTCGGCACGTCGCCGGTCAGGTCGATGGCCCACACTGCATTTTGCGTCAAATTGCATGCGGGACTCGTAACCGCATAGATGACGCCATTGACCATCCTCAGGCTGGAGATTTTCGAATTGGCGGGGATGACTTGAACGGGCTGCACCATATCGTCGCCGGTCGATGTATTCAGACGATGAAGCCTTCCGTCGCTGGAGATCGCATAGACCGATGCGGTCCCCGCGATGAAACTACCCGCCTGAGCTGGAGCCCCGCCGCGCTGTGGAGCCGCAGCGCCGCGGGGACCGTTGATTCCGGGAACCGGCATGGTCGGCATGGCGGTCATTCCTCCGGGACAATCCGGAGTGGACGAGGTGGCCTGCGGTTCCCGCGTCGAGTACTCCAGATGCTTTTGCCAGAAGATGGTGCCGAGATCGGCATCGATCGCATAGACGATGTCCGAGTTGGATCCGACAAACGCCAACTCGCGAAAGCCGCGATACGAAATCAGCCGGCCAAGAATGATCGGCGGCATCAACGGGCGCAGTCCTTTGGATTGGCTCTCCAGCTTAAGCTTGAACAACAGTTGGAGATCCTTCACCTTCTCCTTTGAAATCCGCGCGTCGGCGCCCTCCCAGCCGCTGCCCTGCGCATCGCCGCCGAGCGTGGGCCAGTTTCCACCGCGAGACTGAGACAGCGCCAGCGCGGCGCAAACGGAAATCAAGACAAGGTTCAGGATAACTTTTCGCATTGCCATCATTTGCCGGGAAGTCCGAAGCAGTACAGCGTGCTGTCGAACGTTCCGAGGTATACCCGCCCGTTGGCAATCGACAAGCCGCCGAAGTGCACAAAGGACGTGATCTGGTCACCACTGGAGAACAGCGTCTTGCCGGTTTCGGCATCGAACGCGAACAGCGTGGCATGAGTGGATGCTTTGATTCGCAGCGGGCTCGAATCATTCAATCCGCGATCGGCATAGGCCTGTGTGGTGTCCTCGCCGCTGCCATAGGCATAAACAACTCCATTCGCAACGACGGGAGGCTCGCCATGATCCATGTCCTGGGACATCCATGCCGGAGTGAGCTGGATTTTTCCATTGACCGTTTCCACCTTGAGCGCGACGATGGCGCCGCGTTTGACCGGCCCATAGGACACAGGTGGCTTGAAGTCCGAATGTGACGGCCCCCAGAACGGTACCAGCACCCAGCGGGTGCCTTTGGCATCCTCCCAGCTAGCCATGCCGCCCCAGATTCCCGTTCCCGCAAAGTTGAACTCTTCATTGCAAAGCTGCTGCGTACGATAGACCGGCGTTTGATGATCGGCGCCTCCTGCGGACTTCGGATCGAGCAGGTAGACGCGGCACTCCTTACTGCCAACAACCATCAGCTCGCGGCCTTTGTAATCGAAGATCGCGGGCGTGACCTGCATGTCCAGATCTTTCTTGTAGAGGAACTCCCAGTTCGACGGAATGTACCAATCCTTCAGCTTCAGCTCATTGCCTTCAATCCGAGCGCCGATCAGCCCGTTGCCGTAACGCTGAGTCGGCAAGTCGTATGTGCCATCGCCGGTTGGAGCCCAGGCGACACCGCTGGAGTCGATCGCGGCGCCGGTTCGACCCCACAGGCCTCCGCTTTTCGGACTGAACGTCATGACCTTTTTGAGGGGGTCGTTGATGTCGATCGCCCACATCTGATTCGGATTGCCGGCGCATCCCTGAGACGTCGTCGTAAAGAGCACACTGCCCCACATGTTCAATGCGTATGACTTGCCGTTGGGCCAACCAAACTGGACCGGCGCTGCCATCTCCTCACCGGTTGCGAGGTTGATGAAATGCAGCTGGCCGTTTCCGGCAAGGACATAAACGGGACGAACGCCGGCAGTGTTTTCGGCTCCAATCAGCGGGGTTGCCGTCATCCCGCCTGGACAGAGGGGATCGGTGGCTCCGCCGTTTCGCGCCGGTGGAGGATATTCAAAATGTTTCGTCCAGAGAATCTCGCCTTTATCCACATCAATGGCATAGAGATTGTCTGAGACCCCGGTTTCCAGCGCGATCTGTTTCGGGCCGGTGGCGGTTCGAACCTGTCCGATGATCAATGGCGGCAGCAGCGTATGCATTTGCCGCGGCGCGTTATCGAATTTCAGCTTCCACAGAATTTTCAGGTTTCCGACGTTATCCGTTTTGAGGATAGTTTCGTCTTTCTGCCAGTTTGTGCGCTGCGGATTGCCTCCGTCGGTGGGCCAGTCCGCGCCAATCGCAATGGCGCAGACGGCAATGATCGCCATCAAGGCTATAAGGGTTCGCATGGCGGCCTACGTTATATCAATGAAATGTGCCGGTCAATTGGCGATCATGACAAACCTACAGGTTCTTCAGCCACAGATTTCGAAACGAGACTTTGCCCGTACCTTCGATTTGAAGTGCAATCACGCCTTGTGCTGCGGCCATCGTGGAATCGTCATCGATAAAGACGGACATGAGATGGCCGTTGACGATGTGCATCATCGTGTTGCCTCGCGCGATGACGTGCAGCTGGTTCCAATCGCCGGTCTTCACGTATCCCTTGAGCTCATCCGGATCGCCCAGCGTTGATAGCAGGCGCGGTTTCTTTCCCTGTTCGGCGCGCACCACCTGGCCGCGCCAGGCGATGATGCCCCGAGGCGTACCCTGCTCGTAAAGTTGTCCGGTGTATCGCCCGGCAAAATCGAAATCGGCCTGATACCCTTTCATTGCCGGAAAGCCACCCCGAGCCTGGGGAACGATCGTGCTGCGGTATTGGATGCCGCTGTTCAGCCCGGTGCCTTCCAGTTTCATTTCAGCTTTCAGCTCGAAGTTTCGGACCTCGCCACCCTTCCAGATGATGTAAGTCGTACCGG
The DNA here is from genome assembly GCA_041481485.1 of Terriglobia bacterium. Classification (GTDB taxonomy): domain Bacteria; phylum Acidobacteriota; class Terriglobia; order 20CM-2-55-15; family 20CM-2-55-15; genus JBGPBY01. The sequence continues at coordinate 12,398 of JBGPBY010000169.1, forward strand.
AGGGTTTTTCACGTGTGGATTCGCCTACGATTGCGCCATTCTCCAGACGCCAGAATTCAGGATTCCCATCCCAGTCCTTCAGCGTGGCGCCGTCAAAGATCGATTTCCATCCGTCATGATCGTCAAACGCAATGGGTTCAGGTTGAGTAAAACCTCCTCCACCGCCACGAGCCTGTTGTGCCGGGGCCGGCGTTTGCGCAAACGACAGGACAATTCCTGCCAACACAATCCAGACAGCCACGGTTACCCTGCTCGCCATATCCCCTCCTAATGTTCGGGGAAGCATATGCGCAAACCCTGCAAGTCCGCAACCGGATGCGAATCGCGTGGCTGTGGAGGCGGGCGATCAAGAAATCCCTCTCCCAACGGGAGAGGGCGGCCGAAGGCCGGGGG
>JBGPBY010000170.1:0-12787 GCA_041481485.1 Terriglobia bacterium
CAGTGGCTGCAGATCCGCAACCTCAGAAGCACGACGCCGGACAAGAATATCTTTCCAAATTTCGACCATACGTTGCGGCTGGCATTCGAACGCGAGCTGGATCTTTTCGTCGGCAGCATCATCCGCGAGAAACGCAGTGTTCTGGATCTATTGACGGCCGACTACACGTTTGTGAATGAGCGTCTGGCCCTGCACTATGGAATTCCCAATATCTCCGGCAGCCATTTTCGGCGAGTCTCCGGCATCGACGAAACCCACAGGGGGCTGCTGGGCAAGGGCGGTATATTGCTGGTGACGTCGCACGCGGATCGCACGTCGCCGGTCGTGCGCGGCAAGTGGATCCTCGACAACCTGCTGGGAACGCCGCCTCCGCCTCCACCTCCGGAAGTACCACCGCTTCCAGACAATCCGGCTTCGAAGCCATTGGCGATGCGCACGCGGATGGAACAACATCGGGCAAACGCGGTCTGCGCCAACTGTCACAAGCTGATGGATCCGCTGGGGCTGGCGCTGGAGAATTTCGATGCCGTGGGGGCCTGGCGCAGCGAAGACAATGGCGAACAGGTCGATGCATCCGGACAACTGGCCGACGGCACAAATATTGATGGAATCATCGGCCTGCGCAATGCGCTCCTGAAGCATCCGGACGCGATCGCGAACACGATCACGGAGAAACTGATGACATATGCACTCGGCCGCGGCCTTGAAGCGGGAGACATGCCTGCGATACGTGCGATTGTGCGAAACTCAGGCCGTGACACCTATCGATTTGTCTCTTTAATCGAGGGCGTCGTGAACAGCACTCCATTTCGTATGCGGAAGGCCGAAGATCGAAAAGCCGTGGATAAGGAAAAGTCATGAAACAGCCCATGTTTGTGTTCAAGCGCTCGCTGTCGCGGCGTACTTTTCTGCGCGGCGCCGGCGCCGCGCTCGCGCTCCCGCTAATTGACGCCATGACGCCTGCACTGACGGCAATGCCACGAACGGCGGCATCGCCACAGCGACGCCTTGGATTCGTGTATGTGCCGAACGGCATCATCATGGACCAGTTCACGCCCGCCACAGACAGCGCTGATTTCGAGATTAAGACCATCCTGAAGCCGCTCGAACCTTTCCGCGACAAGATGGTCATTGTCAGCAATCTGGTGCGCGCAGAGGCCAACAACAATCACGCCGTGTCGTCGGGCTGCTGGCTCACCGGCGTGCGGCCCAAACGCACGGATGGCCCGGACTTTCGCATTGGCACATCGATTGATCAAATCGTTGCGCAGCAGATTGGACAGGACACAACGTTTCCATCCCTGGAGCTTGCAACTGAAGACTTCTCCGGTCTTCTCGGGGCGTGCGATCCGGGCTATAGCTGCGCGTACATGAACACGCTCAACTGGCAGTCGCCGACAACGCCGTTGCCGATGGAGATCAACCCGCGCGTCGTCTTCGAACAATTGTTCGGCGGCGGCAGCACGCCCGAAGAGCGGCTGGCGCGGATGAATTCCAACCGCAGCATTCTCGATTTCGTGGCAAACGACCTCAAGGATCTGCAGTCCGGACTCGGCGCACACGACAAGGGACGCCTGAATGAGTATCTCGATCACGTGCGCGAGATTGAGCGGCGCATTCAGCAGGCCGAGACGCAGGCGGCTCAAATCCGCACGGATGTGCCGCCAGAGCCGGTGGGCGTGCCCGAATCCTACGAGGAACATGTCGGGCTGATGTTCGACCTGCTCGCGGTGGCCTGGCAGACGGACCTGACGCGCGTCTTCACATTCATGATGGCGCGTGAGGTGAGCCAGCGGACATATCCCGCACTTGGCGTCCCCGAACCTCATCATGCCGTCTCGCATCACAGCAATCGTCCGGAACTGATCGCAAAGCATACGAAGGTGAATACCTTTCACATGCAGCTGTTCGCGCGTTTCATCGAACGGCTGCGATCCACGCCGGACGGCGACGGTTCGCTGCTGGATCATTCACTGATCGCCTATGGCAGCGGTATGAGCGATGGAAACGGACACACGGGATCGCCGTTGCCGTTGGTCCTCGTTGGCGGCGGATCCGGAACCGTGCGCGGCAATCGCCACATCCGGACGCCCCAGAACACGCCGATGGCGAATGTGCTGTTGAACATATCGCAGAAATTCGGTGTGGAACAGACGGCGTTCGGCATCAGCACGGGGACAGTAGGACTATGAGGATTGCCATCGCAGGAATGCTGGCGGCAGGACTGATGGTGCTCGGCACGTTGTCTGCGGCGCAAAACAATTCGCGTCTCGCCGAAGTTGTTCATTCCGGCGATGCCGCCGCTGCCATGGAGTTGCTCAAGAAAGGAACTTCCGGCAACGCTGCCGAAGCGGATGGCACGACGGCGCTGCATTGGGCGGTACAGTTCGATGACGTTCGTTTAGCGCAGTCACTCCTGAACTCTGGTGCAAAGGTTCGTGCATCGAATCGCTATGGCGTCACTCCGCTGGAAATTGCTGCGATTAACGGCAGCGCGCCCATGGTGGAACTGCTTCTCAAAGCGGGTGCGGATCCGAATGCTTCATCCGGCGAAGGCCAGACGGTGATCATGGCTGCGGCGCGCACGGGAAAGCCGGCGCCGCTGAAGCTGTTGCTGAAAGCCGGCGCCGATCCAAACGCCGCCGAGCGTCAGTTTGGCGAAACCGCGTTGATGTGGGCTGCGGGTCACGACAATGGTGAAGCCGTTCGAGTGCTCATTGCGGGAGGCGCGAAACCCGATACTCGCTCCACTGAAATCAATTTGCCGAAGGCGCCTGTCGATTTCTCTTTCGCGGTGGCCACGGCGCTGCCTCGCGGAAGCATGACCGCGCTCATGTACGCGGCCCGGCAGGGCCAGATCAATGGAGTTACTGCTCTCGCGGATGCCGGCGCGAATCTGAATGTCGCCGATCCGGAAGGCTCGACGGCGATGGTCATTGCCATCATCAATGCGCACTACGAGGTGGCGGCGCGGCTCGCCGAGAAGGGCGCCGATCCGAACATCGGTGATGCTGCGGGTATGGCGGCGCTGTACGCGGCAGTGGACATGATGCATCCGGCATCCCTGACCAACCGGCCGCCGCAGGTGGTGACCGGGCGTTTGTCTGCAGCGGATCTGGTGACGGTGCTCCTGAAGCATGGGGCAGATCCGAATCTGGCGCTTCGTGCTCCACTTCTCATGAGGCAGCACAACGGGGGCGATACGACGCTGGCTGCCGGCGCGACGCCGCTGATGCGCGCAGCAAAGGCTCTCGATATCGATATCATAAAAGCCCTGCTCGAATATCATGCCGATCCTTCGCGTACCCTCGCAAATGGCACCACCACATTATCTATAGCAATGTCAGGACGCGGAGCCCGCACGCTGACACCGGAAACGCCGATGTACCAGGCGGTCCGGCTGATGCTGGAACATGGCGCCAACGTTAACGCTGCAGGCGCCAATGGTGCGACGCTGCTGCATCAAAGCCTGGACCGCGGCGCAGCATTCGTCCGTCTGCTCGTGGAACACGGAGCGAAATTGGACCTTAAAGACGGAAGCGGCAGAACGCCGCTCGACATCGCGCTTGGCGCGGCGCCTTCGGGCCCCGCTGCTCCGGCAGGACGCGGCGCCCGCGGAGGTCCACCGGGACCTGCCGCAGCAGGTCCCGCACCTGCAGTTGACGCCGCCACCATTGCGGTTCTGCGCGGGCAGTCATCTTCCAAATCTGATCGAAAGTAACGTTTGAGACCAATTGCGGACAGTCTCGTTTCCAGTTGTTGTACTGCTCAACGCATCGCAATCAAAAGAATGCCGAGGGCTGCCAACACAAAGCCGGCGAGGGACTGAAAACTGAGCCCTTCGCGTAAAACGATGATGCCAAGCATGGCTGCGAATGCAATACCGCCCAGGCGGATTACCGGAGTACCGACAGAGAGCACGGAAGCCATCCGGTGTTATACTTCGTAACGAAAAAGTATAACGGAGGCTGAGCTGTGGCTGTTGTAACGGTTTCCCAAAAGGGATGGATCGTCATTCCTTCCGAACTTCGCGCGAAGTATCGCTGGAATACGGGCGACCGCGTTCAGGTTGTGGATTACGGAGGAGTCGTCAGCCTGGTCCCGCTTTTGCGCAATCCGGACGATGAAGGCATGGGAGCCCTCAAAGTAGCAGGCCGATCGTTGTTAAAGGCTCGAAAGCGGATACGAAAACAAGAGCAGCGGCGTGAAAGAGTCCGCAAGTAAGATCGTCGTATTCGATTCCTGGGCGATGATGGCCTATCTCGACGGTGAGCCTGCGGCGCAAGAAATTCGGCAGATGCTCCGAAAAGCGCGAAAGAAAGAACTGAGGGCGCTTTTCTCGCTGATCAGCTATGGAGAGTGTCTCTATATCATCGAGCGAGAACAAGGCGTCCAGTCCGCCCAGCGCGCCATCGGCATAATCGACCAGCTTGCCCTGCACATCGTTCCTGTCGACCGACCCCTGGTATTCGCGGCAGCCAGATTTAAAGCCTTATATCCAATTTCTTATGCCGACGCTTTCAGCGTCGCAGTGGCAAAGCTGCACAATGGAAGCGTTCTGACAGGCGACCCCGAATTCAAAGCCGTTGAGCACGAAATCGGGATTCACTGGTTGTCCGATAGCCGCAAATGATCGCCAACAGTTTCATTCTCATTACATCTGTCCTTGAACTCTGGGTCGCGCCCAATCCATGCTCCACTTCGAATCAAAGGCCGAAGCTCTTCCTGAATTTGCATGTTGCCCCGGCGACGCAGGAACTCACGCAATGTAGCTGTGACTCGAGAACGGCAGGCGGTCGTGTGATTTGACATTCTCCCGTAATTTCGATGGATCGACGCCGCCCCCTCGTTTATGCTGCCTACTCTTAAAGAGTACGTCCGAGGCTCCGACAATCAGATCCAGGGTGGTCCTCAGCGAGTCCTTCGAAAAATATTCCCTGGTGTGACGGGTTTCCGCATCCATTTCCGCTTAACAGTAAAGAGACCCGGGAATCGCCATCCCCCGGCTGAAGAGAAAACGGAGTAATTCATGAACATCGAGAGACGAAGGCAATCCGCCATTCGGGTGCGGTGGAGCCTCTTATTTTGGGTTGCTGCCCTGTGGGTTCTGCTTCCCTGTCTGACTGCCGCGCAGGGGTTGATGGGAGCCCTTAACGGAACGGTCCACGATGCAAGTGAGGCCGCCATTCCGGGTGCTGTCGTGAGTGTCAGCTCTCCTGAGCTAATAGGAGGTCCGACGACACGTACCTCGGACGATAAAGGGACATTCCGCTTTTCGGAACTGCCTCCGGGTGACTACGTGCTTGAGATCCAGATGCCGGGATTCACGAACTATCACAAAGATGCACTTCGCATCCCCGCAAGCGCCACCCTATTTATAGCGGCGAGGATGGTGGTCACCGGCGGTGCAAATTCGATCTATGTCGAGGGAGCGGGCTCAGGTATAGACGTACGAAATCCCGGGTTCAGCACGAACTTCGGGAGCGAGTATCTCAGAGCGATTCCGACGCGGCGGTCGAATTTCCTGGACTACGGCAGGTGGGCCCCTTTCGCCTCCCCCACCTCACCTACAAGCGGCACCACGAACACGTTGTCCGTGGCCGGCTCCGCCACCAACGAGAACCAGTTTCTCTTCGACGGCACGATCATAACCTGCTCGTGTAATGGCGTAGCGCGAGTGGAGCCGGGCATCGACTTCATACAGGAAATACAAATTCAGTCTGTGGGGGCATCCGCCGAATACGGCTATGTCCAGGGGGCGGTGATCAACGCTGTCACCAAACAAGGAAGTAATCGCCTTCGGTATGACGCATCCTACTATGGCCAGCCGGCCGGTCTCGCGAGCCGGCCTGTCCTGTTCCCATTGACGGCGCCAAAGACCGGGCAGAGCGGGTACGAGCGGGTCAAATTCCAGGATTTTACGACGGGCCTTGGCGGCCCTGTCGTTCGGGATCGGGCGTGGTTCTACGCCGGATACCAGCACCAGCGCGACTCCGACAGTCAGCCGGGCACCGACCCCGCATTTCCGAGAAAGTACGAACAGGACAAGATTTTCACGAAGCTTACCTGGAAACCCGCTCAGAGCCTGCAGTTGGATTCCAGCTTCCATGACGAATTCTGGGTCAACCCCGATCGTCCGACGTACGTGACGCCGTGGGAAGCGATCGTGCGCCCGCACGGCTCGACGCCAGCGTTGAACTTCCATCTGGCGCACACGTTGTCGCCCGCTACCTATTGGGATGTGCGTGTCGGCCGGTACGTCTTTTCTCGAAATGAAGAACCGAACACCGGCAGTCTGACAACGCCCAGCCATTTCGACCGCGTGACCGGTGTCACGAGTGGCGGTCCGCCGCGGATCGGGACGCTGACGATCGAGCGCACAACAGCCAAGGCGACCCTTAACCACTACCAGCCCGGGTTCCTGGGGACCGATCATCAGTGGAAAGTGGGAGTGCAGGTCGAACGGGGCGAACACCGCTCGCGCGGATTCATTCCGACCGGCGTGAGGTACAACGACGACAACGGACAGCCGGCGGAGGCCGTCTCAAGCCCTCCCTCCAACCTCGGTGGTGTGTTTGTCACAGGCTCCGCGTTCGCGACCGATGCGATAAGCGTGGGGCCCTTGACGATTAGCGCCGGAGTGCGGTTTGACCACACTCGCGCGTTCCATCAAGACCTGCCGGCGCTCGATCCGCAAGGTGTCGAAACCACCCAGATCATCCGCGGCCAGGGCACGCTCTATACCTGGAACCTGTGGTCGCCACGCCTGGGTGTGGCAGCGAAGCTTACCGGGGATGGCCGCACGATTCTGCGGTCGAGCTGGGGACGTTTCAGCCAGGGCGTGCTGACCGGAGAACTGGAGCCCTTCCACCCTGGTGCAACCGCGACAACGACCAGGTCCTTTGTTGCAACAACCGGCGACTACACCGGTACGGCCCGAGTGGTGGATCCCAAGATCAACTTGCAGCTCGATCCTCACATGCGTGCGCCGCATACGGACGAGTTCAGCATTGGAGTGGATCGCGAAGTCGGCCGCCATCTGGCGCTCTCGGCCGCCTACGTTCGCAAAGACGGCGCCAACTTCATCGGCTGGACCGATGTCGGCGGACAATATCGTGAAGAAACGCGGACATTGGCGGATGGCCGCAGCATTCCCGTATTCGTGCTTACCAATGCTCCATCCGCTCGCCGCTTCAAGCTCACGAATCCGCCGGAATACTCGCTGACGTACAACGGCTTCGTCATGGCCGTCGAAAAACGCCGATCTCACGGATGGCAGGCGTTTGGTTCTTATACATTCTCGAAAGCCTTCGGGCTGCTGCCTTCCAGCGGGACGACCGCTGCCGGCGCGCAGGCCAGCACCATAAGCCCTCCGCAACCTCTCACATTCGGGCGCGATCCCAACGACCTCACCAATGCGCGTGGCCTGCTGCCAAACGACAGACCCCACATGTTCCGAGTAATGGGCAGCGTCGATGTGCCGCGCACCGGTGTTACGCTTGCCGCCAATTTGCAGTACTTCAGCGGCAAGCCGTGGGCGGCCACGGCGCAGACCGGGCAACTGCCCCAGGGCGACTTGCGCATTCTGATCGAACCGCGCGGCTCGCGCAGAATGTCGTCGCAATCGCCGCTCGACGTGCGCGTGTCGAGGGCGTTCCACTTCGGCGACCAACGAGTCGAGCTGCTTGTGGATGTGCTCAATGTGCTCAACGACTCGGCCGAGGAAGGCTTGGCGACGGACAATCTGTTCAGCGCGAATTTCAATCGGCCCACGATCTTCATGGACCCGCGTCGCGTAATGTTCGGCGTAAGGTTGAACCTGAGTCGTTAGCGGCTTGTGGATCTTCCCGCTTTTCTCAGGTGGAACTCAATTCCTGCCAGCCCGATGGTAATTAATCCGAAAGAACGCGGTTCCGGAACCGCATTTTCATCCAATGCCGCCGATAAACGGAATCGGACCTCGATTCCGCTTACGGAAAACTCAGGTGGATGCCGCCGTTGTTGTCTTTCGCGGTGACGCGGTATCGTTTTTCCGGAAGATTCAGGTACCGGAAGACCAACGTTCCACCTACCGGCACAGTAACTCGGTTCAACGGAGTTTGTCCCAGTTCCATCTCGGCCGAATCTCCGATCATAAATACATCTGCAAAGGGGGACACGTTGATGTTGACTGTGATCTCGAATGTCACGATGGCTGTGGTCGTTGTCCCCGGCTGGATATTGTAGGAAACTGACTTCTTCAATCCTTCATGCCGGTATTCGAATGTGTGCGATCCTGCGGGCTCATCCAACGTCATCGGAGTCGAGCCGAGCCGTCTGTCATTTTCGTAAATATCGACGTCCACAAGTGAAGAATTCCATCGAATTGTGCCCGTTATTACGGGCGGCACGTCTGAGGTTGGTTTCACAGCGAGTGGTGGTGATGGGGGCGGAGCCGGCAGACTCCTTGGCTCGCTGTCCGCTACGGCAGTCACCGGCTTCATCAGTACCGGAACCGTGATCCGCCTGCCCGTTGCCGCGGCTACACTCATGGTTACAGTGGAGTATCCGGCTGTGGAGAATTCGAGCTGATGAATGCCGGGACTGACATCCAGGGATTCGGGTACAGTCTGATAGACTTTGCCGTCAAGCTTCAGCTGCACGCCGGAAGCGGGCACCACAATCGGAACCAGCTTGCCCGCGGGCTCCTGAATCGTATTGCGAGCAGTGGCTCCCGCTATTACCATGACGGCTTCCCTGCCGACCTCCACACCGTCTTTCTCGAACCGCAGATGGTAAAGGTTTGGTGCAAGCTGAAGTGGCTTAATTGGAGCGGTGCCCCGATATTGGTCATTGAGGAATACCTGGACTCCTCCGGTGAACACAATCTCGAGCATTCCCAGTGAAGAGTCTGTAACCGAAGTCACCGCTGCCGGTGTTCCGGTCGACGGAGCGGAGACGTACTTCCACAACGCAAATGCGCTGACCGGCAATACCAACGCCAGGATCAATGCGATGTACAGTCGCCGCCAATTCGACCCTTCCACCAAGTAACCGCGATACGCTTCGCCTAAAGGAGGAACCATCGGCTGTTCGGTGACTGGCGGAGGCACGTCAATTTCCGATTTGGGAACAGCAGCCGACAATGAATTTGCGGCGGCAAGCACTTCCTGAAGCAGAAGCCGGGCCGGTTCGTTGTGCGGATCGGTGAGAATGATCGTCCGGAGGATTCGCTCGCTTCTCTGCAGCGCCTCAACGTCCGGCCGTGAACCCGCCTTCAGGACATGTTTGCGAACGTCATTGATTTCCTTTTGCAGGTCGGCGCGAATCCACTGTTCGATAGCCTGAGCTTCTAAGTGCCCAGGAAGGATGGACAGGATCACGCCGGTCTTTACCAGACACTCTTTGCGGCGATTCTCCTGAAATGCCTGTCTGGCCTGAGCCAATAATATCGCGCAGCCCTCGGCAGGCGAGGCGTCCAGCAGCGATCCCGAGTCAGGACTAGCCGCATCGTTTGGCTGTAGCCGGAACGCGCTTTCTTCGGGCGCCGAAGGTGTCTCTCCGTCAGGCAAATTGACTACACCTCAACAAACTCAATCGTTCAATCGCAAATATAGTACTCGTAGCGGAACGGAGAAGGAATCTCTTCGTGCTTCCTCGCGCCCCCGAGCGAAAGCGAATTTCCAGGGGAACATAGTTTGTGGTCAAGCGATCATCCAGCGTCAGGATCGCTATCCTCGCAGTGACTGGACAGATGCCGCTACCTAACACAAGATTCCTCCAGAATGCCGAGCTGGATCTGACGCCTGTCGCGGGCGAGAGACGCCAGCACCTGGCCAGCTAAAGACCGCTGACGGGCGTGGCCTTTCCGACAGTGATCACTGTTCGCGCGGATCGCAAACCATTCGACGCTGCCGTTAACGTCACCATCCCCGATTGTCCTCGCTTTGCGCGAACTATCGCCAGCGCAAGTCCGTTGAAGGCCTTGCGGTCCTTCGAGGGGAATGGCGACATATCCGTTGGATCGCCATTGTCGGTGGCAACGATTTCTCCAGGTCCGGTGATTTGAAATTGAATGGGATTCATCGATCGGGGAACCATCTTCCCGTCATTGTCCGCCACGTTTAATGTGACAAACGACAAATCCTTGCCGTCGCTGTCGATCGTGCTGCGGTCTGGAGTCAGCTGCAATTGCGTCGCGGCGCCCGCAGTCTTGACCGTTTCGCTCGCCCATACTTTTCCGTCCTTGTACGCGACGACTCGGAGTTCGCCCGGTTCGTAAACCACATCATCCCAGCGCAAGCGGTATTCCCCACGGGTCTTCGTCTTGCGGCCCAGTGATTTCCCATTAAGGAACAACTCGGCTTCGCGGCCCGATGTGTACACATGCACTGGAGTGACCTGGCCGATGCGATCCGGCCAGGTCCAGTGAGGGAGGAGATGCGCCATCGGATAGTCCGGACGCCAGTACGATTGATAAAGAAAGAAGCGGTCTTTCCGGAAACCGGCGAGGTCGATAATGCCGTAGTACGAGCTCCGTGAGGCATCAAACGGAGTCGGCTCGCCCAGGTAGTCCCACCCTGTCCAGACGAATTCACCGGCCACAAAAGAATAGCGATCCTGAGCGGCGAACTCCTTTTCCGGAGAGTAGGCCCAGCTTGCAAAGTAAAGGTCGTAAGAACTCACCTGCCGGTTGGATGGTTCTTCACCCGCATTTGCGTTGGCAGGTGTGCCAAGTTCGGCCGCGACCGGAAACGTATAAACTCCGCGGCTGCTCAACGTGGCTGCGGTCTCGCTGCCCATAACGCACTTTCCCGGAAAATTCTCATGAAACACCGGGTATTGCGGCGAGCCCCGGGAAAGACCGGCGCCTTGGTAATTCAACCCGACGGTATCCATGGGAGCGGGAAACGGGCTGGCCGCCTGAGCGCTGTTCATGGCGGTGATTGTTGGGCGCGTTGGATCTTCGGCGTGACAAATATCGACTAATTCCCTTGCAAGTGTGGCCCCGGCAGGACCTCCAGTCTGTTCGCCCACTTCATTTCCAATGCTCCAAAGAATGACGGAAGGATGATTTCGATCCCGCCGGATCATCGAACGCAAATCCTGTTCGTGCCAGTCCGGATACAGGAGGTGGTAGTCCAGCGCGGTTTTCTGGCGCACCCACTGGTCGAATGCCTCGTCCATCACCAGGATTCCCATCTTGTCGCAAAGATCCAGAAGTTCCGGCGCCGGTGGATTGTGACTGGTACGCAGAGCGTTGCACCCCATGTCGGCGAGCATCTCGAGCTGGCGCTGCAGGGCACGGACGTTGATTGCGGTACCAAGTGCGCCAAGATCGTGATGATTGCAGACACCGTTGAGTTTGATGTGCTCGCCGTTGAGGAAGAATCCGGCATTGGGATCGAACTTCAGGGTCCGGACACCGAATGGTGTTTCATAGCTATCCAGAATTGCGCCGCCCTGTTTCACGGTCGTCACGGCGACATACCGGTTTGGTTTCTGATTCGGTCCGGTGCCCCAGAGCCTGGGATTCCGAACCGCGCCCTGCATATCGGCGGTGGCGTTGCTGCCGGCAACAATGGACAGTTCGACCGGATCGAGCGTGGCGACCGGCAGATTCGATTTTCGATCGTTACGATCGATTTCAAAAATCTGAGTTTCGACAGAAACTCTGGCGTCTTTTGCCGAGTCGTTGTCGACGGTTACTTTCAGATTGAGAGTTGCAGAGCTACTCGAAACTTCCGGAGTCGAAACGTATGTCCCCCACTGAGCGACATACACCGGCGCACATTCAACCAGCCAAATGTTGCGATAGAGTCCTCCGCCCGGATACCAGCGCGAGGATGCAGGAGGATTGTCGAGGCGAATCGCGAGCACGTTGTTGCCGCCCGCTTTTACATAAGGCGTGAGGTTGACACGAAATGAAGCATAGCCATAGGGCCAACCGCCGGCGAAGCTGCCGTTGAGCCAGACCTCGCTGTAGGACATCGCACCGTCAATATCGAGAAATATCGATTTGCCGGCACTGTTGGCAGAAATGTTGAATTGCTTTCGATACCAAACGACTCCGGCAGAGGGCAATCGTCCCATACCCCCGCCGCCCGTTGCCGAAAACGGCCCTTCAATCGCATAGTCGTGGGGCAAATCCACGCTGCGCCATGAACTGTCATTGAATTGCGCAGCGATATAGCTCACACCTTCTTCCAGGTTTCCGTCCGGCCGACGCGATCGGCTCGCGGGATTGTTCAGAAACTGGTTTCCACTCGGAAGAATCCAGGACTTGACCACGGGAACGGAAGGCTGGGGCACCGGTTCTGCGCCGCGGGCCGCCGGCTGCGGTCTCACGTCGTAGAGCAAACTGGAACTCCCCGGCGGATCGCCTTTGATAAACCGCCAGTCCTGATCCAGGAGCCGGCGCGCACGCGGTGAGCGAATAGCGGCCGGTGATGTTGCGGGAACTGATGCGGGCGTCTGGACAACGGCATCCTGCAGCGGAGGCTCCACAAGAAGTCCGGCCAGCAATGCAGAACCCTTGCCGACGGCTGCAAGAAAGCCGCGGCGGCCGCATGCCGCCATGCGAAGCAGACTCTGCAGCGTGGATTGCTCCGATTTCTTCATCGAACCTCCTGACGGACGCTATTGTTTCGGAATGTTTGATGGATCGCAAGGTCCAGAATCGCGGAATGCCTGCGATTCCCCAATGTAGGGGCGGTCTATGCCCGCCCACAATTCGGAGTAATGCAGGCCTCACCATTGTGGGCGGTCATAGACCGCCCCTACATTGGGGAATCGCAGTCAGTCACAA
>JBGPBY010000171.1:0-12776 GCA_041481485.1 Terriglobia bacterium
AAAAATTAAATTTTCTGCTACTATTGGTACTTTTTTAATTGTACAGTTTAATTTTTAATTTGGGGGGTAACCCCCCGCCCCTACAGAATGCGATCGTGCCCCCAGGTCCAGCGGCCGCTGAGGGTGAATTCCTTCTTTCCCGAGGGAGTCGCCTTCGGATTGTGAAGTGTCGCGGACGTGTAAATCACCCCCAACTCTTTCAGCAGTTGATCCAGCGATTCATTCCCATAGGTGAGCCCTGGGAATTCAATTTTGTCGCCGTTGACGTCCTGAACGATCGTGTCGTTGAGAGTAATGGTGAGTTTCCTCAGGTTGCGGAGTTTGGCAGCTTCCACGCGAAAAAATTGAATCAACTGATGGGAGTCTGCTACAGATCCCGTGTAGACGCTCATGGCGCTGAAAGTCTACGTGTTATGCTCCCGCGATGCAAAAGTTGGAAGGTAAAACAGCTATCGTGACCGGAGGCAGCCGTGGCATTGGCCGCGCCGTTGCCCATCGATTGGCAAAGGATGGCGCCAACGTTGTAGTGTGCGCGAGGAATGAGGATTCGCTGAATGAAGTTGTCGTTGAAATTCGCCGCAATGGAGGCAACGCCTCTTTCGTTGCAGCAGACCTGCGTTTGCCCAGTGAGCCGTTGCGGCTGGCAGAGTCTGCGCTGGCACAATTCGGAGCGATCGATATCGTTGTGAATAATGCCGGAGCGACAAAGCGCGGCGAATTTGTTGAACTCTCCGATGACGACTGGGCCGATGGGTTTGCCCTGAAATTTTTCGGCGCCGTTCGTCTCACCAGGGCGGCGTGGCCTCATCTCAAACTACGAAGCGGTTCGGTACTGAACATTTCGGGAGCCGGGGGCCGCACACCGGGTCCGGAGTTCACGATCGGTGGTTCGGTTAATGCGGCGATGCTGTCGTTCACCAAAGCCATGGCGGATGCCGGGATTCGAGACGGTGTCCAGGTGAATGCCATTAACCCTGGGACGATTCGAACCGGCCGTCTTCAGATGCGCCTCGCATCGATAGTCAAAGAACACGGCATTGATCTGGAAACCGCGGAACGGCAGTTTGTGAAGGAGTCCCAGGTGACGAGGATTGGGATGCCGGAAGACGTGGCGAATCTGGTGGCCTTCGTTGTCGGGCCGGAAGGACGATTTCTTCAGGGAAGTCTGATCGACCTGGATGGCGGATCGACAAAAACAATTTAGAAGGCACGGGCCGACTTTTTATTCGAGAATCTTTGCGGTCTTGATGTAGTCCAGGTTGGGGAATTCCTTCTTCAGATAAGCATTGCCTTCTTGCTCGATGCGACTTTGATCCGGACCTGCTCCATTCGGTGCACCTTCCCCATAATCTGCATAAAACTGATCGACGGCTTCCATTCCGGAAATCACTTTTCCGATGGGGGAAAAGCCGCGATCATCCAGCTTTAGGTTGTCGGTGTAATTGATGAACAGCTGCGTTGTTCGCGTGTTGGGTCCCGCCGTCGCGAAGCTGACCATGCCTCGCGTATTGTGCTGAATCACTGGGTCGTCGGGAATATTGGATTCGGCCCACTTTGCCGTGATCTTCGGATCGCCGTTGATGCCGAACTGCGCCATAAACGGCACCGGCGAGCGAAGCACTCTGAAGAATTCGGCTCCGTCAAAAAAGCCGTCTTTCACCAGCGTATAGAAACGATCGGCGCCGTGAGGCGACCAGTCGCGAGTCACTTCAATGATGACACCGCCCCTGCTCGTCTGAAACAACACTTTGAATTGGGCGGGAGTTTGGGATTCCGCCGGTTTGCCTGGTGTCGAACAGGATTGAAGGAGTGCCGCAACGACGAGAAGGAGAACGAATCTAAAATGGGTTCTTCGAAACATACGTCTGTTGTCTCCCGCCGGTATTACTTCGTAAAAGAACGTTCCCGTCAAGTCCGGAATCAAGAAATCCCTCTCCCAACGGGAGAGGGGGACGCGCAGCGGCCGGTGAGGGGTACCGCAAGTAGCAATTTTTACTTGTGGTACCCCCTGGCGCTCGCGAGAAATATCGCCGAAGCCATGAATGGCCAGCTTTCCGTTCAGAGTGTTCCCGGCAGGTAGTACGTTTACGCTCTCACTTCCGATTACGACGTCCAGCCTTCGCATGGAAACCCCTGTTTCTCAATTACTTCCAGTATTCAAAGGCACTATCGGCCGACCACCAACGGCCCATTTGTTTCCCAACGGCAATGGCGGAATATCGAATGCATCATTTCCGCGAAAAGCAGTTGAAGTGTTCCCTTCGCGGATCGACGCAAACGGTGGCGAAAGTAATTGTGATATCGGCAACAGAGAGATAACGAGGTTAAGAATATGAAAGTCCTTTCGATCGTACTCGGTGTTCTGGTGTGCGTTATGTTTGCCCAGGGGGCTCAGGCTGCCACGATCTTTTCCGATAATTTCAATGGCGTAAATGGAGGCAACGGTGCCCTGAATTACACTGGCTTTTCCCAGTGGAACGTCAGTGGCGGAGCGGTCGACCTCATTGGCAACGGCTTTTTTGACTTCTTTCCCGGGACCGGCCTGTCCGTCGATCTGGACGGTACCATGTTTCAATCGGGACAGTTTTCAAGCATTCCGATTGCGCTGACTGGAGGAACATACATGCTCCAGTTTGCTCTGGGAGGCTCTCAGCGCGGGGATACCAACACGGTTCAGGTCTCCCTGGGTTCCTTCTACAGTGAATCGTTTACTCTCGGCAGCTCCGCTCCGCTTTCAGTGATCACACGATTCATCACGGTTGGCGCACCGTCATCCGCTTCGCTGACATTTCAGAATGCGGGCGGCGATAACATCGGATTGATCCTTGACGACGTGAACCTGAGCACCACAGAGATTCGCAGCGTCCCGGAAACTTCAAGTCTGGCGTTGCTGGCATTCGGGCTGACCGGAATTGGAATGCTGCGACTGCGGACTCTCAAATACGCGCAAGCGGGCATTGCTTGTCACCAACGATAGTCGACGCCGCCTCTCAGAATGTGGCTATGGAGCGCAACGCTGTGATTGAAGACATTGGCTGGAAATGCCACCGGCGGAATGAATGCACTGAGATTGCTACTGGTTATCGTCGACCGTCCGAAGGCCGTATACAAGTACTCACCTTTAACGGACCAGCGTTCGGGATTCAGGCGGAAGGACGCTCCCAACCCTGCGGTCCAGCCCGCCTTGGTTTTGTTGAATTCCCCATTCCCGTTCGCAGAAGCAAAGTTGTCGCTGAACGTTTCCTGATAGTTCAGCTTTGTCAGGGCAAGTCCGCCCGTTACGAAGTACAGCATCCGCCCCGTCGCTATGCCAAAACGCGGACGAAGCGTGTACAGCCAGCGTGTTTTCAGCAACTGGCTTACGGTGAAGTTCGTTCCGGAGCAAAGAGGGCAGGTGTAATCCACAGAATTGCTCCGGCTGACGTTCATGCGCAGCGCGACATAGTCGGTTTCGATGCCAAAGACGGTATTCTCGCTTTGTTTATTGAAGCCGACTTCGACTCCGCCGGTGGACGAATCGTTGTTGAGCCTTTGACGGCCTGCGATGGTGAGCGCGTTCACGCTGCTTGCTGCCAGGTATCCGCTCTGACTGAACGATGACATGGTATCGGCGGTTGA
Organism: Terriglobia bacterium; assembly: GCA_041481485.1. Lineage (GTDB taxonomy): Bacteria > Acidobacteriota > Terriglobia > 20CM-2-55-15 > 20CM-2-55-15 > JBGPBY01. The sequence continues at coordinate 3,619 of JBGPBY010000171.1, forward strand.
CCGGTGGATTGCCCCGCCAATATTGCCTCCGACATAGAAGCCGTGCCAGTCCGATTGTGCTGAGGCTGCAGAAGCAAAACCCAGAACAATGGAGGACGCCAGCAAAAATCGTTTAAGTGTGCACATTGGTGGATTCCGTTGCGGATTCGGAGACCGCGGCGGTGACTGTTTTTCGATAGTCGCCGCGGCTGAAGTACTTCTCGAGCCACACGTAAGCCACGATAAAGAAATATCGGCTGCCCATTTCGCGAATCTTAAGCTTAGCCACGCCACTTCGCCGGTTGCGCCACGTAATGGGAATGACGGTCCATGTGTAGCCCCGGATGATTGCTTTCAGAGGAAGTTCCACAGTGAGATTGAAGTGCGGCGCTAAAAATGGTCTGCAGCCCTCAAGCGTTGTGCGGCGGTAAGCCTTGAATGCGTTTGTTGTGTCGTTGAGTTGAATGCCAAAGAGCAATCGAACAAACAGATTGGCCAGGCGGTTCACACGCAATTTGACCCATGGATAATCGATCACGCCTCCACCTTTGACGAAGCGGCTGCCAAATACGCAATCCCATCCTTCGTTCAGCAGATTCCAATAGCGAACCACATCGCGATTGTCGTCGGACTCGTCGGCCATCATGATCGTCACAGCATCGCCGCGAACCGAATTGATGCCGGCTATGATGGCAAGGCCGAAACCGTGCGCCCCGGTGTTCTGGATCGGCCGCAAAGCGGTGTTGCGCAAGGCGAGTTCCTGCAGGATTTCCCAGGTTCGATCGCTGCTCCCATCGTCGACCACGATAATTTCGTGCGGAACCTTATTGAGTTCCAGTTCCAGGTGCAAATGTTCCACAGTCCCCGCAATACACCCTTCCTCGTCGCGGGCTGGAATCACGACACTAAGCAGCTTTAGTTCTGAATTTGTGACCTTCATTTCCCTGCCACTACTCCATCAACATACTTAATGTTTGATTCAAGAGCAATGATGCCATTTTCAGATCATTTGGAGATTGTCGGATTCGGCACGGGCCCATTCGGAAATATCTTCAATGAGTTTTCTCAGGCTTCGTTTCGGGCGCCACGCCGTGCGTTCATACAATCGCGCGCAGTTGCCGATAAAAATACGAAGATCGCCGGGACGGTTGGAAGCGACGGACTGGATCTCTATTTTCTTTCCGGTGATTTCCTGGCAAAGGGCAGTCAATTCGCAAAGTGAACCGGAATTGGAGGCACCACCGGCAACATTCCCCACCCATCCTTCCCACCGATCGAAGTTCGATAGCTGTTCGAGAACGAGATCGCAAAGGTCGTCAATATGAAGGAAATCCCGCACTTGTTTGCCGAATCCCCCGTACCCGATATATGAGAGCGGCTTTCCGAACTGGTGAGAGAGCACCCAAAGGGCGGCAACGCCCTGATCGACTTTTCCGAATTGCCACGGGCCAGCCAAAACCCCGCAGCGGTTGACGACGGCGCGCAGTCCGAATGCCGCCCGGTATTCCTCAATCAATTGCTCGGCGGCGTACTTGGTATAACCATAAAGAGATCGTGCGCCACTCATATCGACACTCTCTCCGACGCCCGCCGAAGTGATCCCCACGGTGCCCTCATCCTTCCAGGCAAAGCGTGTGGATTCCTCGCTCCAGGGATGGGCCTCCATCCGATGGATCGGATAAACGCGGCTGGTGGACAAAAACAGGAAACGGCTATTCCAAAGCCGTGCCTTTTCCAGGCAATAGTAAGCTCCGGCCAGGTTGGTATGGATGAGGTAATCCGGCGAGTTGCCAATTCCCGCAAGAACGGAAGGCTCAGCAGAGCATTCGATTAGAAAGTCAAAGGGGACCGCGGGAAACGCATTTGGCTCGCGAACGTCTCCATGATGAAACGAAATTCGGTTTTTTTTTAGCCGAGGCAGATTGAGTTCTGAGCCTCGCCGGTAGAGATTGTCCATACAGACAATTTCGGATTCGGGAAAGCGTTGTTTCAGAGCAATGGCGAGGTTCGATCCCACGAACCCGGCACCTCCAGTGATCAGCGTGCGCATGCCTTCGATTCAAGCGCGAACGGCGTTCATCTGATAGAGCTCGGAGAAAATATCATCCAGCGATTTGCTGATATCCCAGCCCGGATAATGCGTTCGCATTTTGGTCAGATCGCTAATGTAGCAGATGTGATCGCCCGCACGATTCTGATCGACATACTCCCACTTCATCGCTTTGCCGCTGCACTGCGCCGCCCTTTCGAATGCCTCCATCATCGAGACACTGTTCCTGCGTCCGCCGCCGATGTTGTACACTTCGCCGGAGCGCGGTTTCTCATAAAACGCATGAATGAACCGCGCCACATCCAGCGAATGGATATTGTCGCGCACCTGTTTGCCCTTATACCCGTAGACTTTGTACAGCCGTTCTTCCTTATTGCATTTCACCAGGTAGCTCAGGAATCCGTGCAATTCGACGCCGCTGTGATTGGGCCCCGTCAGGCAGCCGCCGCGAAGACAGCACGTGCTCATGTCGAAATACCGGCCGTATTCCTGAACCATAATGTCTCCGGCAACTTTCGAGGCGCCAAACAGACTGTGTTTGCTTTGATCGATAGGGCAATCCTCGCGGACGCCGTTGAAGTAATTCGGGTCGTCGTATTCCCAGCGCGTGGACATTTCTTTCAGACGGATGCTGTTGGGCCGGTCTCCATAGACCTTGTTCGTGCTCATGTGCACGAATACCGCCTTAGGAGCATGCCTGCGTGTGGCTTCAAGAAGATTCAAGGTGCCGTTGGCGTTGACGTCAAAATCATCGAAAGGCCGTGACGCCGCCAGGTCATGGCTTGGCTGAGCGGCCGTATGCACCATCATTGATGGACGCAGGGCTTCCAGTAGGCTGTCGACATCCTGCCGATTCCGGATGTCGAGTTCATGATGATGAAAATTGGGATGTGTCGCCTGAAGACGCCGCTGATTCCACCGCGTGTCGCCCCCGGGTCCAAAGAAGTCCGCGCGCATGTTATTGTCCGCGCCGTGGACTTCCCACCCCAGCTTGCAGAAATAATCAACAACTTCGGATCCGATCAGTCCGGACGAGCCGGTAACAACCAATTTGGGCATGGAATTTCTGTTTGTAAACTCCTCTTGTGCGACTTGTAGAACCGAGTCAGAAACCATCACATCATGACACAGCAGCCGACTCAGTCAATGGCACACCTGTCCCACTGTTTCTTTCCGGACAGCGAAAGGAAAATCGAGACGAACTCAGTTTTTGAATGATTGAATGTTGCCGGGAAATGCAAACAGGGGATGCTGTCAAACAACAGCATCCCCTGTAAGGAGGAACGAAGCGTTAACGAGTTAGATGTTGTTTCGTGCTCGCTTTCGAGTCACGATCGCAATTCCAACCAAACCGACACCGAGCATGAGCAGTACGGACGGCTCAGGAGTGGTCACAGCATCATTGACCTGAATACGGATGGCGCCTGCGTCAAAACAGGAAGTAACACCTGTCTTACCACAACCAGTAGCCGAAGTGACCGTGTTGCCGATAAACAGTGTGTTTGCTGAACCCTGCCAGGGGTTGTCAGGATGACAATTCTGGGCAATTTCACCGCCGAGTCCCGTTGTATCGGTGCAGGTTGCATTATGGGCGTCGTCGGCATAACCAAACCAGACCACCAGACCACCAGATCCGCCATTGAAAACAGCGGGGCCCCATGCTGAGGATTCCTGATGCGTGACTGCACCATCATCCCCGTTAAAGTTTGCCAGAGCATTCAACTGAGTTCCCCCTATTGCAATGGCTGCGCCATTGATATTCAGGGTTGTGGTACACGGAGTTCCACCACCGCAAACCGCTCCGCCACCACGTTCACTGGAATCAAAATTGAACTGATTGTTGATGGCTGTCTGCGTCAGGACCAAAAACTGAAGTCCACCCTCACTGGGAGAATGAACCACTGTTCCTGCGGCAGCACCCCAAATCGGGCCGTTCACTCCGACTGCAGCGCAACCGGAGATACACCAGGTGACACCGCCGACAGTGACCGACAAGCTATTGATCGCTACCGACGCGGCTTCAGCGGTCCCGGGAACAACCAGCATCGCTCCAAAAAAGAGTGCGACGCTCAATACAGTAATTAAAGTTCGCTTCATTTCCTTTCACCTCTCTTCTCAGCTCAAGGTTAACGACGTCAACTGACGTTGACCTGCTCTGTAATTGCAATGTGAATGCCAAGAGGTAAGAGATTGACTTTAAAAGTGTTATGGACAGGGGTGGAGTTGAGCTGTAAGGACTACCTTACGATGGTACTGATCCGCTGATCGCAGAATAATTCCTAAACCTATGAAAATAATTGAGTTATATACAAGAATCAATAAGTGTAAGGCTTGCCTTACGCTTATTCTCGAAAGCTTTTCGGCAATCCGTCTTTCGTACCACGCGAGAAAAATAATGTGTTGTATAGAATGAAGGTTCTATGGGCAATGAAGTCCTCTTGTCGATTGTGATTCCGGTTTTCAACGAAGAGAAAACCATATGCTCCGTCATCGACCGGCTCCTGTCTGAAATTCCGGTCGAACTCGAACTCATAGTCGTCAATGACGGTTCCACCGACAAGACTCCTGCGATTGTCGATGAGTATGCCACCAGGGATTCCCGGATCCGGGTTTTCCACAAGGCTAACGGCGGGAAAACGTCGGCCTTGAAAGAAGGCTTTCAGCACACGACTGGAGGGATCGTCATTATTCAGGATGCCGATCTTGAATATGATCCCGCCGAAATCATTCATGTCATCCAGCCGATTCTCGATGGTCATGCGGATGTCGTCTACGGTTCACGCTTCATGGTTCGCCGGGCGGCGCGCGTCCTCTACTTCTACCACTACCTGGCGAACAACGTGTTGACGATGCTGTCCAATATGCTGACGAACCTCAACATGTCGGATGTGGAAACCGGCTATAAGGCATTCCGCGGCGAGATCATCCGCAACATGACCATCACGTCCAGCGGATTTGGAATCGAAATCGAAGTGACGGCAAAGATTGCCAAAACCGATGCCGTAATTTACGAAGTACCGATCAGCTACTACGGCCGAACGTACACGGAGGGGAAAAAGATCGGGATGAAAGACGGACTCCTTGCGCTCTGGTACATTTTCCGATTCAATCTCTTCTGCAGTCTGAATCAGTCCTTTCGTGTAATTCCGAAATCTCATGCAGTCCAAAAACCTCAATTCTCAAGGCAACTCGGCACCCGCTAATCCTCTGGACCTTGATTGGCAATATACGGGACGGGAACTGGAATCCATGTCCTTTGCGGTGAACTATCACCGTTGGATTCTGGATGTATTCCGTCCATTTTTTGGCAAGCGCATTGTGGAAATTGGAGCCGGCGCAGGATCGTTGTCGAGGATGTTGCTGGAATACAGGCCAGAGTTTCTTGCCGCTCTGGAGCCATCCGCCAATATGTTTCCGGAACTGGTGCGGACTCTGGCAGAAGCTGGCAGAGGCAATGTTGCCACGGCGTATCAAGCCACGCTTGAAGGGTGGGCTGCGGCGAACCCCCTGCCGGCGGCTCCCGACACCGTGGTGTATATCAACGTCCTGGAGCACATCGAGAACGACGAACGCGAGCTTCAGTTGGCTTACTCGCTGCTCCGTCCGGGCGGACGGATTTTGATTTTTGTCCCGGCATTGCAATCGCTGATGAGCCAAATGGATCGGCAGTTGGGCCACTATCGAAGATATTCAAGGCCCGATCTTGCCGGCAAATGCCGCGCGGCCGGTTTTCGCATACTTTTGTCGAACTACTTCGACGGTTTTGGGATTTTTCCATGGTGGGTAAAATTCCGGTTGTTTGGGTCGGTGACTATGGAACCGGGTGCGGTCCGGCTTTATGACAACCTGGTCGTCCCCGTCGCACGGACCCTCGAAAATGTAGTGTCTCCTCCGCTTGGGAAAAATGTGATTCTCGCCGCTGAAAAACCCCATTGATCACGTCTGCGAATAAACTTCAATCCGGGAATTTTCCGGCGTCTGAAAAAGCAGTTGAAATCGCCGGCGGAGAGCACGGTTTGAGCGGTTTCGTGCCTTCAGTTTTTGCATTGTGAATGCTCTTCGATGTGATAAGTGTAGTACTCGTTTTCATGACTAGGAAGGGCTGAAATACTGTGGTTCCTACCGAACTTGAAATAGTTTTTTGTTGAGCAAGGAAGCTCGCTTGTCGCCTCTCGGATACATCGCGCGCAGCGCAAGAAATCGGTTACCTTTTCTTTTGCTTTGGATCTTTCTGGCAGGTCCATTTTGGGGAGTGACCCTTGCCGCACAAGATCCAGTCACCATCACGACACTGAACCTTCCCGCGGGCGCTGCCGGTGCGGGATATTCACAGACCGTTGCTGCAAGCGGTGGGACCGCGCCTTATTCCTGGTCGTTGACGACAGGCGCCTTACCGGCCGGCCTCAGTCTGGACGGCGCCACCGGTACTATTTCCGGAACTCCAACAACTCCAGGCGGCTCCTCATTCACAGTGCATGTTGTCGACAGCGGAAGCCAGTTTGCGGATAAGGCACTGTCGATTGCCATTTCTCCGGCACCCCTGGCGATCACGACATCGTCACTGCCGAACGGATCGGTCGGCGCGACTTATTCTCAGACAGCGGCAGCAGCCGGAGGTACGCCACCCTTCACCTGGTCGATATCCACAGGAGCGTTGCCGGATGGACTGGTACTCGATGTCAGCTCAGGCGCAATTGCGGGAACTCCTACGGCTGAAGGAACATTCGGTTTCACGCTGCATGTAGCCGACGGCGGGAGCCAGACGGCAGACCAGCCGCTGACGATTACCGTGTCTCCGACTTCACAGGCTCAGGCTCCAAGTATCACCACACACTCGCTGCCGGGGGCTACGGTTGGAGTTACCTACAATCAAACAGTAAACGCAAATGCCGGGACGCCTCCGTACACGTGGTCTCTGACTCCAGGCCCGTTGCCGCCCGGACTCGTCCTGAACTCCAGCAGTGGAGCGATTACCGGCACTCCGACAACGGTGGGTTCATTTCCGTTCACAATCCGAGTTACCGATTCGATCAGTTTATTTGCAACCGAGAATTTGACCATCGTCGTTGCACCGGCGCCGCTCGTGGTCACGACGCCTTCGTTGCCGGGAGGCACCGTCGGAACGGCGTATTCCCAAACTGCGGCGGCAACCGGAGGGACGCTTCCGTACAACTGGACGCTGTCGCCCGGACCGCTGCCACCGGGACTTACTCTCGCTGCAGGTACTGGAGTCATCAGCGGAACGCCAACCACGGCAGGGACGTTCACCTTCACGCTGCGCCTGACCGACGGGGGAACGCAGTCCGACACCAAACAGTTGTCGATTGTGGTTGCGCCCGCGCCGCTCTCAATCACGACGTCTTCGTTGCCGGGAGGCACCGTCGGAACGGGATATTCCCAGACTGCGGCGGCAACCGGAGGGACGCTTCCGTACAACTGGACGCTGTCCCCCGGACCGCTGCCACCAGGACTCACCCTCGCCGCAAGCACGGGAGTCATCAGCGGTACGCCAACCACTGCAGGGACGTTTACCTTCACGTTGCGTGTGGCCGACGGGGGAACGCAGTTCGTCACCAAACAGTTGTCGATTGTGGTTGCGCCTGCGCCGCTTTCGATTACGACGGCTTCGCTGCCGGGAGGCACCGTCGGAACGGCGTATTCCCAAACTGCGGCGGCTACGGGAGGGACGCTCCCATACTCATGGACGCTGTCACCCGGACCACTGCCACCGGGACTCACTCTCGCTGCAGGGACTGGAGTCATCAGCGGAACGCCAACCACGGCAGGGACGTTCACCTTCACGCTGCATCTGGCCGATGGGGGAACGCAGACCTTCGACAAGCAATTGTCGATTGTGGTTGCGCCTGCGGCGCTTTCGATCACGACGCCTTCATTGCCGGGAGGTACCGCCGGAACGGGATATTCCCAAACTGCGGCGGCAACCGGAGGGACGCTTCCGTACACGTGGTCGCTGTCGCCAGGACCGCTGCCACCAGGACTCACTCTCGCTGCAGGCACTGGAGTCATCAGCGGAACGCCAACCACGGCAGGGACATTCACCTTCACGCTGCATCTGGCGGATGGGGGAACGCAGACCTTCGATAAGCAGTTGACGATCGTGGTGGCGCCGGCGGCGCTCTCGATCACGACGCCTTCGTTGCCGGGAGGCACCGTCGGAACCGCATATTCCCAGACTGCGGCAGCAACCGGGGGGACGCTTCCGTACACGTGGACGCTGTCGCCAGGACCGCTGCCACCGGGACTGACTCTCACTGCAAACACGGGAGTCATCAGCGGAACGCCAACCACGGTAGGGACATTCTCCTTCACGCTGCATCTGGCCGATGGGGGAACGCAGACCTTCAACAAGCAGTTGACGATTGTGGTGGCTCCCGCTCCATTGGTGATCACGACGCCTTCGTTGCCGGGAGGTACCGTCGGAACCGCATATTCCCAAACTGCGGCGGCAACCGGAGGGACGCTTCCGTACGCGTGGACGCTGTCGCCGGGACCGCTGCCACCGGGACTCACTCTCACCGCGAGCACGGGAGTCATCAGCGGAACGCCAACCACAGCAGGGACGTTCACGTTCACGCTGCATCTGGCCGATGGGGGAACGCAGACCTTCGACAAGCAGCTGACGATCGGGGTGGCGCCGGCGGCGCTGGTGATCACGACAAACGCTCTGGCGGACGGCGAAGTCAGTGTTTCATACCTCCAAACGGCAGTGGCGACCGGAGGCACGCAGCCGTACACGTGGACGCTGTCGCCGGGACCGCTGCCAACAGGACTGAGTCTCATTGCCAGTAGCGGCGCGATTACGGGAACACCGGGCACGGCAGGAGCTGTGGGGTTCACGCTGAAGGTGACCGACAATTTAGGCGTCACGGCGACCAAAGCGTTGTCGATCACGATTGGCGCTGCGCCATCGATCACGACCACCACGCTTTTGAACGGCGAGGTCAGTGTGGTGTATTCGCAAACGGCGGCGGCAACCGGGGGCACGCAACCTTACACCTGGTCGCTATCGCCGGGACCGCTGCCTGCGGGACTGAATCTCAATGCCAGCAGCGGCGCGATCACGGGAACGCCGACTACGGCAGGAACCACGAACTTCTCACTGAAAGTG
>JBGPBY010000172.1:0-12754 GCA_041481485.1 Terriglobia bacterium
CGGCAGTCCTGTAGCCACCGGCGTGAGCCGGTGGAGAATCAGACACGACAAAACATTAGCCGCGTAGCGGCGGCAGATCAGGAAAACGAAGCGGCTCCCTTCAGCGGCCAGATCTCTTCCACTTCATTCCCGCGCATGGCGAATATCCGATCGTACAGATTTACCGTCGGATCGCAATGCGGCGCGATGAACTCCACCTGGTCTCCCAATCGCAATTCGCGTGAAGGATGATCCAGAAGCAGTATTCCGTGTTCGTCGCCGCCCCATTGCCATTGCACTCCCTGCAGATCCACAGCCTCGGGGCCGAAAGGGCGATCGGTAGCGAAGGATTTATATCCCGCGTCCACGGTTACCCGATCCGGGTGGCTCGTGCTGATCACCGTGGCCAGCACCGTCATCGCCAATTCGAAACTGTTTCCGATAATTCGCCGGTACGCCGCATCCATGAGCGGATAAGACCCCGCCTGAATCTCCGTGACCTCAGGGATCGTGATGTCGATATCCCAGGTTCCGGTGGACGCGCCGGTCAGCTTGCTCACGCCCATTCCGGCACGCCGCATTTCCTTCTGAACTTCGATTGCCTGAGCGATTGCACGCATGGAGTGCTCGCGGCGAGCCGCGGAGCCTTCTGTATGAGATCCGCTAACGGAGTACGCCTGAATTCCAGCCAACCGAAGGTTCGGAGATCCGTCTATCTGCCTGGCCAGTGCGATAGCGCGTTCGTCGCACGGTATTCCGGTACGGTGATCGCCAACATCCAGATCGACGAGCATGTCCAGCACGATTCCCGCTGCCGCTGCAGATTCCTGGTACATTCGCACCTGTTCCGTGTGGTCTGCTACAACTTGAATCTCCGCCGCTCCGCGTTTGGCGATTCCGGCGATTCGCTCGGTCTTTACACTCGAGGCCACTGGAGTCGTCAGCAACACGCCGATGCCGGCTGAAGTCATCCACTCCATCTCCGATATTGTCGCGACGCAAACGCCGACGGCTCCTGCCCTTATCTGTTGCCGTGCGATTTCAACGCACTTGTGTGCTTTGGCGTGTGGACGAAGTTGTTTTCCGGCCTTTGCTACGGCGGATTGCATTCGCTCGATGTTGCGTTCGAAACAATCCAAATCTACAAGCAGCGAGGGAGTCGGTAAATTGCGCTTCGCTTTCGGCATGGTCGTGTAGGATAAACGAATCACATGGAGGAACCAATCGCAGTGAAAACTGTGACGCTGCCCGATACCGGAGTAAATCAGGATTCCCGTCCGGAAAAGCTATACCACGTCATCATTCTGAACGACGAAGAACATTCCTATGAGTACGTCATTGAAATGCTTCAGGTCGTCTTCAGGATTTCGAGAAACTCGGCCATCCGGCATACGATCGAAGCCGATACCACTGGAAGCAGCATTGTCCAGACGTGTTGTCTGGATGAAGCCGAGCGCAAACGGGATGGAGTGCATGCCTACGGCCCCGACTGGAGAATGCCGCAGAGCCGCGGTTCTGTCGCCGCTCTGATCGAGCCCGCTTCATAAACGTCGTGGCCACCCGTCAATTACAGGAAGAAATTGGACGGCTTCGGCTGCTCCGCAAATCACCATTAGACACGGCCGCCATTGCCATCCTTCGCAAGGCGCTGAAGGACCGTTCCAATCTCATGATTGCCGAGGCCGCAAAGACAGCAGCCGAAATTCGTGCGTCTGAACTGATTCCGGACCTGCTTCATGCCTATGCCCGTGTGTTTGAAAATCCGGTGAAAACTGATCCCAAGTGCTGGGCCAAGACTGCAATCGTACAGTCACTTACGGATCTGGAGTATCAGGATTCCCCGCCGTTTATTCGCGGCGTCAGCCACGTGCAGATGGAGCCCGTTTGGGACGACGAAGAAGATACGGCAGGTTTGCTTCGTTCTGCGTGCATTCTGGCCTTGCCGCAATGCACGGATCTTCGGCGATCCGAAATATTTCGCTTGCTGGTCGATATGCTACAGGATCCCGTCGGCCCTGTACGCACCGATGCGGTTCGCGCCATCGAACAGATGAATGGCGAAGAAGCACAGTTGCTCTTGCGATTGAAGGCAAGGCTTGGCGATTCACTGCCGGAGGTTACCGGCAGAGTCTTCGATGCTGTTTTGCATCTGGAGTCTGAGAAAGGTCTCGTTTTTGTTGCTGAATTCTTGAAATCGGCCGATGAGGAAATCCGCGATGAGGCGGCCCTTGCGATTGGCAGCAGCCGCCAGCCAGGGGCGGCGGATCTTCTGATTACCGCATGGAGTGACACGATGGATGCGTCATTCCGCTCAGTTTTGCTCCGAGCCATCAGCTCATCGCGCGCAGAAACAGGGTTGGAGTTTCTGTTGTCTCTCATCATGGAGGGGGCCCCTCTGCAGGCGCGATCCGCGATGGAAGCACTGCAGCTTCATGCGGAATCGGCGGACATACAGAAGCGGACGGAGAAAGCCATCCAGCAGCGTCAACGGGACGGGCTGCCTTCTATTGATGAGGGATAATTGCCGTGTTCTGAGCTCCTGAGGCGGACAATTCCGGGCCAAGGACTTCGTTCAGATTTCCCGAGATTCCCAACCGGAGCCACAGCTTGGTGTACACACCCTTCATGGTTTCGCGCGAAACCACACGGAAGGCAATTTCATTTGCGAGGGGTTCGGTCTGGAGATAAGGATGATGCGTAAATATCCAGACATGACCCATTTCGTGCGCAATTGCCGCTTCTAACTCGTCACCGGTCAGACTTTCGTAAAGCTTGCGGTCAAACGACAGGGTGTACACGTCCTTCGCATCCGGCAGTGGTTCGACCGAGACACCATACTTGTTTTCATCCACGATGACGGCGTCAATCCTGGCAGCCAATTGCAATCGGGCACAAAGTTCCTGTACCAGTTTCGAAATGCGGCGGATGTCGTCCGGACGATTTTCTCCGTGAAGGCGAATTCGGATCAAAGGGCAACATAGTGATGCCATGATCATTAGAAACAGCACTTTGTTTCGATACGATGCCGGAATCCCCGATCTTCTGCGGCGAACATTCCTAACGTGCATTGGGTTATTTCCTTGTCAGCGGGAAGGTGTGCAAATACCCGTGAGGATGAGAAGGCGGGAATTATTCCACTCAGACCGGACTTTTTCTCTGCTGTTGCGACGTCATGTTCCGCTGGGTCTCGTCGTAACACAGTGATTCTAACACAGGACACAGGCCCTTCATTGATGGAAGCGATATTGCATGCGTCGGGAGATGATCCCAAAACCGGGGAGTGTCTCAGTTTGAATTCCTCTGTAGCCGCGCAGTCTATGAAGTTGTGAATGAGTGCGGTCCCGGCTGTAGGGGCGGTTCATGACCGCCCAAATTTTCACAGGTTTAGAAATCACGGGCGGTCATTGCCCCCTGCAGCCTTGCAATTCGAAATCATTCACGCCTTTTGTGCTGCAGCGGAATTCAAACTGAGACGCTGCTCGAAATTAGGTACAACCAGCAAACGGAGGTTTTGAAATGAAGACGAAGGCTGCCCTGATTGCAGTGGTAGTTGCGGTTCTACTGGTGGCGATTTCACCGGTCGCAAAAAGCCAGGTTGCCGCCCCTACTTCAGAGAAAACGTTTGAAGGCCAACTGACAAAAGTGGATACCTCGGGTAAAACCATTTCCGTCACGGGAACGGAAGACCGCCAGCCGAAAGAAATGAGTTTTAAATACGACGATGCCACTCAAGTCGTTGGAGGAGACAAAACCGTCCAGGGATTGACGGGGAAAACCGGTTCTGACCTGAAGATCACTTATCGAGTGGATAGAGGAACCAACCAGGCTACGAAAATTGAAATGATCGAAAAAGGCAAATAGTCTTGTATGGTGAGACCGGCATAGACCGGTCTCACCATAGAGGAGGTGCACCTTGAACGATGATTTCAAATTTCAAGATCCCAGGGAAGAAATGGTGTCCAACCTGGACTCTAATCCGACTACAGATCGACTCATCGACCTTGTAGAGCAAACACGAAGCAACCTCTTGCGGACACAACGCCGGATCGAGCGGACTGAGCGGCAGTACGATTCGCTGATGCGTCACATCCTGGCACTTTGGTTGTTTGTCGGACTGGTTGCTGTCGGTGGTGCCGGTTTGTCCTGGTATGAATTCTCAAATCTGTCCCGTCAGACGCAGACCGGACAGATTTTGCTTCAGAGCCCAAATGGAGCCGGGAAAACGGAGAGCGCTGGAAACGTCGCAGCCGATCCCGGAAAGTATGCTTCGAGTGTTAATCGGGACATTTCACCACCTCCATCACCATCTCCACCTTCAGCTGTTCCTGCACCTGCAGTAAATCCAGTTCACTCCGAGATCGATGCGAATCCGGTTGCCCATTCGAATCAAAGTCAACAGACTTCCGGAAAACGAAACAAGCAAGCGGATATTTCCAAAATTGACAAGCTTTCCGATGGTGTTCAGCGTCACCGCGTGGATTTCGCAGTTAGCAGCAAGAGAACTCAGGAAATTTCACCGGGCTTGTATTTGACCATCAATGAAACCAACGTCCGTCAGCAGGTTGTCGACGGCTGGCTTCAAATAACAGCGGATAGCCACACTGTACGGATACTCGGCCAGGAAGCCGAGAAGGTTTTGATATTCGGCATGAAAAAGGACCCCAGACCGATCGCGCTCGTATTCACCCAGGTGGAGTCGAACAAAGTTTCCGGATACTTGATGGTGCCGCCGGCAGATCCCGGTGCTTGAGGAAACAGGAGCTACCGGTGCTGGGCAAAAAGCCAGTCGGCAAGCCCGGGTTCCTTGAAGGTCCGATTCCAGATGTCGTGATCGACACCTTTGTACTCGGTGTACCGCGGCGTGCCTCCCAGTTTTTTGATGGCCGCAATCATGTTGCGCGTTTCGGTCACGGGAATTACGGTGTCCTGGTCCCCATGAAATGCCCAGATCGGCATCGAGACCAGAGTTGCGGCTAGAAGGGTATTGCCGCCGCCGCACAATGGAATGGCCGCGGCAAATAATTCCGGACGTTTTGAAATCATATCCCACACACCAAACCCGCCATTGGATTGGCCGGTAATATAGATGCGCTTGCTGTCGAAATTGAATTCCGATTTCAGCGAATTTACGATTTCCAGAACAAGCCGTTCCTCATCGCTCAACTGTAAAGTACTGACACTTGCCCAACCCCCTGCCGATTGCGGAACCAACACAAAGGCCGGATGTTTGGACTGTATCTCAGGTTTGATCCATATCCGCGTGCCGGCAACCTGATCTTCCGAAATCTGTTTCAGATTGTCGGCGCCTGCACCACCGGCCCCATGAAGCCAAATGATGAGAGGATACTTTTTGCTCTTGTCATAGTTCGCAGGAATGAAAAGCCTGTAAGGCATCTTTTCGCGCCGGTTGTTCTGGTAGACCCGCGCGGTGAATCCATCCACCTTGTCCTGCGCCAACCCAGTCAATGTCCCCACCAACATTGCGAACGAAATAATTGCGACCAGCCGCATAACTGCAGAACATCGTACGGACGGATCATGAAAAAGAAAAGCAGATCTTCAATTGGCACCGGTCAACTGCCCATTTCAGCAGTGCATTCGTGCTGTCCGGCCAAGGAGTTAAGCGAACCAATGTGCGTCTCGATGAACTACGGTGAGGAGCAGGGGCTAAGATCGAATTCATGCGCTTTCGTCTCGCTGCACCGGCCTGCATCGCCCTGGTCATGTTGCTGTTTGTCCGTACGGAACATTTTGCTGTACCCCAGTCCCTGCCAGCGAAAATCAGCGACAAGGAATACTGGAAAATGATTTCCGATTTTTCGGAGCGAAATGGCCGTTTCAACTCGGAGAATTTCGTCTCCAATGAAATCGGCTACCAGAAAATCATTCCCGTGCTGAAGTCGCGTGTTCAGACAAACGGCGTATACATCGGCGTTGGTCCAGAGCAGAACTTTACTTTCATCGCAGCGGTGCGTCCCCGTATTGCTTTCATCATTGATATTCGGCGGCAGAATGCGATCCAACATCTGATGTATAAGGCGATCTTCGAGTTATCCGAGAATCGGGCGGACTTTCTGTCCCGTCTTTTTTCAGTAAAAAGGCCGGCCGGTCTGGATTCGCAATCATCTGTGGATGATTTGTTTCAGGGCTTCGATGGTGCGGGTCCCGATCCCCAACTATATGAGCGGAATTTGGCGGCCTTGAAGGACGTGCTGATCCGGCGTCACGGCTTCGCTCTTAGCGAATGGGATGTGACAACGCTGGAACATGTCTATGGCACATTTCAACAGTCCGGCACGTTTTTGAACTATGCCGTCGGCTCAAAGAGTATCGACCGAATGCCTACATATTCCGAGTTGATGCGCGAAACTGACAGGGAGAATCGGCCGTTGAGCTTTCTTGCCAGTGAGGAAAATTATCAGATCGTCCGCAACCTCGAAAACAATAACCTCATCATTCCGGTTGTCGGTGACTTTGCCGGACCCACGGCAGTCCGGCAAGTGGGGCAATACCTCAGAACGCACAATGCGAGGGTTTCGGTCTTTTATCTTTCCAATGTGGAGAGTTATCTGTTTTCGGAAACTGACGTGTGGGTGAAGTTCTACTTCAATGTCGCCATTCTGCCGTTCGATTCCGACAGCCAGTTTGTGCGATCGGTTCTTTTGCGCATGCCATCGGCCGACGAGCCATTTGCGTTCACTTCTGAGGAACTGCTCTGTCCGATTGAAAAGCTGATGAACGAATTCAGTGCCGGAAAGCTCGTATCCTACAAGGACGTAATCGACATGTCTTCACCGGAATAGCCGCTCCAGCCTTTGGCTTTCCTTTTCTTCCCGATAATGCTATTCGTTTCGTTGCAATGAAATCCATTCGTGTCTTCATGATCGCGGCAGGGTGTCTCGTAGCTGGAAATCCGCTTATTGCCCATCACAGTTTTGCGGCCGAATACAACATCGCCAATACCGTGGTGTTGAAAGGAACGCTATCGTCATTTGACTGGGTCAATCCTCACGCATTCCTCACTATCGCGGTCAAAGACGATAACGGCGGCCTGAAGCTTTGGCGCATTGAAGGCGGTCCGATCAGCTTCCTGAAGGAAACCGGATGGAGTGCGGAAATGCTTCAGAAGATCATGAAGTCTCAGGAAACTATTTCGATTACCGGATATCGGGCACGCAAATCACCGGCTGCCGGTCTGGAGGGCGGTGCCTGGGCTAAAGAGGTTGAACTCGCGGATGGGCGCAAACTGCAATTTCATGATTGATCGTCAGACCAGAGGACGCACAATGCGAAATCCGTAATCCATGTATCGCATCGCTGGTGGCAGACTGCTGCGATGCGCGCATCGCGACGCCTTGATCTGATGCCGCCACGATCCGCCGCGCGAAACGCGGCGCATTCCCTCCCGCGGACCGGCCGGATTTTCGGATGGAGACACCCCATAATAGCTTTCCGAATACCAGTCCATACACCACTCGTGAACGTTGTCGCCCATATTCAACAAGCCAAAGTTATTGGCTTGCCATGAACCCGCGACTCGAGGCGCGCTCCACTCTCCGCCAAAATATTCGAAGGACGAGGGCACTTCATCGCCCCATGCATATTCCTTGTCCACCAGTCCGCCTCTGCACGCCTTCTCCCATTCCGCTTCGGTTGGCAGCCGGAAGAATTCACCCTTCGCGCGCGATAACCACTCACAGTAAGCGGCGGCATCGAACCAATTCACTCCGACCACCGGCTGATCGGGATCTGAAAACGCAGGATCATGCCATCCCGCCGGCTCTTCACGTGCGGATTCGTCCTGGAAATTCGCATATTCGCGCCGGGTTACTGTTGTTGGAGCAATATCGAAAGCGGTGAGATAAACATGGTGCCGTGGACTTTCCCATGGAAAGCGGTCCGTGGATCCCATCCAGAATGACCCTGCCGGAATGCGGATCATGAATTTTCCCGGACGATGCGGTAGCCACCCACGAAAACGAAAATCGAAAGCAGCAGCCACGGCACGATGTGTGAAATTCCTGGTTCATATCGCATCAGTCTTCCCACCATCAGAACGAAATCCGGCAATGCTGGATGAAATGTTGTCAGACTGCCCGAGGCATTGTGATTCGTAAAGCCGGAGTAATACGGAAAGGCGATGAACAGGGAACTGTAGACGGCAATCGTCAGGCAAAGCAGTTCGAACAGACCGATCAGCCAGCGTGCGTGCTTTCCCAGCAGCGCCAGAGCGCCAATC
Source organism: Terriglobia bacterium (assembly GCA_041481485.1). GTDB lineage: Bacteria > Acidobacteriota > Terriglobia > 20CM-2-55-15 > 20CM-2-55-15 > JBGPBY01. The sequence continues at coordinate 8,219 of JBGPBY010000172.1, forward strand.
GTAAAAAGGACACTCTCAATAGGAATAAATGACGTGAGGTACCATCCTTCGGCCACGGTCAGTCCGGTATGCAGGAATACCTGTGTCGCGTAGTAGACGAGCGCGGCCGAGAATGCAAAATAGAGAATGATCAGCGGAAGAACAGTTCGATCCAGTAATTGCCGCGGTCTCCGAATCCAGCCGAACAAGCCCAGAATGAAAAGCCAGAAGACCGACTGATACATCCAGCTTCGTATTCCAAGGAAAGACCAGTTTCCAATCCAGATGTGCGAGGAGCGAAGCACCTTGACGAGATTGTCCCAGTCCAGTCTCCAAAGTGCGTGAAAGGAATCCGCAAGTGTGATGTGGCTCTGTACAGTCTCCGGGAGTCCGGTGATAGCACCGGAATGGTAAAGATTGAGCACGTACCATGGCCATCCCAGAACGGACACCACGAAAAGGATCAACGCCGGACGAAACATTCGATAAAGGAGAAGGATCAGAATCGTCCCTGCGAGTATCGGGACAAAAAAGGCTTTCGTCCAAAGCCCGGCAACCATCAATGCCGCGGAACAATACAGGTAACCGGGCCGCTGGAGTTTGAGATAGGCAACTAAAGCAACGAAGAACCAGCACGCCAGGACTGCCATCAAGGCATCGTTGGAAACGCGGACCACACCAGGATAGAAACCGGGAAACAATGCCGCAATCAGCACGGCGTTGTTCGCCTGCGGTTCGGAAGAAATCAGACGCGTCAATGCAAAGATTCCGGGAATGACCAGAGATGCAATCAGGATGGTCCAGATGCGAACCAATAGAAATGTGCTCGTGAACGAAAATGATTTCGACGCCCAGGCGAACACCGGAGCGGCAATCAGGTAATAGCCCGGCGGCTGGTGGCCTTCATACTGCGTCGCAAGATCGCCGCCGGAGGCTTCTTCGTATTCACCGGTGAATCGAAGCTCACGAATCGTGTTGTCCGTGACGTTCCGGGTCTCTTCCGATTGGGTCCAGTAATCCTCATACGTCTGAACGAACGGGCTGTTGTTGTGCACCGACCAGCTGGCCGGATGGATTCTCAGAAATTGATCGACTTCCTTCGATATGAATTTCGCCTGGCCTGGGAATAAACCGTGATGTTGAGATGCATACTGCACATACGCAAAGTGCCATGGTTCATCCATTCCTTCTCCGAGCGGAGTTAATAGCGCCAGGAAGGTCCCGAAGGCGAGAAACAGAGTCCAGGCCGTGAGCAATGAGCCCGCCCAATGAGTGGTTTTTTTCATCGGCTCCGTTTCTCATCCAGTTCGGCCCACCTTGCATAAAGCTGGTCGACCTGATTTTGCGCTTTCGTCAGCCGCTCTCCCGCTTCGATCAGTCTCGGGCCGTCGCTGGCGATAGCTGGATCGTTCAGGGCTTCACCGGCCAAACGCAATTCATCTTCGGCTTCGAGAATGCGTTGTTCCATGAATTCAAATTCCCGGGCTTCCGTATAGGACAGTTTCCTTTTGGGCGCCTTTGCCGGAGCGGTTCGAGAAACGGCTGTGGCTGTCTTATCACTTGCTGTCTGCGCTCGTTGCCACTCGTCCCATTGCGAATAATCCGCGAAAGTCCCGGCTCCGCCCAGACCGTCGAATCCCAGAACTATGGTTGAAACCCGATCGAGCATGAAGCGGTCATGGGTGACCAACACCAGAGCACCGGAGTATTCCATGAGATTTTCTTCGAGGATTTCCAGCGTGGGTATGTCGAGGTCATTGGTAGGCTCATCCAACATCAGAACGTCCGCCGGCTGAAGCATCAACTGCGCGATCAGCACACGGGCACGCTCCCCACCCGACAACCGGCCGGTTGGCTGATTCAAAGCATCGCTGGAAAACCCAAACCGTTCCGCCCATCCAGCCACATGAATCACGCGGTCCTGGTAAACGACGGAATCGCTGTCTGGAGCCAGAGCCCGCCGCAATGTAATGTCCGGATCCAGGCGTCGATTTTGATCGAAGTATACGATTCTCAGTTGGTCTGCTCGACGAATCGTGCCGCGCTGCGGTTCGATTTCATTGCCCAGCAGCCGGAGCAGCGTCGTCTTTCCGCTGCCATTGGGACCCACCAGACCCAGGCGCATGTGCGACAGAATGGAGAAATCAAGGTTGTCGAACAGCGTCCGGTTGCCGATATCCACCGAAACCTTTTCCAGTTCGATAAGTTTCCGCGATTTTCGATCGGACGATGTAAAACCGATCTCGGCGGAATTGGTCCGTGTGCGGGTTCGCAATTCTGCCAGTTCGCCGATCATTTCCTCAGCCTTACCGATTCGAGCCTTCGACTTTCGCGTGCGCGCCTTGGCTCCCCGCCGCAGCCATTCGATTTCGGAATGCACACGATTGGCAAGAGCTTCCTGATATTTTCCCTGAGCGTGCAGGTAAGCTTCCTTTGCTTCAAGAAAAGCGCTGTAGCTCCCATTTACACGAAGCAGGCCATCCGCATAGATGCGATGCAGTTCGACGATTTCCCTGGGGACATTTTCCAGAAGGTACCGATCATGGCTGACCACGACACAGGCAAACGCCGCATTCTGCAATACCGATTCCAGCCATTCGATGCCCGCCAGATCCAGGTGATTCGTTGGCTCGTCGAGCATCAGAATATCTGGAGACTGAACCAGTCCTTCGACAATCGCCAGTCTTTTTTTCCAGCCCCCGGATAATGAACTGGCGGCAGCTGAAGTATCGGAAAATCCAGCGCGTCCCAGAATCTCAGCGCTGTGTGCGGAGTGCTCTGAGTCGTGAACTCCAGCCACAATAAGCGCCCTTTCGACGACGGTTTGGATCGATTCTCCCGGAGGAAACTCCGAAATTTGTGCGACAAAACTCATTTTCGTCCGCTTGCGAATTGCGAGATCTCCGCTGTCGGGAGAGATGCGTCCGGAAAGTATTCCGAGCAGTGTGGACTTTCCAGACCCGTTGGGGCCAATCAGGCCAATACGGTCGCCTTCGGAAATCGTCAGTGAGATATTTTCAAAAAGGGGAACGAGACCGAATTGCTTTGAAATTCCGCTGGCATTGACGATCGGCGGCAAGGCAGTGGTCTATTCCTCCCGGGAGGCATGCGGAATTGCTTCCGGCGCCGCGGGACGAATGACAAAGAGCAGATCCTCGCGATTCACGGCCTGGCCATTCTCGGGGACGATGCGAACGATTTCGAAAAAATTTCCGGCAGGGAACAGCGGCGTGTCGTTGTTTCGAAATGCCGAAAGAGTCAGGGTGCTGAAGGTTTTCATGGCTTCCATCAGACACAGTGTGCGGTAAACATCGATCACGTCTCCGGGGCGTACAAATTCGGGCTCACCCGGTGACGGTGTGCGATAAAACACCCCGGCCGACGGGGCGGGCAAACGCAACTCGTTGGTGCCCGTAATGCGCAGCGCTTCCATGTCGAGCGTTTTCGTGTCGAGTCCGGCCGCGTCTTCCATTTCTTTTGTCAGTGCGGCGCTGTCGACACGACTGGTGAAGTCCTGGAGATAATTCGTATCGTAAACGCCTTTGTTGAAGACTTTGTCATCCAGGATTCGTTTGAGCAGGGGGATGTTCGTGCTAATGCCGCGGATTTCGACAGAATCGAGATATTGACGCAATGTCCGAATGACAGTGGGGCGATCGGCTGCATGGCAAATCAGCTGCACGATCATGCCGTCGTAGTAAGGCGTTACCATTTTTCCTTCGTCGACGGCGCGGATCAGGCTGATGCCGGGTGCGTCCGGAAATCTGAACCGTGTGACTTCGCCCGGGCAGGGTGCAAAGATCAATGACCCATCGGAGGACACTGTGGGCTTTTCGGCATTGATCCGCAGTTCCATGGAATATCCGTTCCATATCGGCTCCATGGAAGCAATGGATTCACCCGCTGCAACCTTGAACTGCGACAAAACAATATCGACGCCGGTTACGGCTTCGGTGACGGGATGTTCCACCTGAAGACGCGTGTTCATTTCCATGAAATACACTTCGTTGCGAACCAGATCGAAAATGAACTCGACAGTACCGGCGCCGACGTAATTGATGGCATCTGCAATTTGTGCGGCATAGCCCAGAACCGATGTTTCAAGATTTTGGGGAAGCATCATCGAGCCCGACTCTTCGATGACCTTCTGGTTGTTGCGCTGAACCGAACAGTCGCGCAGTCCAAGAACCTTGGTGTGTCCAAAAGCGTCCCGCAGTATTTGAACCTCGACGTGGCGCAGTGACTTGATGAAGCGCTCCAGGTAGACGTCGCCGTTTCCAAAAGCGCTTCGCGCTTCCGCCGAAATTCGTTGAAACGTTTCCGCAAACTCGCCGCTCTGCTGAACTACTGCGATCCCTTTTCCGCCGCCGCCATGAACTGCCTTGATAATCACGGGATAACCGATTTCTTCGGCGAGAGCGGCTGCGGCTTCCGGATGCGTCACAATTCCGTTGCTCCCGGGAACGGTGGGAATTCCCAGTTTTGCAGCTGTATGAATGGCATTGGACTTATGTCCCATGAGGTCCATGCTCTCTGCCGGCGGGCCGATGAAATTGA
>JBGPBY010000173.1:0-12748 GCA_041481485.1 Terriglobia bacterium
CTCTCTGTCCCCTATTTCTTCACAGCTTCATAGACCGCGCCTACAGTATGGCCTGCTCGTTTAGCCTCACTGTTTCTGTCCCTCAATTACCCTGAAGTGGAATTACACTCCGGACAATTTCCATCAGCAACCATCCGAACAGGCACAACAGCGATATGCCTCGAAGAACTCTCCAGACCGCGTCGGGAGTGAACTCGAATGACAAGCGATGGCTTCCAGCGGGAATACGCAACGCCAACGCTTGACCCTCATAACTGCGCATTTCGGATGCGCCAATTTCGCGGCCGTCCACCTCGAACCTGCTCCAGGGGAAAGCCAGTATGTTGGTTCGCACCCACGACATTTCCGGAACCGTGATCTCCAGGGGTTGCGCTGTTCCAAAGTTGGCTTGCGAATCGAAGCGGAATGCTGCAGAAACCGCCTTTTTCGCTTCCTCATCCGTCAACGGAACGAAGTAGTCCGGAGTCGTGTAATCGGAAACTCCGTAGTATTGATACGGAAGCTCAATGAGATTTTCCTGCGGGCTTTCGGTGACGTTTCGGACTGCACGGATATGCTTCCATTTCACGGTGACTCCATATGCGGAAAGCAGAATGCAACCGGCAAAAACGAGCCGCAGAACCGGGTGTTTCAGAATCCCGGCCGGCGCGGAACCACCCCCTTGCAACGCCATAAGAATCAGAAACACTCCCAGGAGCAACGCAAGGTTCTGATACGTCACCGCACGGTATGCAAACTGGATCATTTCAAAAGCGTGTGGCAGGTAGTGGTAGCTATCCGGACTGAGTGAAATCCAGGTAAAAAACGCAAACAACGATATAGGAATGACAACAGCAGCCACCAGACGCCCGGAGCGGTCCACCTTCCGGTATGTGGACAGAGCGGCCACGGCAAGAGCTACGAACAGAATCAGCAAAGGAACATTGGCCTGAGCATCCAGATACGGCGCCCAGATTTCCACCAGGGGAACTCCAGGCTTCACCCGGTTATCAAAAGGAATGGGATAAAACCGGGTAAGCCAGTGGTCCCAGTTGCCCGGCTGGAATGACACCGCCGTTATCAAATGATGAACGGTGAGATGATTCATGAATTTTGCGATCGCATACAGCCATGCGCCAAGGCAGGCACATGCTCCAATAAGCCCGGGCGTGAGCGAGCGCAGAATGGAGGGAATCCGATCCGGCTTTTCGCGAAGATTCTTCCACATCATTACACCAATGACGCAGAAGAACGGAACGCCAAGCATCGCTGTAATCGGATGCGTGCCGGCGGAAATTACCAGACAGAGCAGCATTCGACTGGCATACCGCCGCTCAAGCGCCCTGGACGGTGCATGAACCAAAAGCACGGCCAGGCTAAGGGCGCAGACCAATAGCGCCGTGGCCACAAACTCCATCAATGCACCCCGATTGAACAGGTTTGTGAGTGGGTAGGTCGCCCAGACCACCAGACATGCAACGGCGCCCGCAGCCCAGCGGGGCGCCTGCATCTGTCGCAACGCCCTGGAAACCCAGTGATACTGTGCTGCGAAGAGACACAATGCGGCAAATCGCATCACCAACCCGGATGCGAAAATGATGCTGAGAATGCCGAGAACCGGATAGGCCAGATTGCCGTAAAAAAGCGGGGCAGGAATCCCTCCCCACTGCGACGTGTTGAAGACCGGGGGCATCGTCCAGTGCCGGGCGAAGAATTCCCCGTAATAACCGATCACCCATTGATTGCCGAACCAGTCGACAGTGTAGTTGGCTTTGAGCGGCCACAGGTACCTGCATGGCAGCAAGAGCGCAAATGCCATGAAGAGAACATCAACAGCAACGTACCAGATGTTCTGATTCTTAGGTGTGACTGCGAAACCTTTCACAAATGAGCTTTCGAGCGGACACGAGAATCATTGTACTTCACGCAAAAGATAACCACGAGTTTTGGCAGCAGTGGCCGACTTTGATCTGATTTCAGGCCTCTGACAATTCCTTACCGAATCGAACCGCAATAACTATAATCACGGCCATGAATAAGAGATTCTGGTGGCTGGGTGTCGTTGTGCTTGCCGTCGGCGCGACGTGGAGCGTGTCCGGCAAAGACGAGAAGATCCACGACTGGCCCGCATACTCGGGCGACAAGGCGAGCACCAAGTATTCGGCGCTCGACCAGATCAACAAGGATACCGTCGGCAAGCTGTCCATCGCGTGGCGGCAATCGGGCGTTCCCCCTGAACTCAAAGCGGTCTGGACAGGCGCCACCGCGCCGACCAATTGGCAGAACACGCCGATCATGGTCGACGGCTTGCTTTACATGAGTTCGGGTGTCGGCAGCATCGTCGCGCTGGATGCGGCAACCGGGAAAGTCGTCTGGTTCGACGTCCCGCCGCACGACGAGGGCAGAGCGCCGGCTCGCGGATCATCGACACGCGGTGTCGCCTACTGGGCCAACGGCAGCGACTCCCGAATTTTCGCGATGAACGGCGCGAATCTGATCGCGCTGAACGCGAAGACCGGCAAGCGCTATTCCGACTGGGGCACGAACGGAGCAATCGATCTGACGAAAACCGGCTACGACCGCGGCGGCGTCACCGGCTATCGCAACAGCAGCGGCCCCATCGTTGTGCGCGATGTCGTCATCGTCGCCGGCGTGCCCGCGCCTGCGACCGATTACCTCAATCCGACGGTGAAGGCAACGAAAGAAGCGCCCCCCGATGACGTCCGCGCCTTCGACGCGCGCACCGGCAAACATCTGTGGACGTTCCATGTCGTCCCGCGGCCCGGCGAGTATGGCGAGGACACATGGCTCAACGGATCGAATGTTTACTCGGGCAACAGCGGCGCGTGGTCGCTCCTGAGCGCCGACGAAGAACTCGGTTATGTCTATCTTCCGCTTGAAGAGGCGACCGGCGACTACTTCGGCGGCGCGCGGCCCGGCAACAACCTGTTCGCTGAAACGATCGTATGTCTCGACGCGAAGACGGGCAAGCGCGTGTGGCATTTCCAGACGCTGCATCACGGTCTCTGGGACTACGACCTCCCCGCCGCACCGATTCTCACCGACATCCGCGTCGGAGGGCGCACCGTCAAGGCGCTCGCGCAGGTGACCAAGCAGGCGTACACATTCGTGCTCGATCGCACAAACGGCAAACCGATCTTCCCGATCGATGAGCGCCCCGTACCGCAGGGCGAAGTCCCGGGAGAATGGTACTCACCGACGCAGCCGATTCCCAGCAAGCCGCCGGCATTCGATCAGCAGGGCGTTACGGACAAGGATCTCATCGACTACACGCCGGAACTGAAAGCGGCGGCGAAAAAGATCGTCGACGATTACAACTACGGCCCGGTCTACACTCCGCCGGAAGTCGCCGGCACGGCGAAGGGCAAGAACGGCACGATCTATGTGCCGGGAACCAACGGCGGCGCGGACTGGGGCGGCGCGGCGTTCGATACCGAGACCGGCATCCTCTACGTACCGTCGACGCACATGCCGGACATCGTCGGCCTCGTGCATTCGGAGAATCCCGAATCCAACTTGCAATGGGTGAGGCGCACGTGGCCGAAAATGCTCGGACCGCAGGGACTGCCCGATCCGTTCAAGCCACCTTACGCGAGGCTGACGGCGATCGACTTGAACAAGGGTGAAATTCTCTGGTCGGTCGCCAATGGCGCCGGCATCAAAAATCATCCCGCATTTAAGGGCCTGAATCTGCCCGACATCGGTACGCCCGGACGTAACGCCGCCATCGTGACGAAGACACTCGTATTCATGGGAGAGGGCAGCGACAGCGGCGTCGGTGTGCCCCCAGGATTCGGCGGAAAGATGTTCCGCGCATTCGACAAGAAAACCGGAAAAATCGTTTGGGAGATCGAATTTCCTGCCGGCGTCAGCAACTCGCCGATGACTTACATGGTCAATGGAAAGCAATACGTCCTGGTTGCCGTGTCGGGCCGCCAGTATCCGGGTGAGTTCATCGCGCTGGCAATCCCATGAGGAAGGAGAAGTTTGAGATGAAAAGTCTCATAGCTCATTCGATACCGATACTGTTGACTTTGACGTTCGCGTCGCCAGCGACAGCACAAACCCCGCCACCAAAACAAGGCGCGCAAACGACATCAACTGCGTCCACAGACTCACATGACCTTTCAGGAGTCTGGCAACTTGCGTCAGGGGGAGGAGGCCAGGGGCCCGGTGACAACTTCCCTCCCCTGACGGCATGGGGCCAGGCGAAGTACGACGCCAACAAACCGGGATATGGGCCCAAGGCTGCGCCGGGCGGCAACGATCCGATTCTGAAGTGTGATCCAATCGGCTTTCCTCGCGTTGTGTTCACGATCTGGCCTTTCGAGATCATCCAAATCCCGGGGAGGATTCTGATGTTCTTCGAAGGCCAGCACGCCGTGCGCGAAATCTGGATGGACGGGCGAAAACTGCAGGACGATCCCGACCCGGCGTGGTATGGACACTCCGTCGGCAGATGGGAAGGAGACACCCTGGTGGTCGAGTCAAACGGGTTCAACGAAAAGACATGGCTCGGAGCGCAGGGCCAGCCCCACAGCGATCAAATGAAAACGATCGAGCGTTACCGCCGCATCGACAAGAACACCATCGATTTCAATTTGGTCATCGATGACCCGAAGACCTACACGAAAATCTGGAACGCTGAGCCTCGACAGGCGAAATCGAGGCCGGGCGTCGAGATTCAGGAATCCTTTTGCGTGGCATCGGAGGAAGAGGAATTTAACAGGAGAATTCGTGAGCCTGCGGCGCGGCCATTAGGTAAAGACTGACCGCTGCCGGTTGTGTGCGTTCATTGACGCGAAGTTTTCTGGCAGCCAGGAGAGGTGACACATGAAAAACACATCGGACAGACGCATCGTATTCGGAACTCTGGCAGCGGCACTTCTGTTCTTGTCTGCGTCCGCGGCAGCCCACCACGGAAATTCCGCGTACGACGAACAGGCGCGAGTGACTATCAAAGGCGTTGTCACGGAGTTCGTGTGGACGAATCCTCACAGCCAGATTTATCTGGATGTGAAGGACAAGAACGGTACCGTCGTACATTGGGGCGTCGAAACCAACAGTCCCGCAATCCTCACCCGCGCGGGATGGACCAGCCGCTCCGTCAAGCCGGGAGACGAAGTCACAATCATTCTGTGCCCTGCCAAAAACGGCGCCCCGATTGCCTATATCGGTTCCGGCGATCCGGGGACCAAGGTTATCTTTTCGAATGGACGAGAGCTGGATTTCAAGGACCGCACCGCTCCGGCGCAATAAAGGAGACCCCATGACACGTCTGTTCTATGTTGTCGCGTTGATCGCACTGACGGTAGTGTTCTTGAGCAGCTGCGTCTCAATTAATGAAGCTCCAAAAGGACAGACCGAAGCCCCAAAAGCGGACAAGGAATCAAGCACGCCGCCGCCTCGCATGATGACGGCGGTCCGCGTTACCGGGTATGACGGAGCTCAGGCAGACCTACTCAAAAGTTCTAATCCTAAATACGCGGCTAACAAGAAACTGGCTTACGACTTCTTTCGCATCATTCTCAGGGGCCGTCGGCTCGACCAGGCGGACAAATACATGACGGAAGGCTATATCCAACACAATCCGAATGCGGACACTGGCATGGCAGGCTTCAAGGCGTACTTTTCGGCGCTTGGTGGCGAACAGCCAATTCCGGACAAACTGGACGGTCTCGTCGCGATTCAGGCGGATGGCGATTATGTGACTCTGTCCTTCTCGCGCGAATACGCGGACCCCGCTATCCCGAACGCAACGTACACAACTACATGGTTTGACATGTTCCGCATCGTGAACGGCAAGATCGTCGAGCATTGGGATTCCGCGACAAAGGGACCAGGCCCCACACGAGTGCAATCCCGCGGGTAAGTAACAAATAAATGCTATCTGTAGTTCCCATTCGGACGAATCACCATTCCCTGGTCTTGAGGTTGACTGGGTACAGGAACTACCCGTACGGTTGCGTCTACCTGTCCAACCTTTAGTACGAGATTCTGTTCGACGGCGGAGTCTTTGGCTATCGGTCTGTTGACCTCAGTCGTGGAGAATCCCTGCAACGACGCAGAAAAAACGTATTCTCCATCGTTGAGACCGGAGAAAGCGTATTTCCCATTGGCATCCGAAATCGTTGAAGAACTGGTTTTGGTGTCTCGATTGGTTGCGGTGACTTTTACGCCCGGGATTACCGCAGAAGATGAATCGGTGATTGTCCCCTGAATCGACGCACCATTCGCTTGACCATTGACGGACAGTGTCGAAATCAAGATGGCCAATAAAATTCCCGCAAGGCTTGTGCTGATGATTTGTTTCATGGGATGTCTCCTCGACTTGACGGGTTCCGTGACGATTATTCTCCCAGCGCAACAGCAAGTCAATCAGCGGAAAACGGCGTCGAAATCTTTGGCCCACTGTAGGCGCGGTCTATGACCGCGCACAGTTTTTCAGTCTGGAATTCCTCGGATTGGGTAATCCATAAACGAGAGATTGCGCGCGGAAATTTCTTGATGGCTGCGCCCTATCGGGCTTGCATTCGCTCCGCTCATGGACCGCGCCTACAGGCGGCCACAGTCAGAGCCCAAGAAGCCGTGCCGGATTTTTCTTCGCCATGAGATCGACTTCCTGAGCCGTGAAACCACGGGCAAGCATTGCCAGAAGCAGTGCTCCGAATCCATCCGGAGGGAGTGGATTTCCACGTTGGCCAAGATCTGAAGACAGAATGCAGAATTCAGGTCCAACTTTCCGGATTGCGTCTGCAAAGCTGTCCATTCTCGCAGCCCCGCCGGCAGCGTTCACGGATCCCCCGGCAAACTCAATGAATGCTCCCTCTTTGGCTGCTTCCTGCATCTGCGGAACAGTCATAAACACAGGCGTGAACATCGCGTGAGTGACAACCATATGTTGCACGCCCTGCCGGTGGCCTTCACGGACTAACATCAGACCTTCCGCCGGACTGGAATGTCCCGTCGCCATGACGAGCCCGCTTTTGGCAATGAGGCCTATGACCTGCTTTACTTCCGGAAGTAACTCTCCGTTGCGGGACACACTGACAAAAGGCCGGTTTTCATTTCCGGAACGGATGTGATTCTCGGCGTCGTAAGTTGGCATCCAGACCACGCGGCCCCACCCACCGGATATTTCCGTCATGTGTTGTACCGCTACCGGATTGATCCCGCCGACTGCGAGATTCAATGCGACTCCGCCGAAAACTTCCAGTCCGGGAACTTCTTTGCGCACGACATAGGCGAGCCCGCCTGTAGGATCGTCGTGGTTCTTCAAAACGATTCCACGCATTCCTCTCGATCGTGCGAGTTTTGCAACATCAATGGCATCGATTGAACGCGCTCTGCTGTCAGGATCGCTGTGGACATGAATATCGATTGACCCGGCAAGCGCGCGAGCCGCATCGTCCGGGCGATCCTGAGGTGCAAACGCGAAACCAGAGATCCATATGGTTAGCAGAGCCAGAATCAGGATTACGGCGCGCACATGAAACAAGCGGTTCATTTTTATTCCCGGTCCAGCCGCGCAATGAGGCTGGACGTGTCCCAGCGACGTCCTCCCATTTTCTGAACTTCCCCATATAGCTGATCGACAAGCGCGGCAACTGGAAGTTTCGCGCCGTTACGGCGCGCTTCATCGAGGGTGATGGCAAGGTCTTTGCGCATCCAGTCCACGGCAAAACCGAAATCGAATTTGCCCGCCGCCATGGTTTTGTACCGGTTTTCCATTTGCCAGGACTGCGCGGCACCCTTGGAAATGACGCCGATGACTTTCTCCACATCGAGGCCGGCTTTTTTTGCAAAGTGTATCCCTTCCGCAAGTCCCTCAACCAATCCGGCAATGCAGAGCTGATTCACCATTTTCGTCAGCTGGCCCGACCCGGCTGGCCCCATCAGGCCCACCATCTTTGCGAAGGAATCCATCACGGGTTTCGCCCGATCGAAAACGTCCGGATCTCCGCCGACCATCACGGTCAGTTGTCCGTTCTCGGCGCCCGCCTGCCCTCCAGATACCGGGGCATCCAGGCTTCCGAATCCGCGCTTCTTCGCCGCTTCGTATAGTTCTCTGGCGATGTTTGCCGATGCAGTGGTGTTGTCGATATAAATCGCGCCGGGCTTCATTCCGTCGAAGCAACCATTGGCTCCGAGAGTGACAGCTCGAAGATCATTGTCATTTCCGACGCAGCTGAACACGAACTCGGCGCCCTCGGCGGCGGCCTTTGGCGTTGGTGCGGATCTGCCTCCAAAATCCGCAACCCACTTCGCCGCTTTCTCGGCGGTTCGATTGTAGACGGTCACCTGATGATTGCCGCGTTGCGCCAGATGGCGCGCCATGGGATAGCCCATTACTCCAAGACCGATGAATGCAACGTTTGCCATTGTCCGCTTCCTAAGATGAATTTGGCGATCGAAGCCGCCTCCGAGATGATAAACAGCCCGCTCCCCTACGTCGACGCCAAACATTTTCGCGGACGCTGAAAAAATGAAGAAGCGGTGACTCGCAGGTTCCTAAAATTCCCACGAATCCGTTATGGATCTGCCGTGCCTCCGGCACTGTGTTTCTTAGATTGCGATTCCACCGGCTGACGCCGGTGGCTAAGGGAGTGTCGCCGCTACGCGGCTGGGGACTTGAAGCGACAGCGGAATGCGCGGGGAGCTGCATTCCCAGCCGCGTTAGGGGCGGCAATTCGCTGGCCACCGGCGTCAGCCGGTGGAATGGCAATCTAAAAAACACCGTGCCGGAGGCACGACAGCCCCATTTGGAAACGTTTATTGACACACGTTGGTCATTTATTCATACTCCGTGAACATATGGCGAATCCAAACCCCGTCAGCAATTTCGAACTGATGGTCATGTTGGCCTTGATCCGGCTCGGTGATGACGCTTACGGCGTACCGATCTCCAAAGAGATCGAAGCACACAGCGGGCACGATGTTGCCCTGGGCAGTGTCTATGCGGCGCTGGAACGTCTTGGAGATCGCGGCTTCGTCACTTCTTCGGTCGGAGAACCCACCGCGGAACGCGGCGGACGCGCGAAGCGGTATTTCAGGATGACCGGCAAAGGAATGAAGGTGATTCAGGAAACTCAACAGACTCTGACGCGGCTTTGGAAGGGATTGCCCAAACTGGAAGGCCGAAAAGCGTGACATTGAGGCAACCACCGAGACTCGCCAGTTGGCTCTTAAGCAGCTTTGGCTGCAGTCCCGAAAACGAAGCCATTCTTGTCATAACCTCTATTCTGCTCGCCACAGTAACGATCGCTTATCCTGTGCACCTCACCTTTCCAGCGGCGGAGGAAAAGGCTCGATGAGAATGCATCCGCCAGCAATAGCCACATGGCTACTGAAGCATCTCGGCTGCAGTTCGGATAATGATGCAGTTCTGGGAGACCTTTCGGAACGCTATCAGGAAGGGAAACCGCACGCGTGGTATTGGAAACAGACTCTGATTGCGATTGCGGTCAGTACGTTCGAGGATATCCGTTCACGGAAGCTGCTGGCGCTTCGCGCGGTGCTCGCCGGCTGTTTTGTCCAGTTGAGCTTCGAGGTCTTGATGACTCGTTATTTTCCGCTGGTTCCCTATTGGGTGCCTCTGAGTTGGTGGGGCACAAAGTTCGAGTACATGATCAGCTCGGCCATTGCTTTGCTTCTGGGTATCGCCGGCGGCTGGACGATCGTTCGGCTGTACAAGAGGCGACGGGCCATTCTACTTTTCTATTTACTCATCATGCAGTCGCTCGGTGCGCTGACGATTGCCATTTCAGGAATCAGTCTGGCGTTTTACCTCACCGCGAATGGAAGCCTGGCTCTGGGCATTCTTGTGGGAGGGTTCTGGATAAACCGCCCAGTTCGAGCTTCTGATCTGCCGGAAGGAGACATCCAATGACGTCCATCAAGTCGCCGGCACTGGCGACCGGACTGCTGATACTTTTGACTTCACAAATCCCGCCACTGAAGGCTCAGAACACGCAAACCGGAACGATTCAGGGAATCGTAACTCGCGAAGGCACGACGGATCCGATTCCCGAGGTTCAAATCACGGTCCTGGCGAAAGGAAGTCTTGCGGCAACGGGTTTTAATGCCCAACAAGTTCTGCAGGCCTTCAATCGTGGGGCGGCGGTCTCTCCGGAACTCGTCCAGATGGCTCGGGATGCCACTCAGGGCGGCCCGGCAGCAGCCATCGCGAACGCTACTCCATTGACAACGGTCACCGATAGTTTGGGACGCTTCACGGTTCTTAATGTTCCTGCAGGTGAACACATCGTTCGTGCGCAACTTCAGAATTACTTTGGCCCCGAAGTGAATGGAACCCGGCCACCGGTGGCTTCGGAGATAGTGACGGTAGCGGGGAACCGGGCTGAAGTGCGTTTATCGCTGATTAAAGGCGGCAGCATCAGTGGCCGAGTTCTCGACCCGAGCGGAAAGCCGCTGCTGAATGCCCCGGTCGTCCAGGCGCTTCGGAACACGTACGACGATGGCGCACCCTCGTTGCAAATCGTCGACCTGAAGCCCGCCGATGATCGAGGGGAGTTCCGTGTGGGCGCGCTGGCCCCGGGCGAGTATTACGTCGCAGTAACGCCCGTACCGGGAGCCGCGACTGCCGGCGAAATAGCGCTGACCACGTTGTATCCCGGCGCCACCGACCCGGCGAAAGCGGTGCTGATTGTGCTTCACGACGGTGAGGAACTCTCTGCAGTAAACATCCAATTGCGTTCGGCGGCAGGAACGAAGATATCCGGCCGTGTGACGAACACGTTGCCACCCGGCCCGGCGCCAGGAGGACGAGGAGGCTCACGTCCATTGATCGCTGTTGTCGCGCTGGCACCGCGGGACAAGTCCGCCTTACCCGACGCATTTGGAAATGGCGCCGGCATCACCGCCAATGCGGACGGCGCCTTCGAGATTCTGAACGTCCCGCCGGGTTCTTACGATCTGTTCGCCCGCCTGCCCATTACCAACGGATGGGGCGGTCTGGCTCCACCGGAACGCGCGACTGCACCGTTTGCATTTGGGAAAACCAGCGTTGAAGTCCGCGGCGGAAATGCGGACGGCGTGACCGTTCTCGTCCATCAAGGTGTCGATGTGAAGGGTCACATTACCGTCGACGGACAGCCATCCGCCGCAGCGAAAATTCGAATTTCATTTTTCCCGGACGACAGCGCCACCCGAGTGACTGAGACTCAGATCTCCAACGTTTTCGGACAAATTGCGCAATACCTGCCTGTGATCGCACAGGATGGATCGTTCTCGATCCCATTCCTCCCCGAGGGACACTATCGCGTCGATGTCGCATTCATCGAGCGGGGCAATTCTTATGTTGCGGACATTCGCCAGGCCGCCTTCAGCGTTTATGACAGCGGACTGACTGTTGGCAAAGACCCCGTCAGCCCATTGGAGTTGAGCATCAACACGAACGGTGGAACCATCGAAGGAACTGTTGTAGGCGCCGACCGCAAACCGGTGCCTCGAACGACCGTAGTGTTGGTTCCTGAAGCGAAGCGCCGGCAGAATCCGGCGCTGTACAAGACTGTCCAGACCGACGCCCAGGGTCACTTTGTGTTGACCGGCATCGCACCGGGTTCATGGAAGTTGTTTGCATGGGAGTCGGTTCAACCCGGAGCCTACCAAAATGCGGAGTTCATCCGAAAATCCGAAGAGCGAGGTGTCAACGTTACGGTAGCCGCGGGTCTCCATTTGAATACCGAAGTCACGTGGATTCGGAATTAGAGGAATAGGGAACTTTCAGAATGGTTGTCATTCACTCCGAGGGCATCTTGGTTTGGCTGGCGTTGCTTGTGGCGGTCGCCGCAGTCTTGTTGTTCCTGATTAGTGCGATACTGGTGGTCCACAGCAACTTTCGTCTGGCGAAGCGAATAGCGATATCCACGCTATGTGGTCTGGTCGTCTGGGTGGTACTTGCCAACGCGATTTCCCTGTTAACCCCGCGAACCATCGTCAACGTGGGTGAGACTTACTGCTGGGATAACCTTTGCCTAACCATTGACGGAATCACCAGAAAGGTTCATCCATCTGAGACAGACTACCGGCTGAACATACACATTTACAGCGACGCCAATACGTTGAAAATCAATCTCAAGAACATTTTTCCATATCTTGTGGATGAACGCGGACGCCGCTTTCCTCTGGTCAAGGGCGCCTCGTCTGGTCCCTACGATTCGCTTCTCGATCCCGGCCAATCCGTGAATACGACGCTCACATTCGAGGTCGCACCGGATGTCCGGCAACTTTTCCTGACAGGCGATGTGACGGGGCCAACAAGTGTCGGAGGGAAGAAAGCACCGTTCTGGGCGCCAGCTGTGGGCTGGATCATGTATGGCGGAGGCGGATTTCTCTTACAGAAAGAAACCCTCCTCCGGGTTCTATAGCCCTTTCCTGTTCCGCGCCGCCTCTCGTTCTTTGTCCCGTTGATTCTCCCTTCTTCCAGACAAGAACCGTAGGTAATGCGCCCTTTTTGAATTTCAACTGCCCGTTCCCCTGTAGGCGCGGTCTATGACCGCGCGCGATCCCGAATTGAGCGACTGTGCGCGGTCATAGACCGCGCCTACAGAGGAACAGCTACCGCCCCTCCGCCTGATTGACAACTCGCCGCAGACCAACGTATAAATACGTTGTTCGAGGTGATCCATGCCGCGCAAACCTTCGAAGATCTTTACGGACCGGGAAATGGAAATCATGCGCATCGTCTGGGAGCTCGGCGAAGCTTCTGCGCGGCAGATCCAGGAAC
>JBGPBY010000174.1:0-12718 GCA_041481485.1 Terriglobia bacterium
CATCGGAGCGAAGGAAACGAGTGCTCGAAGCGCTTGATAAGGTTGGCATGAGTCACCGCATGAAACACTATCCGTCGCAGCTCTCTGGCGGACAGCAGCAGCGGGTAGCCGTTGCTCGCGCACTCGGCGGGGCTCCGTCGATCCTACTTGCGGACGAACCCACAGGTAACCTGGATTCCAAAAATGGCGAGGCCGTGATCCAGTTGCTTCGCGAATTGCACCAGGGAGGAGCCACGATCTGTATGGTGACTCATGACCCACGATATGCTCGGCATGCCGATCGGACGATTCATTTATTCGATGGACGCGTCGTCAACGAACCTGCCGCCGAAGAAGACGTTTTGGTTCAATGATTGAATTACGAGACATCGGAAACGCGCGCAAGGTGCTGAGGTATGTATGAGCTTTTTCAAGCGCTTATTTCTCCGTTCAAATATCGATAGCGACGTTCGAGAAGAAATCGAATTCCATATCGAAATGCGCGCGAAACGGAATCGCGAATCTGGCATGGACCCTGCCAAAGCACAGCGCGAGGCGCAACGCGAGTTTGGTAATTCAACTTCGGTTCGCGAAGATGTCTACGACTTGAACACTTTCGGCTTTTTGGAATCACTCGTTCAGCACTGCCGCTTCGCGGTACGAAATCTTTTGAAGAGTAAAAGCTTCACAATTACCACTGTTCTCACGCTGGCGTTAGGAATTGGCGGGACTACTGCGATCTTCACGCTCATAGATGCCGTCATGTTCCGGCCGTTGCCGGTCTCCGACCCCGCGCGTCTGTACAGGGTTGGAGACGGCGACGACACGATCGCTGTGGGCCGCCACGGCCGCTGGGGATTTTTCTCATTTCCGCTTTACGAGCGATTGAAGGCCGGGACTCCCGAGTTCGAGGACATCACTGCGTTCGACTGGGGCGGCAATCAACTGAGCGTCAGGAGACAAGGCACCGCAGACGCGGCCAGGCCTCTGCTCGCCGAATATGTCACCGGAACCTATTTCTCCACACTTGGCGTCGGTGCATTCAGCGGCCGAGTGTTCACGCCAGATGACGATCGGCCTTCGGCGCCGCCAGTTGTCGTGCTGAGCCACCATACGTGGCAGGGAGTCTACGGGGCCGACCCATCGGTTGTCGGCTCGACGTTCGTTGTTCAGGGTCACCCGTTTACGGTGATCGGCGTGGCTGCCCCGGAATATTTCGGCGAAAGTATTCGCGCCTATTCGCCGGATATTTGGGTTCCACTGCAGCAGGAACCGGTAATTGCCGGTAACGGCTCGCTATTGCATCAGTCGACTCCGTCATGGTTGGCGGTAATCGGCCGCCTCCGGCACGGTGCCACAATTGCCGGAATGACTCCGCGGCTCACTGGAATCCTGCGCCATTGGATCCAGTACGACTCCGGTTATCCGACCCATTGGATGCCCGAAATCGTTCGCGCGCTTCCTAACCAGGCGATCGCGGTCGTTCCAGCAGGCGCCGGCATTGGTATGGGGGGCATTTCTGTGAAGGAGCAATACGGACCCAGCCTGCAGATCCTGCTCGCGATTTGCGGTCTCGTTCTGGCTATTGCGTGCGCGAATGTCGCGAATCTTCTGCTTGCCCGCGCGGTCACGCGTCGTTCGGAAACAGCCGTGCGGCTTGCGATCGGCGCGACGCGCCGGCAGATTGTCGCGGAGGCCCTTACGGAGAGTGTGCTGCTGGCTGTGGCGGGAGGTCTCGTAGGGCTTTTGGTCGCGATGGGCGCTGCACAGTTGTTGGTCATGCTCGCGTTTCAGGCCTCGCAATCTGTGCCGATCATCAAGACAACGCCATCGCTTCTCGTACTGGCGTTCGCCGCAGGGCTGTCGATGCTTACAGGCATCGTGTTCGGCGCAGCGCCTGCTTGGTTCTCGACGCGCACCAATCCAATAGATGCGTTGCGTGGCTCAGGCCGCAGCACAGGTCATGATTCTTTCCGCGCGCGCACAGTGGGGCTGATCGTCCAAGCAACGCTGTCCGTTGTGCTGGTCGCCGGGGCCACGATGCTCGTGCGAAGTCTCGAGAATCTCGAAAACCAGGACCTCGGCTACCGCGTACCCGGACGTGTATTGATCGGCTTGAGCCGTCTGCCGTCCACGTATACACCTCAGCAGCTATCGAGCCTCTATCGCAATGTCGAGCAACGGCTCGCAGACCTGCGAGGCGTGCGCGGAGTCGGCCTCGCCTGGGGCAACCCGCTCGTTCTTACCGGGAGTGTAAGAATTTTGGTGTCCGGTCATCCTCCGAACGCGAGCAACGAATCGGACGTCTCCTGGGACCGCGTCAGCACCGACTATCTTCAGAACCTGGGCGTTGCGCTCGCGCGTGGCCGCTTGTTTACGTCAGCAGATAACGAGACGGCCGCTCCGGTTGCAGTCGTGAATGAGACATTCGTGAAGCGCTTTTTCAATAACAATGAAGATGCGCTCGATCACTACTTTGGTCTCGAGCGGCCCGAGAATGCCGGGACATTCCGCATCGTCGGCATCGTTCAGGACGCGAAGTTTGCTTACTCTGAACTAGCCAAGCCGGCGCGACCGATGTTCTTCCTGCCTCTCGGACAGCGCGTCGAGTACAAAAGCGATCATGGAAATGCGAGGTTGCTGGAAGGGGTGTCGCATATTGTCCAGGGAATCATGCTCGTCACCGACACTCCGCCCGGCGATCTTGAGCCGCTTCTGCGTAGGACTCTGGCCGAAGCCGATCCAAACCTGACGATCCTGTACGTAAGAACAATGCAGCAGCATATCGACTCGTTGTTGAATCGAGAACGAGTTGTCGCGAGGCTCGCACAACTGTTCGGAATTGTTGCCCTCCTGTTGGCTGCAATTGGCGTTTACGGCGTAACGGCCTACACGGTCGCGCAGCAGACGAACGAAATTGGCATCAGAATGGCGCTCGGCGCGGACCGAGGCAAGGTGATCCGGTTGGTGCTTGGCCATGCGTTTAAGCGTGTGGCGGTCGGGCTCATTGTGGGCCTGCCTCTTGCCGTAGGCGCCGCAAAGTTCATGGTGGCTCAACTCTATGGCGTATCGTACTGGGACCCATTCGCCCTCATGGTGGCCATCGGATCGCTCGCAGCATGCGCGTTTTTCGCCGCCATTATCCCGGCGGGGCGTGCTGCAGCAATCTCGCCGACGAGCGCGCTGCGCACTGAGTAGGGACAAGATCATGAAGCGGAACTCTTGGTTCAATCGACGCCCTTGGGAGAGGCAGGTTGTGAGTAATCTCCGCGGGGGCCGAACTGCCGGCAAGTGTAGGATTGTCTCGCCGCATTAGTGAAGGGAAATTTCCGGTTCAGCGGCGAATCGAAGCAACGACTCGTTTGAAGAATTCGCTGGGATTGCCGTCATGCCATCGCCATACGATAACGAGATCGTGTTCGGGATCGATCCAGATCGTGTTGTTTCCTGCGCCTTGCGCACCAAAACTCGCACTGGACAGGCCGGGCCACGTCATACCGTCCGTGTTGAGCCACCACAAGTAACCATAATCGGCGAACAGGGGCCCTCTGGTGGTTGCCCGTTTGACCCACGATTCGGACAGAACCTGCCGACCATTCCAGCGGCCCCGGCGGAGCATAAGATACCCATATCGCGCGTGATCCCGTGTACTCATCCAGATTCCACCGCCCCAGCGGCTTCCTCCACTGTCCGGCTTCACTTTCTTTCCGCCAATGTCCACGTCCACGTTGTCATATCCAACGTACTTCCAGGTGTTCGACGCGCCAATCGGATCCATGATCTCGGATTTAAGCACCTCGGGAAGTGGCTTCTTCCACACGCGCAGTAACGAGAGCGCAAGGCGGTTGATGCGAACATCGTTGTAATCGAAATACATTCCCGGATCGAAACGTTGGCGGGCCGGCCTGGCCTGCGTTCCAAACTCTTCGGCACCGATGAAGGAATCGACCTTGCCGAATAACGTCCCCTCCCATTCGCTCGTCTGGCGAGCGTGTTGCTCCCACGTGATTTTGGCGTTGTGCGGCGAATCGTATCCGCCATCTTTGACCAGCTTGCCAACAGGATCGCCGATATTCGAGATCAAACTGCGATCGAGCGCCAGGCCGAGCAGTGAAGCGACATAGCTCTTGGCAACGCTGTAGGTCACGTCAACTTGTGACGTGTCGCCGAACTCCGCCACGATGTATCCGTTGTGAATCACAATCCCGTTCGTGTCACCGTGTCTTTCCGGCATTGGCGCCAACTGGCGTCCAAAGACCCGGAGTTGATTGGAGAAATCCACTGGCCACGTACTCGCGTGAGATACGGCATATTCCACGGCAGACTGAAGAGCCGCGTCTTCCATGCCAACGTCCGAAGGCTTTCGCCTTTCCCAGCTGGTGCGAGACGGAAAGTAAGGTCCGGCGGCCATCTGTTCCTGCCGGTAAACCGGCGTAACCAGGATTCCGGTGCTTAATGCAAGAAGGCAAGATATCCCGCGAGTTCGATTCATGGCTGTTGTCACGGACAATATCAGAGTGCGGCACAGGAAAGCTCGTGCTGATGGAACTGATTTCCTCACTGGCTGGAGGCCAATATATTGTTCCCTGAGCCCGCGGCATAACCCTGTCACATAAAAATCCCACTGCGAAGCCGACACTCTTTTCCTGTCTATTGCATCGGCGAAAGCGCAGAATCCTGAAGGCCATCGGCTGTGGGTTCGCCGCTACGATCGCACCCGGTGCGATGCACAGCGCTCTGACCGGCAGGTAGACTTGAACGGACTATCTCGAAGACGCCGACTTCAGTAGCTCCAGAACGGGAGGGTGTCCGGCACGCGACGCGAGATCCAACGGAGTATCGCCGGCGCCGTTTCTTGAAAGCACGCTTGCTCCGCGCGAGAGCAGCAAGCGGACAAGCTCTGTCCTACCTTTTCTCGTTGCGAAGTGGAGAGCGGTATTGCCATCTTCGTCCCTATGATTCACATTGGCGCCACGGTCGAGCAGCAGGGCCGCCATCTTGTCGTAGCCGTGGCGCACCGACCACTCGAGCGCAGTCGCCTTGCCCAAGTCTTGATAATCCACCTTGGCGCCCTTATCGAGAAAGAACTTCACAACGTCGTAGCGGTTCTGGGCCACGGCATAAATCAGAGGCGTGTTCCCCGTATAGTTCGGAGTATTGACACGATTCTCCACGGAGCCGTCAGCATAGTCTCGAAGGAACTTGCGAATGCCGTCGAGGTCTCCCCATTGGGCCAATTCGAAAAGCGACGGTTCCTGGCCGTTCGACGAACGCTCCCAGGCTACGTCGAGGTCGGGCCTCAGGATGCGCATCTCCGCGACGACTTTCTCTGTGACTTGAGTCAGGGCAACGTTAACGGTCTTCAGGCCTTTCATCTGGCCCAGCAACCGGAGGCCGTCGTCGGTGATTCGAGTCTGCGTGACGTCAATGGACCTCAGGTTGGGCAGAGATAACAGAAATCCGAGACCATTGTCGGTGACCCGGGAGTTTCCCAGGTCCAGGTTTTCCAGATTCCTAGAATTTGAAAGGTGGCTCACCATTGCGTCCGTCTTGTTGGATCCGTTCAGGGACACACTGGTCAGCGATGAGATTTCACCGATTCTCGCGATTTGCTGTTCCGACGGATGACTGTAGATCCCCGCGCTGAACCGCTTGAGGTTTCTGGAAAGCTCCATCACTTTCTGCAGGACCGCATCGGTCGTCGACGGTTGCCAGTCGAAGGACTCCAGGGTTTCGAACCGAGGGACCTCCTCGCGCAGCACAGGCTGGCCAATATCCGTGCCCCATTTCTTCAGAATTTCGTACGCGGCGTCCCGAAGGTAGTAAGTCCGAACCTCGATCCCGTTGTTCGTCTCGGGAAGCTGCGTGAAGAATGCCGGGTCGTTCAGGAGCCCTTCGAGAAACGCCATATTGGAATCGGACTTGAAGTGACTCAAAGCATCAAATGCTCGCACATCCTCAGGCCGGGAGCGTAGTGGACCGACGCCGCTGACGCTGCTGTACGACGAGACCGGCTGAACATCCTTCGGCCGGGAGCGGATTCCTTCCAGCGCCCATTCTTCCAATCGGGCATCGACGGGCACGATGAAATCTCGCGGCGGACCCAAGCTGCCAACGTCGAACGAACCAAAATCGATGTTCTGAAATTGCTTCGGCAGCGGAACCGCGAAGCCATCCACTCGATTCACGCCCGGATGCTCGCGAATCACCTGCCGGATGTAATCGACGATCTGATCAGGTTCGCGAAGAACGACGCCGCTTGCCGCCGGAATAGCCATCCTCTTCTGATCGAGCGGCGTGATCAACTCGCCGATGATCAGCACGCGCGTTTTCTTGTCGGACATTCGGGAAAATTCGGCGACCGAGAACCGGCCGTTCTGCCCGCGCACCTGATGGCGCTGCTGCGCGGCCCGCGGATCGCCTTTCAGGACTTCATCGACCGCGATGGAGATATCGACCGAACTGTCTGCCCCCGGAACTGCCTTTGCGATCTTGCCGACAACCACGCTGCTCACATTCAGGACGCGGATATCGATCGACGAGATGACACGTTGCGGCGCCGATTGCCCGAACGCCGACATGGGCGCCAGCAATCCAGCGACGAACACGGCAAGCAAGTGCGGCCGGCCGATTTTCATGATTTCCCCAATAGTCGATACGTTCAGGAGCCACTGAAGTTACAGCCGCTGTAGAATGAGCGCGTGTCCAACCGGCTTCTCGCCATCCGCGCTTCAGTCGCCCTCGGAGCCCTGTCCGGCATGGCGCTTTCGCTGCCGCTTTGGCAGACGCGTACAACCTATCCGCGAATTCCGCTCTTCGACGCGATCCCGGCGTTCCCCCGCCCGCTCGATACGGTGTTCTGTCTGGCTTTCGCAGCCGCGTTCGGTATTCTCGCATTGCGCCCGAAACTCAAACGGCTTGCCACACTCTGGCTGATTGCCACTGTGTTTCTCGCCGTCCAGGACCAGTCCCGCCTTCAACCGTGGTTCGTCGAGTATGTGCTACTTCTCGCGGCGAGTGTCTTCTCAAAGTCCGAAGAGGCGGCCTGCGATTGCTGTCGAATTGTATTGCCGGCCATCTACTTCTGGACCGGCGTGCACAAGATGAACGACACCTTCTCCACTAAACTGTTCCCGTGGATCGTCTCTTCCTTCTCGACGCCTGCGTTTGCCCGACCGATTCACTTCCTCGGCATGATGGTTCCTTATCTGGAAATGGGCATGGGACTGGCGTTGCTCTTCCCCCGAACACGGCGCGCCGGAGTGATGGCGATCGTCGCGATGCATCTGCTGCTTCTCGCGCTGCTGGGACCATGGTCCCTGGGATGGAACAACGTTGTCTGGCCGTGGAACCTGGCGATGGTTGTGCTGGTGCCATGCCTCTTCTGGCAGTCCAACATTTCTGCGAAGGCATTGTTAGCCCCTCGCGGCGCATGGCTCCGCAAAGCGTTTCTCGTTTTCGTCATCGCGCTTCCTCCCCTGAGCCTCGCGGGGCTCTGGGACACGTACCCGTCCTTCGCTCTCTATTCCGGAAACCCGCTGATCGGTACGGTGGCTCTCACACCCGAAGCGTTCCAGCGTTTAGACGACTCGACAAAGACGGTTGCGGAATCGGTTGGCGACGGCTATCTCATCCGCTTCGACGACTGGTCTCTTGCCGCAATGAATGTGCCGGCGTATCCCGCAGAGCGGGTCTTGCGGCGGGTCGCACTATCGTTCTGCACGGTTCACGCACGAGACAACGATGTCACCTACGTATTGGAGAAACCTTCAGGCTGGTTCTATCGCCCCGGCTGGCACACGATCGAGCGATCCGGAGATCTTTGCCGAAGTTCGCCTCCTTGAAAAGGAAAAGGGCGGACGCGACATCCAAGGATAGATTCTTTATCTGTGTCTTCTCCGCGTTTCGCAAAGAAATCCTGGAATCGAGCTACAGCCTTCAAATGAGAAATCGGAAACTGAATGCCGCTTAGTTGTAGTGCTGCGGACATGGCGATGCGTCCATGTTTTGAAACGCGCCAGCGGCGCGAGTGCGGAATCCTCACAATGAGTCCGTGAGCGTGGCAGCGGTTGAGAATACGTGTGACTTTGGCTCTCTTGCGCTTCGGATCGTCGATGCTGTCGATGTGAGGGGAGTCTTTGAGAATCTGACGGATGTCCGAATTGGTGAAGCCGCAGCTCATGTTTTGGCCCGCCAGCAAGGCGCGGAAGATCTGGACTTCGTCGCGGGCGACAGGATTGAACGCCTTGGCGGTCCGTTTGGGAGCAATCTGCTTTTGAGCCTGCGGAATAACCCTCTCACATAAGATCCCCACTGCGACGGAGCACCAGATTATTCTCTGTTGACATTCGCCGAGAACTGTTTAAGAATCCTGCATTCTGCTTAAGAAACTAGCATATGAACAGACAGCTCAATTCCACACTTTCGCGGCGCGAACGGCAGATCATGGACGTTCTGTATCGGATTGGCCGCGCCACAGTGGGAGAACTCATGCAGAAGTTGTCGGGCGAGCCCGCGTACTCCACGGTGCGGGCTCAGCTGCGAACGCTCGAAGAGAAGGGCCACGTGCGTCACGAAGAGAAGGGCCTTCGATATGTCTATCTGCCTAAGGTGCCGCGCCATGCCATTCGGCAATCCGCGCTAAGACATCTGGTCGACACGCTTTTCGAAGGATCCAGCGGTAAGGTCATGGCGGCTTTGATCGGGGACGAGCGAATGCGGCTTTCGCCCGAAGAACTGGACGACCTCGAATCCTTGCTCGAGAAAGCACGGAAGGAAGCACGCTCATGATGTTGTTTCTGAGCTGGTCGCTCAAGATATCCGCGATCCTCGGATTTTCACTCATTGCAATTCGTGTGCTCCGAAGACAATCGGCTGCGCTCCGTCATTGGGTGCTTTCAGCGGCAATGCTCTGTGCAGCGCTGATTCCTGCATTGAGCGTGCTTGTGCCTGCGCTGGACGTGAAGTTGAAGACTCCCATAAGATCGTTTATTGAGGATCCGGCAACAGAACCGAGTCCAGCCACAAGCATGAATGTATCTGTGGCCCCAGGAACTGCGGCTCCGGCATCCATCGTGTCCTCAAAGGCAACTTCACCACCCAAGGAGTCGCCCGCAACCGTATCCCGTGCAACCGTCGATGATTTGAATCGCGCACGGCTACCCGCCATTGACGTCGCAACAAGCTCGGCGCTTCCAGAATCCCGTTCTCGGCCACATCTACCGGAGCAGCCGATTAATCTTGAGAAATTACTGAAGTCGATTTGGCTTGTTGGCGTAACGCTGGGTTTTGCAGGGCTGATAGGTGGCGTCACGCGACTGGCATGGATCGCATCGAGGTCCGACCGACTTCTGGATGCTAGATGGACGGCAATCTGCGCGAAGATCTCCAGCGATTATCGATTGTCTCGACCATTGCGACTCCTTCGGACGCGCCGACCCTCATTGCTGGCAACGTGGGGAGTATTCCTGCCCGAGGTTCTTCTGCCATCGGGTGCCATGGACTGGCCGGAGGAACGGATCGATGTTGTCCTTTCCCACGAATTGGCGCACATCCAACGTCGTGATTGGGTGATTCAGATTTTGTCGCAAATGGTGCGCGCATTTTACTGGTTCAATCCGCTTGTCTGGATCGTCTGCAATCGGCTGAATCAGGAAAGCGAGCAGGCATCGGATGACGTGGTACTCAATCGTGGTGTGGCCGGCGCGGACTACGCCGCGCACCTCTTAAGTCTGGCACGAACTCTCAACCGCTCAGCGCGTGTCTGGACCCCGGCATTGATGATGGCAAGGGAATCGACATTCAAGAGGAGATTCAGGGCGATGTTGAACCCCCGTCTCAATCGCTCTGCACTGACGCGAATTCCGTTTCTTGCGACGGTGGTCGTATTGTTGGCCATCACACTACCGGTCGTCGCATTGAGAGTGTCTGGCCAAAGAGCCCCCAGCCTGGTCCATGCGGTGCAGCAGATTACCGCCGGTCAGACGGCGCTAATCGCTCTGATCCCCCAGATCTCTTCGACGCAACCTCTTATTCCAGGCGTTCCGGGCATTCAGGGAACCGTCGTTGGTTGGGGAACAAACGATCCCGTATCGGACGTCGATGTCGAACTCATTCGGGTCGAAGGAACCTCCGCACACCCATTGGGGCCTCTGGTCTATCCTCCAGGCCTCTTCAGTCCGGGAGGGAGGGTTCAGCAGTCCTATCCCAATCCCAGCGATATCTCACACGCCCGTACCAGAGGTGATGGAAAATTCCGCTTCACCAATCTTTTTTCAGGAAAGTACAAGCTCTGGGCTGTGCGAGCGGGCTCCGCTTACTACACGGCAGAGTACGGGCAGCGGGATCCTCGAGGGCCCGGAATGCTATTTCAGTTTGCCGATGGACAGGTGATCAACGATCTTAAACTTCCGATGGCGGCCAACGGCACGATTTCGGGAATTGTGTTCGATGCGGATGGCATGCCAGCGGCTCATGTGCGCGTGATGGCCTTCGAAGCGACCTTCAATGCCGGCCGCCGTCTCTTTCAGCTTACTGAGGGAACGGAGACAGACGATCGTGGTGCGTACCGTTTATTCTTTCTACCCCCGGGCAAATACACGATCGCTGCACGGCCCGAGGATCCGCGACGCCGGTATGCAGCTCTGGCCTCACCTTTGTCGGCGTCCTTATCAGTCTCAGTCGAAACTCATGCCGAAGCGCCGATTTCGTTTCGGGTGCTCGACAGCGGAAATGTCATCGAAGAGACTTACACACTTGCGTACTACGGCGGAGGAACCGATCCGCAAAATGCCCGCCTCATCGATTTGAAGCCTGGAGCAAACGTCGAAAGCATCGACCTTCCATTGCGCGCAGCCCGCATGCGCGCCGTACACATTCGCGGCATTGTCACGGACTCCACGACAGGAAAACCGGCTTCCGGAGCTTCCATTAGTGCGGTACCTGCAGTGTGGAGTCCAAGCCTGATCGTGCCGTCGGTGTCTTCAGATTCGAACGGCTATTTCGATATTCCGGGCGTGGGATCCGGCCCCTATACCCTTGTCGCGAACCTGAGAGCGAACGGTATGACGCAGAATGCAGTTACAGGAATCGACGTTAATGAAAAGGATATCGATGGCGTTGGTCTGTTTGTTTCATCGGGGACGACAATCTCCGGCCATATATCGATTGAGGGAATTCCGGCGGGCGGATCGCCGCCCGATATTTCGGCGATGGCCATTGTTCTGTCTCCGGGACATCCGAATCTTCCCGGGGCTTCCTCAAGAACAATTCAGGACGGTGGATTCACGATCAACGGTGTTCAGCCAGGGACCTACCGAATCTTCATTAATCCCGTTTTTGCGAATCCAGGGTTTCCGGCTTACACGCTGGTGCAGAAAGTCCCTGCAGCAATGCAGGGAGTGTACGTAAAGTCCATTCATCTGGGCGCAGAGGATGCATTGAACGGGAGCGTTCACGTCGAGAATTCGCCGCCGCGCGAAATTGCCGTTGTTCTGGGCATGAATGGTGGAAGCATCGAGGGGACCGCCTTCGATTCGCGCCAACAGAAGGAATCGAATGCTGTCGTTGCGCTGGTTCCCGATTCACAGTCTCTTCGGAATCGAACGGACCTCTATAAATCCGCCGTGACCGATGTAGACGGGAAGTTCAGCATTCAAGGCATTGCGCCGGGCACATACAAACTTTTCTCCTGGGATTATGCGGACAATGGCGCGTGGTTCGATGCAGATTTCCTTGGAGCCTCCGAATCACGCGGTAAGACAATTTCAATCGTCGCTGGGAAAAATCCATCCGTTGATTTGACGATAATCGGAGCGCCACAGTGACAACTCTTCGTGCCATTCTGCTCGCGGTTCTCGTTCAGGCTGCTCCCGCGCAGAGTCCCATGCCAGGGTCTGTGCAGGGAACCATCCTTTCCTCGGAAGCTTCAGAGCCTGTTTCCGGAGGTATTGTCGAACTGCGCGATGCGAATCAGGACGGCGTTCCCAGGGCCGTTGCCCTCAGCAATGACAAAGGCGAATTCGTGTTTTCAAACGTCGCGCCGGGACGATTTCGCATTGTCGTCACACGCAATGGTTTTGCATCCAGACAGGGACCTTTGATTATGGTCTCTCCCGGACAGAAGGTTTCGCTTGCCCCGTTGACGTTGTTCCCGGGCGCGTCGGTGTCGGGACGCATCACATACCCGAATGGGAATCCGATGCCAATTGCGGGCGTGTCGGTGGTGAAGGCAGGCTATGGGGACGACGGACGTGTCGAGTTCTCGGAAGTCGCATCGCAAATCACCAACGACCAGGGCGAGTTCCGATTCTTCTGGCTTCCACCGGGAACCTTCTATCTCAAGGCGGAAAATAAGAGAAATAATATGCAGACGATGATGGTCCTGAATCCGAACGGCAACGGTGCTCGAACTGCGGCAGGAATGATGGGAAGCGTGCGGAGCATGCCCCCGACAACTTCCGATCCCGGCCTGACTGAAGACCAGACATTCACTGGACTCTACTATCCCGGAACATCGGATTGGCAACGGGCTACTCCGTTGGAATTGCGGCCAGGATCCGAGCTTCGCAATGTCAATATGACGATGAACGCCGAAACTCAGGTCCGGGTCCACGGCGTCGCATTTAACCAATTCACTTCACAACCCGCTCAAGGTACTGTGATCGCATCCATCCGAACGATAGATCCTGCAAACGGAGATCTCGGCCCTTACAATTATTATCTGCAGTTCCTGCAGGGC
>JBGPBY010000175.1:0-12684 GCA_041481485.1 Terriglobia bacterium
CCCGTTGGGAGAGGGATTTCCTGATCGCATTCCTTTACAACTTCACAGGCCGATGTCCCCACATTAATTTGGGATGTGGCTGAGAGCCAGATACCCGTCATTTTCAATATTGACGTCGAGCCGGATGAGTTTCTTGTCGATCGCAGAAATCCCCGGCCGTGGTCCGGCTTCGAGTTCGCACACAATTACCTGAAAATCTTTCGGGCAAAATTTGAAGACGCCACAGGGAAACCGGTTCACTTCAACTGGTTGTTGAGAATGGATCCTCAGGTTGCCATCAGTTACGGTTGCTCTACATGGGCAGCGGAACGTTATGGGCTTCAGTTTTCAGAGTATCTGGCAGCGGGAGATGCAATCGGCATACATGTGCACACCTACCGCTGGTCTAAAACGCTGGATAAATGGATCGATGATTGTGGCAACGCGGGATGGGTATCGGAATGTTTGCAGAGTTCTGTCGAGGGATTTAAAGAAGCGTTCGGAGAATCTTGCCAAATTCTGCGGTTTGGCCATTACTGGATAAGCACGGCAGCAATCAATGAAGCGGAAGCTCTGGGAATCCGTTACGACCTAACGGTTGAGCCGGGCCGGAATGCGGTTCGCAATGCCTATCCCTCTCCGCAGACTGGACCCACTCCCAACTTATTCAATGTGCCCCGAGTGCCGTACACGCCGTCCAGAATCGATTTCGGCAAACCTGAGAGTTCTGGAATTGATCGCAGCATTCTCATGATTCCACTGACTTCCTCATATTTAGATCTCGGTTGGGGTCCGAAGGGGATAAGGCATCGCATGGCCAGACTGTTGCGTAATGGCATTCGTGGACGATATCAAAGCGTACCGATTACATTGCCGGCACAGTGGAAAGGGAACAATACGTATTCGGTTATGCTTGACCGTGCCATCGCGGTCCAGCGCTTTCCCTATCTTGCGTTCGTCATCCGCTCCTTTATTAGCGAAGAAGACTTTCCGCGTACCGACTCCAGCTTAAAAACTTTGTTAAATCATAGCGCGCGGTCAAGGTTCAGGTTTTGCACGTCCGCGGAAGCGATGGACATCATTTCCCGCTCATAATCTGTCGGGCTCGTCGCTTACGCGCGAATGACATTCTTTGAATTCTTGTGCATGCCCTTTGTCGCGTTTCGCGTATCGACGACCAGAGAGCTGTTTTCCACAAGCCAGGAATAATCGATATTGCTATGGTCTGTGGCAATGAGGATCAGATCCTGCCCTTTCAGCGTTTCCGCATTCAGAGGCATTGAAGTCATGTGTGAAAAGTCGTGGGCTCTCATGCGATGCAGGCGTGGAATGAATGGATCGCTGTAGCTCAGGGTGGCTCCCCGCTCCTGCAGCAATTCCATGATCTCCAATGCCGGCGATTCACGAACGTCGTCCACATCCTTCTTGTAGGCCACTCCGAGAATCAAAATCTTCGATCCACGGATGGCCTTGGAGTGATCGTTCAGTGCAGCGCCCACACGCTCCACAATGTAATGGGGCATCGCGGAATTGATCTCTCCGGCGAGATGGATGAAGCGTGTGGAAAAATCATATTCCTTAGCCTTCCAGGACAGGTAAAACGGATCGATCGGAATGCAGTGGCCTCCAAGTCCCGGGCCGGGTTGAAAGGCCGTGAATCCGAACGGCTTGGTGCTTGCGGCCTGGATCACTTCCCAGATGTCGATGTCCATCCGCTGCGCCAGAAGCTTCAGTTCATTGACGAGCGCGATGTTGACCGAACGGTAAATGTTCTCGAGCAGCTTCACCAGCTCCGCGGACCTCGTGGAGGAAACAGTCACGATCTTGTCGATAACCTGGCCATAAAGCGTCTGACCAATTTCAAGGCATGCCGGTGTTGTGCCACCGACAACCTTGGGGATCGTTCGGGTCGAGAACTTTGGATTGCCCGGATCTTCGCGTTCAGGTGAAAACACCAGAAAGTAATCTTCGCCCACCTTCAGCCCGCGAGACTTGAATTCTTCAAGAAGTACTTCGTCGGTGGTCCCAGGATACGTGGTGCTTTCGAGCGACACGAGCTGTCCTGCTCTGAGAGTTTTCACAATCGATTTCGCGGTGCTTTCGATGTACTGCATGTCCGGGTCTTTCTTGGCGGTCAGCGGAGTGGGAACACAGATAATGATGCAGTCCGCTTCGGTCAGCCGGGCAAAATCCGTTGTCGCTTCAAACCGCTTTCCCTGGACATGATGTTCAATCCGGTCGGCCGCAATGTGTCGAATATAGGATTCGCCTTTATTCAGTTTGGTGACCTTTGCCGGATCAACGTCGAAACCGAGAACGCGAAAACCTTCATCTCCGAATCGCAGGACCAATGGCAATCCGACATATCCGAGACCAATGATGCCTATTCGCGCGTCGCGCGAAATAATCTTCTTCAGCAGTGTGTCTTTTGTTGTAGAACCCATTTACACTCCATTCTCCAGTACCCACCATCATAAGACATGGTCAACTTCCCAAATGGAACAAAAGGACTATTCCTTTGAGTGTCACGATCCGATACTCTTCAGTTGCTGATAGGACGCAGGAGGCGACTATGTCAAAACAAGGATGTGTATTGCCCGAAGTACAGGTCAGGAAGATCCAATGGCTTCTTTATTCCACAAGTATGTCATTACCGGAAATTGCGGAACGTATCGGATGCAGCCGCAGTACGGTCGTAAGCATTAATCGTAAATCCCAGATCCGCGACTACGCCGGTTCCCGAAGCACCTGGGCGCTGACGCAGGAGTTTAAGGCCGAACGCCCAAGAGCAAACGAGTAGGACGCGCATCGCTGGGTTCGTTGCGATCTTCATCTTTAATCAATATGGATGCGCTCACGGCCGGCGGCTGATCTTATAGATGGAATTGTCGGTGACAGAGACGACGTAAAGATTGCCGTCTGGCCCCTGCTCGATATCCGGTGTCGTGCCGAATCCGGCTCCGATCCGCAGTGTTTCGCTTTCAGTTCCGTCAAACTTTGCCGGGCGAAACAGATTGTCGGCTACACGGTCTGCAAGTCGAGGGTCAGCGCTCACATCGATGTGCAGCCGGTCTGCGGACAGTTTGAATCTCCTACTTCAACTGATCCACCACCTTCTTGGCCACTGCCTTGATCGCATCGGTGGGATTGCTCTTTCCGCGAAGCTCTATGGAAATGAAGGCGGTGCCTTTGAATACGTGCAGCTCCTCATGTTTGTTGTTGTACCAGCAGGCAACGTCGCCAAGTCCGGCGAGGCCGTCTTTTCCGGCCTGAGCGCAGGTTCCTTTGTAAATGGCTACCTGATCTGCCGGCAGGCGAGTGACATCTAAATGAATGGTGAGATATCCGGTGCCCGTGTAATCACACCCGGTGATCGTGGTACCAGGCCCTCTGGTTAAGGGGCCTATTGCTTTGGGCCCAGTGACTGTTCCGCCAAGGGCCGCGGCTGCATCTTCCTTTTTCAAAAGGGTGCATGCTTCTACCGTGCCGGCTGGGGCTGCTGCTCGCGCCTGAGTTTCGGCGTGTACGCTGGGAAGACTTGCCATCGCCACGCCGATGAAGACCATGAAAGCAATTGCGGAAATCGTCCTTCGTTGCATAGGTGCCTCCTCGCAATGAATGGGGTTGGGTGCTCCGATGTTACGCGCTCTCGGAAACGATTTCCACTTTGGATAAAAAGGGGACAGAGGGCTTGTCTTTCAACTTCCACGGGCTTGCGCCCGTGGCTAGCAAACTGCCGCCGCTACGCGGCTCAGAGTGCAGCCGCGAAGTGGAATCTCAAGCTGCGTATGTATTTCGAGTTCGGAGTCTGGCGCCAGGTTATTCGTCTTCGCTCTCGGCGGCGATGGCGCGCTCGAAGTCGACGCTGTGATATACGCGGGCGAGCGACATCCGGCAGGCGGCTGACGCTATCTCTATCGATGATGCCGGATCGGTGACCTCCGAATAAAGCCAACTGCCATCGTCGCGCCGCACAAATCGTTCGATCCGGCATTCCGTCTGAGAGACCAGGAAATACTCACGCAGCGAATCGATCTTGCGGTAATGCATAAATTTTCTTCCGCGATCGTAAGCCTCTGTCGATTTGGACAGAAGATTCTTGTGGCTTCAATTCAAACGGCACGGCGAAACGACAGGACCAGCTCCGCATGAGCCGGCCATTTGCCAAGCACAATAATCATTAGTCACTAATCAATTTTCAATTCTCAGCCGCGGTTGAAAATTAAAAATTGATTAGTGACTAGTGATTATTGCGCTTGGCAAATGGCCGGTTTACTTCCCTGTTTTCCCCTTCGCCTTTGGGTGCGCCTTGTCGTACTCGCGTTTCAGATGCTGGATCCCCACATGGGTGTACTTCTGCGTGGTGGCCAGACTCTCGTGACCTAACAACTCCTGGATCACACGAAGGTCCGCGCCTCGTTCCAGCAGGTGGGTTGCAAACGTGTGACGCAGCGTGTGAGGCGTCACGCGCCGCGTTGTTTTCATGCTAAGCCGCAGACGGGCCACCAGACGTTGGATATCGCGCGAACTCAGCCTCTGCCCACGGATGCTGACAAATACCGGCACCCTCCCCGCATCGTCGTTTCGATTGAATCCCAACTCCTGCCGGAGCCGCAGATATTCTCGAATCGATTTTTCCGCAAAACTTCCAAATAGTACGATTCGTTCTTTTCGACCCTTTCCAATCACGCGAACGGTCTGCTGGTCCAGATCCAATTGATCGTCATTGAGCCCCGTAAGCTCGCTGACCCGTAGTCCGCTGGCGTAAAGCAGTTCCAGAATTGCCCGGTCTCGGACGGACGCAAACGAGTTTCCTTCCGGCTTGCAGACAATTGCCGCCGCTTCGTCTTCACCTAGATACGATGGCAGAATGCGCGGCAGCCGTGGTGAAGAGATCAATTCTGCGGGATTTACCTGAAGCACGCCTTCGCGAAGCAGGAATTTGAAAAACGTCTTCAGGCAAGCCAGTTTCCTCGATACGGAGTTCTTGCCGAGTTTCCGTTCGGTGTAGAGATAGTTCAGAAAGTCGCGGATCACGAGGTGATCCACCGATTCCAGAGTCATTTTTCTCAACTTGAGAAATGTGGAAAACTGGCGAAGATCGCGCGCGTAGTTGGAGATCGTATGAAGGGGAGACGCCTTGCGGCGGAGCGATTCGATAAACAGATTCATGTGGCGCTCCATTTCAGTTTTCCTGAATGAGCGTCTGCAGTTCGCCGACCCACGCTTCGCGCAATCGGCGTGTGACCGGACCGCGCTTGCCGTTGCTGACTTGCCTTCTATCGACGCGCACCACGGGAACCACCTCGCGTGTCGTACTCGTCAGAAATATTTCATCGGCTCTCTCGATTTCATCGCGATGAAGCAATCCTTCGACAACGTCAATACCCATGCGTCGCGCCAGTCCCAGCACCACTCCTCGCGTGATGCCTTCCAGACTGTTTGCTTCGCGTGAGGGGGTGCGGATTTGTCCGTTCCGGACAATATAGATGTTGCTGGTAATGCCATCCGAGATCCAGCCTTCCGGGGTCAGCAGAATTGCTTCAAAGGCGCCGGCCAATTGAGACTCGCGCTGAGCCAGCACCGTGCGGATCAGATTACCGGTTTTCGCATCGGCCAGATGCATGGTGCGTTGAAGCGAGGAGACGACGACATCGACGCCAGCTGTGTAAATGGATTCAGGCAATTCGACGAGCGGAGTGACAATGACGATTACGTTGGGAGACTCGCATGTTCCCGGATCCGGTCCGACCGCTCCGACACCGCGTGTCACGGTAAGCCGAATCCTCCATTCGGATGCTGCACCTGCTGCACTCACCGTTCGGCAGACTTCATCAAAGGACTTCTCCCGGCTCCACGGCAACTCGAGTTCAATGCGTCGTGCGGAATGTTCCATTCGGACAAAGTGCCGCGAAAACAGAAATGGCTTCTGGCGGTGAGTGCGCAGCGTTTCGTACACGCTGTCGCCAAAGAGGAATCCATGATCGAGAACGGGTATGACCGCATCCTCCGCCGCAGTAATCCGGCCGTTGACACCGATCAGGCCGGGCATGAATGCAGAACTCCCGCGAAATGAGACAGTGAATCCAGCGCCCGATCGCTGAGCATGCGTTGTTTTTCGGCCTTTGGCGTACGACGCTCAAAATCCATCGCCGGCAGCAACCCGAAATGAATATTCATGGGCGCGAAGTGCTTACATGGCGTCGAAATGTAACGGCACAGTGCCCCGATCGCACATTCGGCCGGGAAGATCGCCGGATCGGCATTTCGAAATTCCTGCACCGCATTGATGCCGGCAACAAGACCGGACGCGATATTCTCGATGTAGCCTTCCGTGCCTGCCAGTTGTCCGGCAAAGAAAACGCGCGGTTCGTGACGCGCTGCCATGGATGCCGTCAGCACTTGCGGTGCGTGAATGTAAGTATTCCGATGAATCTGGCCCAGTCTTAGAAATTCGGCGTTTTCAAGGCCGGGAATCAAACGAAGAACCCGCCGCTGAT
Source organism: Terriglobia bacterium (assembly GCA_041481485.1). Taxonomy (GTDB): domain Bacteria; phylum Acidobacteriota; class Terriglobia; order 20CM-2-55-15; family 20CM-2-55-15; genus JBGPBY01. The sequence continues at coordinate 6,480 of JBGPBY010000175.1, forward strand.
CTGCAAATTTCAAATGGTTTTGAAAACCAACGATGTTGTAACTGGACTGCATCCGGTCTTCCTGCCGCAATTGAACAACAGCCCATGGCATGCGCCCGCTGCGGGGATCCACGAGACCGACCGGACGCATCGGACCAAAGCGCAGCGTTTCGCGTCCGCGGCGCGCCAGTTCTTCGATCGGCAGGCACGACTCGAAATAACGGGCCTCTTCGAACTCATGAATCGGGACTGCTTCGGCAGAAATGAGAGCATCGTAGAAATGTCCGTACTCTTCGGCGTTCATGGGACAGTTGATGTAGTCGTCATCGCCTTTCCCATATCGGCTTGCCCGGTACGCTTTGGAGTAGTCGATGGTCTCGGCGTCCACGATCGGACTGATCGCATCGTAGAAGTAAAGATGATCCGACCCGCAAAAGGAGCGAATCGATTCGGAAAGGGCGCCGGAGGTCAGGGGGCCGCTGGCAACGATCACGATCCCTTCGGATGGAATGGAGGTGACCTCTTCCCGGATCAATTCGATATTGGGGTGGCCGGCGATAGCCTCCGATGTCTGAATCGCGAATTGTTCGCGATCGACTGCGAGCGCCGATCCCGCGGGTACGCGAACGGAATCGGCGATCTTCATGAGCAACGATCCCATTCGGCGGAGCTCCTGCTTCAATAGCCAGGACGCATTGAAGGGTTGATCGGACTTGAACGAATTGCTGCAAACCACTTCGGCGAGATGGGCTGTGGCATGAGCCGGCGTCGACCGCACCGGTCGCATTTCATAGAGCTTGACGCTCAATCCGCGAGACGCAATCTGCCACGCGGCTTCGCAGCCGGCAAGGCCGCCGCCGATGACGGTGACGTGGTTGGGGGAGGAATTCATGGATTCCCTGCTGTCGGGGCGGTCGACCAAGAAATCCCTCTCCCAACGGGAGGGGGCGGCCGAAGGCCGGGTGAGGGGTACCGCACGTAAAAATTGTTACGTGTGGTACCCCTCACCGGCCGCTGCGCGGCCCCCTCTCCCGTTGGGAGAGGGATTTCTTGATAGGCCGCCTCTACGAGGTTCATAGTTCCGGTTACTTCACGCCCGCGGAAACATTCCGCAGTCGGTCCACCGCTCGCTGCTGTCCTACCAGGATCATCACGTCAAACATTCCCGGCGATGCCGACTGTCCGGTCAGCGCCACCCGTGCCGCACCCATCAGTGCTCCCGGCTTGATTCCCAGCTCGGATGCCAGCCCGCGCATTGTCGCTTCCGTCGTGACCAGCGAGTAATCCTTCAGCCCTTCCAGCCGGTCCGCGAGTTTCTGCAGATTTTCGATCGTTGCCGCATCATTCAAGAACTTGTCCGCGGCCTGTGCATCGACGTCCACCTCATCTCCGATGTAAACACGAGCCTGCCGGACAATATCGTTCAGATTCCTCGATCTTGGCCTTAACACTTCCAGCAGCTTTTCAATCCAGACCGATTCCGTCGATTCGAATGCATCTCTCCACAATCCGGCTTTCATCAGATCCGGTTTCAGATAATTCATGAGTGCGTTGTGCGGAAGTTTTGCAATGTACTGCGCGTTGAACCAGGCGAGTTTTTCCGAATTGAACTCCGCATTGGTCCGGGAGACTCCTTCCAGCGAAAATGCCTCGATGAGTTCATCCTTGTCGAACATCTCCTGATCCGAACCTGGCGACCATCCCAGCAGTGCCAGAAAATTCCGGAACGCTTCCGGCACGATCCCATCTTCTTTATAGGACATCACCGATGTCGCTCCGTGCCGTTTGCTGAGTCTTGTCTTGTCCGGACCCAGAATCAACGGGACATGCGCGAAGACGGGCATCCGGACACCGAACGCGTTGTAAAGCAGGATCTGCTTTGGAGTATTCGAAATATGATCGGCGCCGCGAATGATATGGGTGATATTCATGTCCATGTCGTCGACAACAACGCTCAGGTGATATGTCGGCTGCCCATCGGTCCGCAGCAGGACAAAGTCCTCGACCGTGTCGCTTTCGATCGCGATATCGCCATAGACGGCGTCTCTGAAACGAATGGGACCGGCCGGTACCCGAAACCGGACTGCACCATTGGTTGATGCCTGAAGATTGCGTTCCCGGCACGCGGCGTTGTGGTTTCCCGCTTCGCACTCGCAGTAATAGGCGAGGGATTTCTCCAGCAGCTGGAACGCGGAGTTCTTATAAAGTTCGATCCGTTGAGACTGATAGAACGGGCCTTCGTCCCAATTCAATCCGAGCCACGTCATGGCGTCCAGAATGCCCTGAGTCATCTCCAGGCTGGAGCGTTCGACGTCCGTATCTTCGATGCGAAGAACGAGGGTTCCTTTATGGCGGCGCGCAAACAGCCAGTTGAACAGCGCGGTTCTTGCGCCTCCCACGTGAAGATATCCAGTCGGGGAAGGCGCAAAGCGGACCCGCACGCCCTGGGTCATTTGAAATTCATTTGGCGGAGCGCATTGACCGCTTCACGAAGAACGTCCGTATTGGTGTCTTTCGTCAGTTCTTCGATGGGAGCGCGGGACAATGGATCGCCAATCTCTCCCAACACTTTCGCCATACGTGCGCGTACTTTGGGATCGGAGCTGCGAAGGTAGCTGTTGAGTTGCGGGACTTTCCCTTTGAATTTGCCGAGTTCGTAAATATAGGTTTCTGCCTGATCGCTCTCCCTGCTGGTCAGGGCATTCGCCAGATCGTTGATGTAGTCATCGTGATTGGACGACGCCAAAGCGAACGCCATTGCGTTGCGAACGCTGGCTTTCTTTTCGGTCTTGATGGTTTCAATGAAGCTCGCGGCGTCATAGTCGGTCCGGGCCAGCCCTTCGGCTCCTTTTTCGCGCAGGTAATCGTTGGAACTGGTGAGAACCGATTCGAAGAGCGGTTTGGCGGCGGGGTCGCGCAGCATTGCCAGCGACTCGATGGCTTGTTCCTTGATGTCGCGGCGAGTATCGGTTTTGAACATTTCTTCCAGTTGCGGGCGCGCATCCCGGTAGCCGATCAGTCCGATTGCCACGATGGATTCTTTGGCGATGCCGATATCGCCGTCGCGCAATGTCTTTGCCAGCGCCGGGCCCGCGGCGGGATCCCGGATGACGCCGAGGCTTCGAATGATCTCCATGCGCACCGGCTTGTGGTCGCGATTCTGCGGGTCTTCCAGCGTCATGATCATGGCCGGTACGTAATCTTTTGCCCGAAGCGAACCGAGGGAATTGGCGGCAGACGCCCGTACATCCACGCTGGAATCTTTGCTCATCGCATTTGCAACAGCATCGAGCGGCACTTTGTCGACAACAACACCGCGGGGCAGCATCTGCCGATCCGGTTGGACCACGAGATTTTTCGCACGGTTGAAGAGGGTCTGCAGTGATCCGGTGTCTGTCACCGGAATATAGAATCGCAGGATCGATTCAATCGCCTGAAGGCGGACGTCTTTGTCGAGGTCAGCACCCAGGCTTGTCGACAATATCGGCGGAACTTTTGGACCTCCGATCCGCGTCAATCCGGCGAGAATCGCCTGGCGCACTTCGCTCTTCGATTCCTTTTTCAGCGCGCTTTCCAGAGTCGCGATGGCTTCAGTATTGCCGGACTGCGACATCTTTTCAATGGCGGCCAGGCGCTCTTTGGGGCTTGGGCTGTCCAAAGCCGGTCCCTGAAAAATCAATGTTCCTAAGATAACGATGCTGATGATGGACATGCCGGATTTACCTCGCTGAATGCCACGCGCCGAGATTACAGTTGCAATCCAGCTCCCGTTCGCTGGCGTTGGCGTCTTCGATTTGTACCGTCGTGTGATCGATTTTGAATCTTTCCCGGGCGATTTCCCGGACGCGCGCGAGCACGGCGCTGCGGCTGGATTTGTCGTCTGACATTACGAGATGGCAGCTCATGGAGAGAACGCCGGAAGTGAGCGTCCATACATGAAGATCATGAATAGATTCAACTCCAGGTGTTGTCCGAATCTGGTCCTGCAGGTTGACAATATTCACATGCGACGGAGTGCCTTCCAGCAGAATGTCGACCGCATCCCGAATCAGGATCCAGGAGCTGCATAGAATCAGAATGCCGACGACGCCGCTGATTACGGGATCTGCCGCCCGATAGCCCCCGATCAGGATTGCCAGGCCGGCAACGATGGCTCCCAGCGATCCAAAAGCATCGCTGAGGACGTGAAAGAATGCCCCTCGAATATTAAGGCTCTCACTCCGGCTTCCGAACAGGAGATAAGCGCTCACCAGGTTCGCGAACAGACCGGCGGTCGCGACCACGAGCATCCAGCCGGCCTTGACCTCCTGCGGATTCTGGAAGCGGTCCCACGCTTCGTAAAAAATATAGAGTGAAATCAAAATCAGGAACACGCCATTCAACAATGCAGCCAGAATCTCGAGCCGGTAAAAGCCAAAGGTTTTCTGCGGCGTTGCCCTCCGCGTGGAAAACCATGTGGCTGCAAGACTCAGACTCAATGCGGCGACATCCGTCACCATGTGACCCGAGTCGGCGAGCAGCGCCAGGGAATTGGTGTACAGCGCACCGGCGAATTCCGCAATGAGGAATGCGCTCGTGACAATGAGGGCGATCTTCAGGCTGCTTCGGGCACCGCGACCATGATGGTGGGAATGAGGATGCCCGTGATGATCCATACAACCGTAGTATATAATACGCGGTTTTCATGAGCACTCCACTTACGCTCTTATCCGAAGACGAACAGATGTTTCGAGGATCGTGCCGATCCTTCGCAGAACAACGAATCAAACCTGTGACTCGCCGGATGGATGAGGAAGCAAAGCTCGACCCGGCACTGTTTCCGGAATTCTTTCAGCTCGGATTAATGGGGATCCAAATTCCCGAAGAATTTGGCGGCGGAGCGGGCAGCTTTTTCATGTCCGTTCTCGCGGTGGAGGAAATTTCCAGAGTCGATGCGTCCTCCGGAGTCTTTGTAGACGTTCAGAACACACTCGTGAACAACGCCGTCATGCGATGGGGCAGCGATGACCAGAAAAGGAAATACCTTCCCCAGCTGGCATCCACTTTGATCGGGGCATATGCGCTGTCCGAAGCCGGCTCCGGCAGCGATGCATTTGCACTGGCGTGCCGCGCCGCCGATGCCGGTGATCGATACGTTCTCAACGGCCGGAAACTCTGGATTACGAACGCCGCAGAAGCAGGATTGTTTATCGTCTTCGCAAATATCAATCCGGATGCGGGCTACCGAGGCATTACGGCATTTCTCGTAGAGCGGAATACTCCCGGATTTTCGGTCGGGAAAAAGGAAGACAAGCTCGGCATTCGCGCCTCCAGCACATGCGAACTGATTCTGGAAGATTGCGCCGTATACAAGGCCAATGTTCTTGGCGAGGCGGGCAAGGGATACAAGATCGCCATCGAAACTCTGAACGAAGGACGAATCGGAATTGGCGCTCAGATGGTTGGCGTTGCCCAGGGCAGCTGGGAATGCGGGGCAGCCTACGCCAAGGAACGGATTGCGTTTGGCAAACCGATTGCTGAATTTCAGGGCGTGCAATTTCAGCTGGCTGAAGCGGCAACGCAGATCGAAGCGGCCCGTCTTATGGTATACAACGCGGCTCGGCTGAAAGATGCCGGCGCCGATTTCGTCAAGGAGGCGGCAATGGCGAAATATTTTTCGTCACAGGTCGCGGAGTCAGTGTCATCGGTTATTGTCGAAGTGTTTGGCGGGTACGGGTACACGAAGGATTACCCGGCGGAAAAATACTTTCGCGATTCGAAGATCGGAAAAATTTACGAAGGAACGTCGAATATGCAGTTGCAGACCATAGCAAAGCTCGTGCTGCGGCAGCCTTGAATAAGTCATGAAGCAGTCATGAACCAAAAAAAGTAATGAAGAAGATGCGCGTTCTCTATCACGATAATTGTTTCGACGGGCTGGCGTCTGCGGCAGTGTTTTCGCGCTTTTACTCTACGATGATTGCTCCCGGGGCCGAACTGGAATACGAAGGACTGGCGCACAAGGCGGGCCAGTTGATTGGCGAAGAGCTTTTTGGTCCCGATGAAAATGTGATCGTTGATTTCAAATACAGCGCTTCAGAGAAACTCACCTGGTGGTTTGATCATCACGAAAGCGCGTTTCTTTCGCCGGAAGATGAAGCCAACTTCCGTCAGGATCGAAGCGGCAAGAAATTCCACGATCCGACATTCAAGTCGTGCACGAAGTACATTGCCCACGTGGTCAAGA
>JBGPBY010000176.1:0-12540 GCA_041481485.1 Terriglobia bacterium
GACTGCGATTCCCCATTGTAGGGGCGGTCTTTGACCGCCCACAATTCGGAGTTATGCAGGCCTCTCCAGTGTGGGCGGTCTTAGACCGCCCCTACATTGGGGAATCGCAGTCAGTCACAATTTCTCCATAGGCGAGATATTGTGCGCGGTCATAGAAGGCGTGAAGAAATAACCAATATTCAATTCTCAATTGTGGATGCGCTATCGCGCGGCATCTTTAAGAAATAATTGCGCGAAGCGCCACCGCCGATGACGATTGAGAATTGAATATTGAGTATTGAATATTTCTTCACGCCTTCTATGACCGCGCCTACCGTCGGAATCCCCTGTAGCCGTTCAATTCACAAATAACTAGGGGCCCCTCCCGGTTTTTCCATACAATCTGGGTTCTCATGCGAAAAGGCGTTTTGGTTGCGATTTTTCTCATGCTCCTGCCGGCGATGGCTGCAGAAGCACCACGGGAGGACGAGTCCGAGTTCTATTTCGCGCGATTGATCTACCGGAGTAACGGACTACGCAATTACCAGGACCGGGAGAGCGGTGACAGATGCGGCGGAGGCGGATGGCGGACGGACACTCCAGACGCCGACGCAAAATATGCATGGGGCATCCAGCGGCTGACGGGAATCCGCGTACATTACGATCCAAGAAACCCGGTTCATTCGGTTGGCATCATGGATCCGGCGTTGTTCCATCATCCATTCATCTATGCAGTCGAACCCGGCTCCATGGATTTGAACGACGAAGAGGCTGCGCGTCTGCGGGAATACCTGCTGCGCGGCGGGTTCTGGCATCTGGATGATTTCTGGGGCAGCTGCCAGTTCGACAACGTCGTTGAGCAACTACACAAGGTTTTCCCCGAACTCGAACTGAAAGATATCCCGCTCAATCACGATGTCTTTCACACATTCTTCGACGTCGATCATATTGCTCAGATTCCCAATATCAGCAATGCACGCCGGATCTTCAGAGGAGACCCCAACGCCCATACCTGGGAACAGCCCGGCGACAGAGACCCGCGAGTTCTGGGGCTCTACGACGACCATCATCGACTCATGGTTGTCGTCACCTACAATTCGGACCTCGGCGACGCCTGGGAATGGCTGGACGATCCGGAATACCCCGCTAGCCTGACGACGTTGTCGTATCGCGAAGGAATCGATTTCATCATGTATTCCATGTCTCATTGACCTCTCTCTTCACTGGTAGCGTTGCATTCGGACCACATGTTCTGAGCCTTCATGAAGAAATTTGCGATCTTCTTCCTGCTTTCTGTTGTGCTGGTTTTGGGGATCGGTTTTTTTGTGGTTCGCGGTCAATTGCAGGACGATGCCATACCTCTGGTGCACGATTTCCGCGGCGAGAGCGTCATGTTCATTTTTCCGCATCCTGATGATGAAATTACATGCGCCGGAACACTGAAGATTCTCGACAACCAGGGAGTGACGACGACTCTGATCACACTGACCAGGGGAGAAGCCGGTGAGTCCAACGGCATGGTTAGCAAGACCGATCCGCTAAAGAGAAAGAGTCTGCTGGGTGAAATTCGCAAAAAAGAATTATTAGCCGCCGGCAGGCTATTGGGAATTGATCATCAGGAGGTCCTGGATTTTCCCGATAGTGGTTTGAGGGACATCCCTCGCGAAACGATCAAGGAAACCATTCGTGACCGGATCGCCAAATACAGTCCCACAATATTGATCAGCTATGACGACGCTGTCGGCCTCTACGGCCACATCGATCACCGATTGACGGCTCGGTATGTGAAAGAAGTCTTCCTTGAGGATCGAAACGAAAGTGGATTCACGGTCAGGAAAATGTACCAGGTCACATTGCCAGGGCCGATGATTCGCGTGGCGCTGAAGATTTCAAAATTCTTCCAGGACAACTATCCCAGGGATCCATCCAGGGGACTCCCTGTTCCAACCATGGCAATCCGCATAACGGAAGTGGGGAAATACAAGCGCGATGCCATGTTGCTGCACGAATCCCAGCGTCAAACCTTCGACGATATGCAGCCGTACTTCGACAAGCTTCCTCCTGCGATTTACTATCGCATCTTCGACCGAGAATATTTTGCTGCCGTGAACTGAGAACTAGAATCCTCGCGACAACGACGTGTAGATCAACGTTCCCTGGCTGCTGTGACCCATTTCAGCTCTCACAGCGATGCCCTGGGAATGACGGTATTCCATACCGCCTCCAAATCCGGAACGCCAGGGCCCGGAACTGAAACTCTGATTCGCGAGGATTGCGGCATCGGTCAGTGATCGGCTGTCTCCCCACAAGCGGCCTGTGTCGGCGAATCCGATGACGTCCCATCCTTTGCTGTCTGACTTTCGGAAGACGTTGTAACGCAGCTCGGAGGAATAGATCAGAACATTGTTTCCGCGATAGCGATAGGCATCGTAACCGCGAACATAATCGTGACCTCCGAGAAACGCGAGAGCATAGAACGGAATCTGGCTGTCGCCCTTGGGATTCTTGAACTGTCCTGCATTTCGTAACGCGAGCGAAACTCTGGGACCGTGGATCGGAAGGTAAGCGCGCGCGTCGAATTCTCCTTCAATCCAGCCAAAGTCTCCAAATGCATTTCCAGCGCGGATACCGTCGTTTGAGGCGCCGCGCAGGTAAATGTTCAGACCCCGAGTCAACCCTTTCGATCGATCACGCGTGTCGTATTTGACAAAGCCGCCATAGGAAAGAATTTGTATCGTTGAATTAAATCCGGGAATCCACTGGCTGGGAGCAACTTCCGCACTGCCGGAGAAGTGATCCGTGATGGGCGCAATCTTCGTGTTCTTTCCTGGGACGGTACGGGTCCCCACCGCCTGCACAAAGAAACCGGACTGCAGGTGGAATGCAAGATCCCGAAAGAACGAAAACTGATAGCTGCGCTGATCGAGCCCAAACGTGGAGCGCTCCGCATCGGCAAGCTGTGTCCCGATCCCGTAAAAATCCGTCTGGCGTTTCAGGTAGCCGAACCATGCATCGATGTGGTTCCGTTTGGAATTGTCGTCAAACCGGGCTCCAACATCGACGCGCTGAGCCACAGCGGTCGACGTCAAAAAATTCGCGCGGACCTGCACGTGGGGAATGGTGTCTGCGGTTGTGGCCTGGAGGCCTCCTCCGATTCCGGCTCCCTGAGCGAAACCGCCGATAATTGCGCGATACTTCACGTCAAATCTGCGTTTGGGAAGATCAAACGTGTCGAGATTATCCCGGACCGGAACGTCCCGGCATGTGGCTTTCAGGCATGGATCGATCTGAGTCTGAGGCTCCGGCTTCGCCGTAACGTCCGGCGGTTGCTGGCTCGCCTGAGCCGCAAGATAACCTTGGAATCCGAACAACAAAACTCCAGTTGCGAATAAGCGAGGCAATAGATTTATTTTAAACACAAACGAATTTCCCTTCTGCCAGCGATGTGGCCGCTCAATGGAAGAACCCGTGCACGATATTACAGGTCGTGCGGTCCTGTTTGTGAATTTCGGGTTCCCAGCCGTATTAGCGGCGTGAGCCAGTCGAATATGATAAGCAAAGAAATAAAGCTGCTGAGCAGCGGCAACATGTCTCGTCGGCCAGCAGTCCGGAAAAATTTCGTTCTGCTCTCACTGATTCAGCTACGCGGCGTTCAGTTTCCCATTTCCAATTTGAAGACTGCCGCTTGATTCCGAGATTTCCTTGCGAAACACGGAGAAAACACAGACAAAGAATGTATCTTTGAAAGGAGATTCGCCGTTTTGCCCAGAGCTATTTATTAGGCAGTGGTGAAGGAACAGATGGGCCCGAGTCGGGACCAAAGAAAGTGTCACGGTAAGTCACAACAATTGCCCCCGGAATCGCCGACAGTGTCAGGTTTTTCTCCACCATGGTTTCTGGTTTTACTTCAACCTTGAACGACTCTGCATTGAATCCCGGGAACCTTCCAGTAAGCACGTAGGTGCCGGCAGGGAGTCCATAGAACGCGTAAGCTCCCGACTCATTCGGAATTGCGGCGTATGGCTTCGCCTTCGGATCCTCCGGGGTCACGACAACCGCTCCATCAGGAAGCTTGGCATGCGCCGGATCGGAAACAGTTCCCGCAATCGACGGCTTCGGCGCCTGGGCGAATAGTACTGACGACACTGCGGTAAGAACCAGCGATGCGAACAACGTGACAATCCAATACTTCATGTCGATTTCTCTCGTACGGACCGTGGGAACCTGGGGCGTAGACTATCCCTGCGGTCCATCAGAATCAAAGAGCAAAACCAACAAGAGTCCATTGATGATTATTGATATTCCACTGGCTTACGCCCATAAGCGCTAACTTAAGTTGGGATCTTGCCGTGCGGGAGGTCTGTGACAGCCCGTCTTTGCGCCCGATTGGCGACTTTTGAGGCCTTCGGTGAACGATTTGATAATTATGGCCACATATTTTTGCTCCTTCATGTGGCCCTTCGGGTAGTGGACTTCAGCGGGTAACCGCGTTCCCAGCCGCGTTAGCGGCGGCAGTCTGTTAGCCACCGGCGTGAGCCGGTGGAAGTAAATAGGCAAAGATATAAAGCTGCGGAGCAGCGACAGATCAAGCAACAACGATCATGATCGCAAAGACAGATTCATGATCTGTCGTGCCTCCGGCACTCTGTTTTTCATGAACTGATATTCCACCGGCTCACGCCGGTGGCTAACGGACTGCCGCCGCTAACGCGGCTGGGAACACGGCTGCCCAACACGATGCCAAATCCGAAGGGCCGGGCTAACGCGGCTGGGGACGCGACCGTCACAAAGGATGCCAAATCCAAATCCGCAGCCCAAATTTCATTAAGTCTCAACGCGATCCATCAATTCCATCGGGAGACGAACCATTTTTTGCTAGAGTAACCGGTGCTTTGAATGTTGTAGGTCTGCTAAAAGCACAGCGCCTGGTAAATGCCATTTTTGTGATTTGTCTTTGTTGCATTCCAGCATCGGCGCAATACGCGATTTCAACGGTAACGGGAGTAGTTCGCTCGGAAGACGGGCGAGCTGTTTCTTCGGCACGCATCAGTTGGGTCCAGCAGGGACGCGTACGCCAGTTCGAATCGGATTCAGCTGGAAAATTCGTTGCTTACTTCGTCGACCCGGGAATTTACACCATCCGATTTGAGCACGCCTCCACTGCCAGCCAGGGTTCCTACGTTGGACTGGTTCCGACATCGTCCTCGCTTTCACTGACCGTTGTGCTCGAGGAAGAGGACGGGTCGAGTGGAGTCCGCCGCTGGCGGATTCGCGAAGAACTTCCTGGCCCGTCGGACGTATGGAAGCCGGAACGGCTGCTCACCAGGGAAACCATCGAATCGTTTCCGAGCACCGAACATCTTTGGACGTTCCTGAATCAGATTGAACCGTCGGTGGTTTCCGATCAGTTCGATAGTTCCGGATTGCACAGTGTCAGCCCGTCCCTGATCGGCGTTCGCGGAAGTTCATGGTCTCAGAATTTCGGCTGGTTGAATGGCGTCTCGGTAAGTAGTCCTGCCGGAACCGAAATGCTGAATTTCCCCGATTTGTCCGCGATGGAGACCGTCGTCTACAGCGTTGGAGAATCGCCTTTGCACCATAACGCGCCAGGAGCGCACCTGGAAATGACGCCAAAATACGGAGAACGCAGCATGCACGGGGAAGCCCGGCTGTTCTTTCAGAGTGGCGCACTGCAAAACACTAATGTCACTCCGAGAGATCGCACATTTGACATCTTCCAGCCGGACGAGCGGTGGAAACATTTCTTTTGGGGAGGCGCGCAGATTTCCGGTCCCATCGAAAAAACACCATGGTCCTACTTTGCCTCGATTTCCGGCCGCGAACTGAAAACGTGGATTCGCACGCAATCGCTGCCGGTTTCCGGATCCGTTCAGCAACAGACCTACAACTTCATTCGATCGGCTGCTCCGAACGACCGCGCCGCAATCCATATTTCACTTCAGCATCGGAATGAACCTCAATTGGGCGCGAGCCCTCAGATCAGCAGAGACTCGACGGTGGATCAGAAGCAGACTCACAGAAGCATTTCGGGATCGTGGACGCATGAGTTCTCTCCCCGGCGCAGTCTGCGTATGGATTTCGGTGTGACGCGCAGCCGCACTTCTCAACGATTCCAAAATGGAGTCATCGGGCAGAGCGTTCAGGATCTGTTTCCCGGTTTCGTAGTGGATGGAATCACTCCGCTGGACTACATGCTTCAAGGTTACGGCCGATTGGTGAACACCAGCAGAGGTCCGGCCGCTTCGATCACAGACTCGAGCATTGGCGCCATGGAGGGCAGCGCGAGTTACTCGATCATCGGAAAGAGCTTCTGGAACTCCAGGCATCAGATCACGCTCGGAGGCATTCTGAATCGTTCGACTCTGTCTCAATCCCAACAGACGATCGACGGGGTCAATCTCCTCTTCTTCGAAGGATTGCCCAATTCCGTGCGTCTGGTTAACAACCCTTCCACTCGAGATCGCATTGCAGACATGCAGTTTTATGCGACCGATAATTTTTCGCTTTCCCGTTACAGCTTCCTGGCGGAACTGACGTCAAATGCGTCACGTTTCTTAAACGTCCTCGGTTCGGGAGGGACCGTCAATGCCAATTACTGGCGCAATATCGGCGGACGAACCGGTATGGGAGTCCAATTGTTCCGGCGCCTCGTCGGACGAATTTCATATGCCCGGATTTACGATGAGCCCAATCTTGTGGCGGCATCCACCGTGAATCCCGAAGGTTCGTCCTCGCTGCTCTATACGTGGAAAGACCTCAACGGAGACCGCCGGTTTCAGCCTGGTGAGAATACCCAACTCCTGAAAGTAACGGGAGCGCCGTTCACAACGCTCGATGGTAATCTCAAAAATCCGAGCACTTCGGAACTCACGATTGGCGTTTCCCAAACAGGATTACACGGATTTCATACTGAATTCTTCGGCTATCGCAGATCGCTGCACAACCAGATTTCATTGGCGAATACCGGAGTTCCGCTGACTTCATACGACCCTTTGCAGATTATCGATCCGGGGCTCGATGCCGTGCTCGGTTCAGCGGACGACCAGCCGATGACCGTATTCAACCAGAAGCCGAGCACCCTCGGCCAGGATCGCTACCTGCTCACAAACCCGGTCGGATACAATGCGCATTCCGAAGGATTCGAATTTACGATTTCATTGAGCTCCACAAATATCCAGGCCAGCACGACCGTCACTCGATATCGATCGGTCGCCGAAAACGGGCCGGGACTCACCGCCACTGAAAATGACCTGAGTAACCTTCAGGGTGTCTTTGACGACCCGAATCATGCGATCAATGCGCGCGGCAGCACATTCTTCGATCGAGGCACCATGGTTCGCCAGTGGATAGCGCTGAAGCTTCCCGCAGGCGTTCGGGCCGCGGCGATTCTGAATTATCAGGACGGCCTTCCGTATGCGCGGGTGCTGCCCGTCCCATTAAACCAGGGCGTTATCGGAATTCTGACTGGACAGCGCGGACCCGGAAATTCCGGAACATTTGGAGGAATGCGAACGACGCACTATCAAACGATCGACGTGCGGCTTGCGAAAGTCTTCAAGTTTGAAAAGGGACGGCTTACTGCCAGTCTGGATGTATTCAATATTTCAAATCTGGCACTGAATCTGGTGCAGATGGCTGTCACTTCGCATCATGCCGAATGGCGAGTCCCGCTGCAGTTTCAAAGCCCCCGCAGCATCCAGCCGGGCCTTCGCTATAGCTGGTAGATCCTTTGCCCTCTCCGTTAGATCGATCCGGACTGAATCAGGACCATAATTCCGAGAAAGATACGGTACCCCGCAAAGTGGAGGAGACCTCGCTTTTCGACCCAGCCTATGAACCAGCGCACGGATCCCAGCGCCACGATAAATGACACGATGAATCCGATGGCAAGGACTACCCAGCCGTGAGCGTCAATGCTGGCTGGCGAGACTGAACCTTCCCTTCCCGGCAGAATCGACCTGAGCAGATCGTAACCTACGGCAACCACCATTGTCGGAATGGAAAGAAAGAATGAAAACTCCACAGCTGCAGTCCGCGACATTCGTGCAAGCTGGCCTCCGGCGATGGTGGACATGGAGCGCGAGGTTCCGGGGAATACCGCCGACAGAATCTGGCAGGCGCCAACCCAAACGGCCTGTGGAAGAGTCATCTCATTCATGGACCAGGTTTGTATGCGATGAGGAGGAGAACTGATCCAGTCCACGACGCCCATGACGACACCACCAATGGCCAGTGAAGCACCGATGACAGTGAGATTTTCGAGATTCTTTCCGATGATTTTAGTCAGCAAAAACGCCGGGACTGCCGTTACGAAAAAGGCAATCAACGTCAGACTCAACGGATTGTTCAGTATGGTTCTCTCGCCGTCTTCACCCTGAGGAAAGGTCATAATCAGGCGGCGAATTCTCGACTGGAAAACAACCGGAAGCGCCAGGATCGCCCCCAGCTGAATGACGATGGTGTACATCTTCCAATACCCGTCCGCGAGATTGATGTGAAAGATGCTTTCCGCAATGCGAAGATGTGCCGTGGAACTGACGGGGAGAAATTCGGTCAAACCTTCAATAATTCCCAGCAAAACCGACAAAATGTAATCGTTCAGAAGCCCTCCTCAGCGTGGACCCAGATCGCATATTAGGCCAGAGCCATGGTTTTCCGTATGGCCGAACTTCAGATCTTGAAGGTAACGCTCCACATTAAAGCCGGTCGACGGGAAGGTACATCGATCCGAATAACTCGCGGCCCGGACTTCTGGGCTCTGGCGAAATGACGCCCACCTTGAAACCATTCGTCAATGGCGCGTGACGGAATGTTCCGAAAACTCTGTCCCAAAACGTAGTGATTTCGGAAAAGTTGTATGTGGGATCCGCGCCCGATTGGAGTGTGTGATGTGCGATGTGATATCGGGGATGCATGACGATTCGGGCAATCCAGCCGTCCGGCGCAATGTCCACATTGGCATGACTGATCAGAGCGATTACCCAGACGACGCAATAGAATCCGCTGACCACTCCCGCGCCAAACCCGAGCAGAAGAAAGACAATCGTTTCCGGAACGTAGGTGATCAAATCGTCAAATGGATGGGTTCGCGACGCGCTGATCGCAACGAGACTTTCCGGCATGTGATGCAGGGCATGGAATCGCCAGAGCCAGGAGACCCGATGCTGCATGCGATGAATGAAATAACGAAGACCGTCCGCAACTACGGCCATCAGAACGACCTGAATCCATACCGGCAGCGAAGACAGCCTCGGCAGAGGAATCCTGTTTCCGATATGACCGGCAACCCATACCGCAACGAACATGCGAAGCGAGACGCTGATGGGATCCACACCGAAGAGAAACGTCAAATCCATTGCAGCGTTTCGGAATTTGAATTTTCGTCCTTTTCCTGCGTAGTTCCAGGAAGGATCTCGCGGTATCACCTGCTCGGCTGCGAAAAGCAGAATTGCTCCACCCATATAGGTGTACGCGCCCCAAAGCTCCGGATCCATTCCCATTCTCTGGAAAATGAGGACCGCCGCGATGGTAAGAAGGATTGTTGCTATGAATAGATGTCGGTGGAGTGCCGTTTGCATTCGAGTTTGATTCTATGCGTCCGGGTAGTCTCATTCAATTACCGAGTCCCGTTCGCTGTAGAGGCGGTCTATGACCGCCTACAATTTGTGAGAATGCATCCCTCAAAATTGTGGGCGGTCATAGGACCGCCCCTACATTCGGAACCGCATTCATTCCAAGCGGAATTCAAACTGAGACACCGTCCGGGCCCACTGTAGGCGCGGTCTATGACCGCGCACAGTTTTTCAGAATGGAATTCCTCAGATGGGGTATCCATAATCGAGAGATTGCGCGCGGTCATAGACCGCGCCTACAGTGGGAGAGGATCGCTTGACATTGCATTGTGCGCAAAGTACAAAACCTTGAAGTTCGAGTACTGAAGAAAGGCAAACTTTGATTCGTTCGATTACCTTTGCTGCTGTAACGCTGCTTCTCTTTACGGCGTGCGAGAAAAAATCCGCCGACAACAGCGCGGCAACCGACACCACTCGCGTACAACTCGTTAACCCCGGAAAGTTGACTGTTTGCACCAATGTCCCGTTCGAACCGTTCCAGTTTTATCGTGACGGAAAGGTCGTGGGATTCGATGTGGACATCGTCGACCTTGCAGCTAAGAATCTCGGTGTCACTCAGGAGATCGTCAATATTGACTTCGCGGTAATCAAAAGCGGACAGGCTCTGGATACCCGAAAATGCGATCTGGCTGCTGCGGGTATGACGATTACCGAAGAGCGCAAACAGAACATCGATTTCTCGGAACCCTATTTTGACGCCAGTCAGGCTCTGATGGCCCGAAAGGACCTTCACCTTGCGACACTCGAAGACGTAAAAGCGAAAGGGCTCAAAATCGGAGCGCTGGCCTCCACGACAGGCCGCGACTATGTGAAGAAATTGGGATTCGATCCCATTGAGTTTGCCGATTCTGCAAGGCAGCTTCTTGCGCTCCAGATCGGTCAGGTCGATGTCCTGATTCAGGATCTTCCTGTAGTCCGGACCTGGCTCAGGAAACCCGAAATTGCCGCGCAATTCGTCATGGTCACCAGTCTCAATACCGGCGAACAGTACGGCGTCGCCATTCGAAAAGGCAATGCTCCACTGGCAAGGGCCGTCAACGAAGCAATCGAATCCGCCAGGAAAGACGGCCGGTATGCCGCGATATACAAGAAGTGGTTCGACATCGAACCGGAATCTGCGGCGCCCTGAATTTTCCAGAGACCCAAATGCAGGAGACCCGATTGCGAAGTTCCCGAGCCCGGCGGCAAAGTATTCGCCGGATTCAGTACGGCGTGCTGGCGGCCGCGATTATCCTCACGGCGTCTTTCGCCGATTGGAAAGCGATCCGGCAATTCTTTTTCAATGCGAGTGTCGCACGGCAGGGCTTGCCCCAGCTCTTCACGATTGCTCTGAAAAACACGGTGATCTATACCGTCACCGGCTTTTGCTTTGGAATTGCGCTGGGATTGTTGCTGGCTCTGATGAGGCTTTCGTCGGTGACACCATATCGCTGGATCGCCACCGTCTACGTCGAAGTCTTTCGCGGATTGCCGGCTCTGGTGATCTTTCTGATGATTGGCAGTGTGCCTCTGGTTTTCCCCGGATTCGCTTTGCCGGGAGGCGTCTATGGAATGGCATCTCTCGGGCTTGGCCTGGTCTCAGCGGCATATATGGCGGAGACTTTTCGCGCAGGATTGCAGGCTGTACCGAAAGGTCAGATGGAAGCGGCTCGTTCGCTCGGCATGACCAATGGACAAAGCATGCGATCCGTTATCATCCCTCAGGCAATTCGAATTGTGATTCCACCCCTCACCAATGAACTCGTGTTGCTGTTCAAGGATTCCTCACTGGTCCTCTTCCTTGGTGTGACTTCGAGTCAGGTGGAACTGGCAAAATTCGGCAACGATCAGGCATCGGCATTTGCCAATCCGACACCGATTCTGGTGTCTGGCATCATGTACCTTCTGATTACGATTCCGCTCGGCTATCTCGCACGCCGTCTCGAATCGCACTTGAGCAGCGGCAGGTCATGACACGCACTATTCCATCGTCATCTGCAATCGAGATTCGCGGATTATGCAAATCTTTCGGCGCCCTGAACGTGATTAACGGAATTGATTTCACCGTGCATCATGGGCAGTTGGTGTGCATCATCGGAAAGTCCGGCTCCGGGAAGTCCACGCTGCTTCGCTGCATCAACTTGCTGGAGACTCCCTCCTCCGGACAGATTTTCCTGGATGGAATCGAACTGACCGATCCGGACGTCGATATCGATCGGGCACGGCGCAGCATCGGAATGGTGTTTCAGCAGTTCAACCTCTTTCCGCACCTCACTGTTTTGCGCAACGTTTCGATTGCTCAGGAAAACGTCATGAAGCGCAGCCGCACAGAAAGCGATCGTCTCTCGATGGAGGGACTCCGGCGGGTCGGGCTCGAAGCCAAAGCCAACGTCTATCCGGCGCAATTATCCGGAGGACAACAGCAGCGCGTCGCTATCGCGCGAGCGCTGGCCATGGAACCGAAAGTGATGCTTTTTGACGAACCCACATCGGCGCTGGATCCGGAACTGGTCGGTGAAGTTCTCAGCGTGATGCGAAAACTTGCCGAAGACGGCATGACCATGGTCGTTGTCACTCACGAAATGGGATTTGCCCGGGAATTGGGCGATCGCGTGGTTTTCATGGACGACGGAGTCATTGTGGAAGATGGCACGCCGGAGCAAGTCATCGGAGCACCGGTTCACGAACGCGCGCGCATGTTCCTGCGTCGGGTCCTGCGTCAATAGTGCGCGGGGAAATTCCGGGACGGGCCCTCACTGTAGGCGCGGTCTATGACCGCGCACAATGGCGTGGAATGCCGTCCTGCGAATTGTGCGCGGTCATAGCGGCCTTACCCGATGGATCGTGAGACATCGAGAGAGAAACTCAGGAACGCTTACCCGGCAAGATTCACCTAGAATGAATGCGCATCCGGGAACAGAGGCCGAAC
>JBGPBY010000177.1:0-12504 GCA_041481485.1 Terriglobia bacterium
GCAAGTATGCTGAGAGGCTCCGACAAGAGAGTAACATTGTCGTCCTTGAGCCCGAGATTGCCGAAGCCTTTCCTACCGGTGAGGCCGTGAACGCTGCACTTCGAGGAATGCTTGACACAGCGAGAGCAGTCCGGACACACGGGGGGCTGCCTAACACGGCGTTGCAGCCGACGAGCCGCGCTCGGGGCAAATCCAAGCCCACCCGGAATCCTCGCGCGGCCCGCGGCTGAACGCCAGGCCGTTAGCTGGACTGGTATATCGCAGCTGTCCTGAGCGAGAATATGCATCATGAAATACACAGTGGCACTTAGAAAGTCGAAGGAAGGCTACAGCGTATCGTGTCCCGGTCTGCCGGGGTGTTGGTCTCAGGGCAAAACGGAAAAAGAAGCCCTAGACAACATACAAGATGCAATTCGTGAATACCTTGAAGCGGCTGTCAAAATTTCTAAGGGTTCTAAACTGCGCGAGGTCGAGGTTCCAGCGTAGTCGTGCCCAAGCTTCCGGGAATAAATCATCTCCGTGCTGTCCGAGCACTCGAAAAGGCGGGATTCAATATCGTCAACCAAGGAAAGCACATCGTCATGAGTGACGGGACTCGCATTCTGACGATTCCAAGACATAATCCGGTCAATGCATACACAATGGGCGGTATCGTTCGTGACGCTGGTCTCAAAATCGAAGATTTCAAGAAGCTCCTGTAGCCCGAGGCCAGCTAACAACACGATGCAGCCTGCAATCGGCGCTGGGCGGATTCGTAATACGAAAGTTGCCGCCTGCGCCGATTGCGGCTGATCGTCAAACCGTTAGGTTGCCTATGAAACATCGTTCCGAAATCCAGCAAGGTGCTGCGAAACTTCAAGCGATGCACGAAAAGATTCACGCCACGTATCAATCGCGAAGCGCCGAGTGGTCTCAAGCCTGCGAGGATTTCCGCTCTTCGTACGATTCATTGGCCTACCCAGGAGGTTTACAGGTTGGCATGGCTGCTCTGAAGTCCAGCAGTGAAGTCGCGATCGAGACAGCTATAGAGTTTTTGGAAGTCGATCCCATTTTCTTTCGCTCTGGCTACATTAAAGAAGAGTTAATACAAAATCTGAAACGCGCAGATTTGACTGACGCTCAGAAGGAGCGGCTGAATGGAGTCATTCTGCGACTGGTCGAGCTACGAGACTGTCGGGAGTTTCGCCGTTACTGTCAGTTGGCCACCAGGACCAAAAGCCCGAAGCTCGAAACCGAATTGAAAAGGCTTATAAGCAGTAACGATCCAAGTGTCATTCGCAGGGCGTTATGGGTGTTGGATGCCCTGCCGAATCGGGAGGAAAGTTGAGCTTGAGCAACCTAACAACACGTTGCAGCCGCCAAGCCGCGCGTGAGGGCAATTCAAATTCGCAGTAGTATGCTCGCGCGGCTTGCGGCTGAACGTTGAGACGTTAGACGACTAAAGGAACGATGAGCGAAGACCGTAAGATCCACAAACCAAATTTACTCCCCGATCACGAGCGTCCTCTGGGTCGATTCATGGCCGATGTGCACGGTACCGTGTTCCGTCCCCTCACCTCTTTCGCCGAAGCGAAGACAGTGCAGGATGGTGTTGTCATTCTTCAAGGGGATGATGGCGGTCAAGTCTACGTGGCCTGTCCGGTGTCGCTCGTCAGTTGTTCCGAATCGACACTCGAGCAACTACTCGTCGATCTAGACGAGCTTGCATGGCCTGGCAACGATGCGGACATGAGGCGTATCTATTACGAACGGCTTGCTATCGGAAGCGGAATTCCTGGCGGGATGGGTGGGGGACGAATTACTGATGAGCCGTGGGTGCATAGCAACTTTATCGATCGCGGGCTCGGCCCTGCGATCTCGGACGTTCTCCGAGGTGTTCGTCCGCGAATCAAGTGAGGGCGGCCGTACGTCGTCTAACACGGCGATGGAGCCGTCAATCGGCGCCAGCGATTTCCTCAAGGGGAAAGGTCTGGCTAGCGCCGCTTGCGGCTCATCGCCAAGCCGTTAGGCAGGCACGCTGATATAGGGCGCAGCGTATACTGGCGCGGTGCTGATCACTTGGGACCCTAGCAAAGCCAACCGTCGCAAGCATGGCGTTGAATTTCAGGAAGCTGCCACGGTCTTTACAGATCCGCTCTCGACAACCTTTCCGAGTGATCATCACTCGAAGGATGAACTGCGCCTTGTGACCATTGGTTTGTCCGCAAACAAACAAATTCTGGTTGTAGCGCATACCGAAGATGGGAACACGATTAGAATAATCAGTTCCCGAAACCCGACCCGACAGGAAATAAGATTTTATGAAAAAGGTCGACCATCCTGAAGACGATATGCGGGCGGAATACGATTTCGCCTCAATGCCTGGAGGAGTTCGCGGCAAATATGTCGAACGACTTCGGCGAGAGAACAACATTGTCGTACTCGACCCGGAGGTGGCTGCGGCGTTTCCAACGGGTGATGCGGTAAACGCTGCCCTTCGAGGAATGCTGGATACGACACGAGCGGTCCGCACACACGGGGGGCTGCCTAACACAACGTTGCAGCCGCCGAACCGCGCCAGAAGTAAATCCAAATCGAAAAAGAGTCCTCGCGCGGCTCGCGGCTGAACGTTGAGCCGTTAGGCCTCCTTATGACGGAATTGACGAACTCGATGACTCGACCATGGCCGGAAATTCGACGAATCTACGCAGAAGCTCCGACTTTTGTTTGGACCGAAGGAATGCTTGCGCTTATTGACCATATTTCTTCATCTCATCTGGCTTTCGGGTTGTTCGCTTGGACGACTGATCGGCGACAATTAGAACTCCCGGCGTATTGCCTCACCAAGGATTGTTACCGAAGGAGTGATTGTCGTCATCATTTAAATGTACCCGCCGTCGGGCCGGTGGTAGCTGTGAAAACCCAGCAGGGTTTTCAAGCAAGTGTGCAAATCATCAAGAAAATATTGCCGCAGGCAACCTTGATCGATTTGCATGCTTGCGTCAGATTCCACGGGCCTCCCCATTTCTTTCTTTTTGCTACTTTTTCTTTCTTTGCTTTACGTCTGAGATTTCCACAGAAACGGGCCATCCGATTGGAGAAATAAATATGATTGGTTTCCCTTTCATTCGCTCGGCGGGCCAACGCCGACAGGCTCTTTCTGAAATTCATGATCACCGCCGAGGACGAGTCGACGAACAATTTCGCTGCGCCATTCTTTCACTTGCCTCTGAAGTGTTCGCAATTGCCCTGGCTTAAATTGTTCCCGTGAGTGTTCCTGGAGGCGTTGAAATAGATCCTTCGCCGTCGAGTCGGGTTTGTCGTTCAGCCACTGTTCAATCAACAGCCATACCTTCTCGAATGGATCCAGTCGAGTACGCCAACTCCGAGGCTCGGTGGATCGTTTGCGGTGTGTTGAACGCACTTCGCCATCCTGCCACGCGGTCGATAAAGCTTCGACGAATCGCTTCAGCCCGGGACCCTTTTCCAGCGATTGATTAGGCTCGGCGCCGATCTCCAGTTGCGCCAAGGTTCTTTGAGATTCCCGAATCTCGTTCAGCAATTGCACCGGGTCCAAGCCCGCAAACACACGGCGCAGTTGCTCTTTCGAATCTATGGAAACCCTGTCGTTGGCCAGCAGCCGTAGATACGGGGTTTCAGGCGTGTGATATTTCTTGATCACTTTGTCGCCTTCCCGTTTCTTTGATTTCAGTTTGAAAGATGGTTGAAAGAAGTTCACGTATAACCGTGCCGCATTGTGCAGCCTGGCCAAAACGGTGGCGGTGGCGATGCCCTCGAGCCGTCCGTAACCGATCAATTTTCTTACCACGGCGCCATTCTTCTGCTCGATCCAGGCTTGATCGTTCTTTTTGTAAGGCCGGCATCGTGTCAGTTCGATCTTTCGTTCGAGACAATAGTTCACGACCGTCTCGTTAATGAACGCGCTGTCGTTGTCCACATCCAGACCCAAAATCGGAAACAGCAGCTTTTTCCGGATGGACTCTACGGTCTTTGTCACCAGCGTCTGTTCCCGCATCACCATCGCCGCACCTTCGGTCCAGCCTGAAGCGATATCGGTCAATACCAAGCTGTGAACGTGGCTGCCTGCGACGGACTTTCCGCAATGCGCCACGAAATCCATCTCGAAGAATCCCGGTGCCGGATCATTCCAATCACCGAATGTGCGCACGGCAATGCTGTTTCGTAACGGAGTATTGAGGCGTGGTCTTCGCCGTCCCTGCTTGCCCGCTTCCCGGATGCGCTTTAGCCGCCGATCCATCGTTGCGGCGCTCATCGCCAGAAGACGTGGCCGTACTTCCACATCCAACCGCAGGTGCCCATGCCGCTCCATGGCCTCGACCAAAACCGGAATTGCTTCTTTTAACCTCTTGCCACACATCCGGTCCGCAGCTTCCCAAAGAATAATCAGTGCTGTCTCGGCTGCGGCATCGTAAAGCCTGGATCTCGGTGGCGGCTTCGGCGTCTCCGGACTCGCTCCCATTTTTCTGAGCACTCGTATCGCGTGCTTCCGGTGAAACCCGGATATTTTGACAAATTCGTCGAGAATGTCTTTCTTCTCGCTTCGTGTCGCTGCGTAATAACGCGTCGCCACAGATCCAATCAATTCGCGTCTGGTAGCCATGCTCAATTGCCTCCTCATAATGTTGTCCGTTCCCTTCAAACAGGACGGGTAACATTCTCATGAGGCAACAGCTCCGCACCGGTAACAAAAGACGCGAGTCAATGCGCCGGAAAAAGTAATTGTCGCCGGACAGACGTCGCATTTTGACCTTTGCATTGCGCAAGCCCCTGTCACTTATCCGTACAATGGCCCGTACCGTTCGGTGTCCCCGACTCAGGATGGCCGATTGGAGTTTCGTTTCATCGACACGGGGGTGCGCGAGAACCAATGGTGCCGCGTAGTGGATCCAGTAGGTACAGTCCAGCGCTTCGACCAAACCATCAAACAACTATGCTGGTTCACCGTGCCGCACCATGAGGCCTAACACGGGCCTGCAGCCGCCAGTCCGCGCGTGAGGGTATTTCAAATTCGCAGTAGTATGTTCGCGCGGCTTGCGGCTGAGGCCCAAGCCGTTCGGCGGACAGAGGTAACGTTTTGAAGCTGGAGTTTTTCGAGGACGGGCTCAATGGCGACCCGATGATTCTGCTGTATGGTGGAAGATCGGAGGATGTGGTCCTGCTACGAAGCGCGATTCGGACGCTGTCAGAGGGAGTCGGTCGCCAGTTTGCCCTTACCGACTTGCCGTTCGTTCAGTCGGTCGACAAATGCCGGCTCCGGGCAATCTCCGCCGCGGCTGATCTCGGAGTAAAGTCCAGAGAGCTGGCCGACTTTGAATGGACTCTCTGTCCTGAATCGTGGCGTCAGGTCGACGAACAACTTGAGCCGTTCTGCGAGGAGAAGATCGACGTCTCCTTCCGGTACATCAACCCAGGCAGCGGCCCAGAGATCATCTATTCAACGGCCCGCGAATGGTAAGCCGCCGAACACCACGATGCAGCCGACAATTGGCGCGCCTCGTTTTCGTCTCGGCTAGAGTTAAGGCACGCGCCAATTGCGGCTGATCGTGAAGCCGTTCGGCGGACACGGCGCCTGCTAGGAGGAGCATGATTCAAGCCAGGAGCTTTCGATGGATTATCACGGTTCTCCCGTTCGCGCCGCTAATCCTGTTCGCGATTCCAAAGGCGTTCGTCGTTATGCCAGAGCCGGGCGACTTCATACCGTGGTACACAAGGTACACGGAAGTTCCTTGGCTGCTGACAGCGATTTACGTGTATCCAACAACGTGGCTCACACATCTGATTGGCTTTAGAATCTTCGGATCCGTACACATCGGACTGATGCTCGCTTACGTTGTTGGCATCTCGTTCGTATTGCGTCGGGCTCTGAAGCTGACCTTTCGCCAAATGCGCCACGCACGCTGAGGTAAACCATAGTGAATCAAGTCTCCCAAGAAAATTCAGCATGCATCCTTGACGAATGGCAGGCGTTACCAGAAGTTGCCGCCGAACACAACGCTGCAGCCGACGAGCGTGGCGTCGGGTTTGTGCAAGTTTTGGCTGGAACCGGTCACATTAGCGCAGAACCACGGGTTTTCGTCTCGTGAGCTGAACCAAATCCGTGCGATCATCGTGAAAGAATTGGCAAAGATTCAGGAGATTTGGAATGAGCACTGCAGTTAACGCCGACCCGCGCGTGAGCGTGGTCTCGGTAACGGACGAGCAGATAACTTTCCATTTAGTGGATGGCCGCGTCATCAGCGTGCCATTGGTCTGGTCATGGCGGCTCAGCGATGCTACGCCTGCCCAACGCAGCAATTACGAAATCATAGGCGATGGGCAAGGAGTTCACTGGCCCGAGGTTGACGAGGATCTCAGCGTCGAGGGCATGCTCCACGGGGTTCCCGCGCGACGTCCAAAGAGAAAGTAGTCGTCACGAGAGCCGGATAACACGGAAATGGAGCCGACGGCGCGAGGAACGCGCCGCGGCTCATTTCCAAGCCGTTAGGCGGCTAAGCACGGCGCCGCTGCCTTTTTCAGGCTCCTTCGGTTTGGGGATTTTGAGATCCGCGGACATTTCGATTTTCCCTGCCGCGTTTTTCGGCGCGAGGTCCAGATCGGCAATGACGCGATTGCGCTCATTGCCAGGATGGATTGTAAAGTAGATGCGGCCGACGATCTGTTCATAGGCCCCGGACGCGCCGTGCGTCGCGCCGTTCATGACGTCTGTGCGCGAGGTGATCTCCACTCTCGTGACTTCTGCCGGGGCTGCAACAGGAATTAACAATACCGCCCCAACCACACCTATCGCCCACTGAAATTGCAGGGTTCGCATTACATTTACCTCCCGGGCGCATCCCTTGTGTGAGACCAGCGTTGGCCCCATTTCATCAATTCGCCGGCGCCGGTGGCGGGATGGGCCTGCCGTCCACTTTGCTGGCTTCATTTAGCTCGAGGCGCAGGTAGTCGTACACGACGCCGGAGTTCACATCGCCGGCAGGCACGGTGAGCGTCAGCACGTTTTCGCCTCTTTTAAGCAGCGCGGCGTCGAAGGTCAGCGTGCGTTCCTGCCAGATGCCTTTGTCGGTGTTGTAACGCAGGGCATTGGTGCTGGTGATTGCGCTGTTGATCGATCCCGCGGGTCCCTCGCCGACGGCCCCGGCGCTCTGACCGTTGACCGTGACGGGCACACGGGCCGCGCCATCCGCGCCGGCCAGCGCCACGCGAAATGCCGCAGAACCTTGTGGCGCGCGATCCAGGTTGAATTTGATCGTCCAGGTGGTCGCGCGTCCGCGGCCATAGATGCGCCATGGTCCCGGTCCGTTGGCGGTGTTGGGGTACTCCGTCCGCGACTCAGCCTTGACCCAGCCAAAGCGCTGGTTGGCGGGATCCCTGGCAGCGGGATTGACGAATGACAGATTCTCCGCGTGTGGCACCTGCTCGAAGAACCAGTCCTTGTGGAAGTCGTTCTGTCCGACGGTGTAGGTGAGGTCGTTAGGGAACAGCAGCGGGTAGCGCAGCGACCAACCCCACAGCCAATAGTTGTCGCCATCGCCTTTGAACAGTTCGCTGGCGTTGCGATTGGGGTAGCCGATTTCCCACAGCTGCTTGCCGTAACGGACGGGCTTCCATTGAATCTTGCCGAGGTCTACTGTCTTGCCGGCAACAACCGTGATATCCGCCTGTGAGAAATTACCCAGCACTCCGTCCGCCCATGCGTGCAGCGTGTAGGTTCCGGGACGGGCATTGGTGATGGTGAATTTGCCGTCGGGACTGCCGTCGTTCCAGAACTGGTAGTACTTGGCGTCGTGCAGCCAGTCGCGCGTGCCGCCTGTCCCATCCGGGTGGGCCAGGCCGATGGTGAGATTCGGCAGCATGGTGATAGGGGTGGGCGCGAGCGGGTCGTTGAGCACGATTTGTCCGGTCACGCTGCCTCGCTGGTTTTTGTGCGGATAGTCGACGCCCTGCACCCAGTCGTAGGGCCACGAGTCCTTTTCCTTTTTCGCCTGGGCCAGCGCGTCCTGCCACAAGGCCGTCTGATTCTCGGTCCAGGCGGCCGGCAAGGAGGGGTTGCCGGCGGTGGCCGCCAGGGTGTCGAGGTCGGCTTTGGAGGGTGTTTTGAAACTGGAGAGGGAATTGACGTATACAAAAATCGGGCCGACTACTTTGCTCCACTCTTCGCCGGCGGCGGCGGTCAGGGTGCCGGTGCCGCCGTAATGGCTGCCTTTCCAATAATTGAGGATGATGGGGTCCGGGTTGTCATTGTCGCCATAGTGGCAGACCAATTCCTGTTTCGAGGCGCCGCCGCTGAGGTATTCGATGGTCGGGTTGATGAACCAGACGCCGACGTGTTCCTGCGTGCTCGACCAGCCATATGCGGGAATCTTGTATTGGATGGCGTTGTAACTGTACTTGTGCTCGACGGAATTTTTATAAGGCCCCTCGCTCATGATGCGCTGCTCTTTGGCGTTGACGACCACTCCCGTGCCCCAGTTCTGCGGCCCGACCGCCAGCATGTTGCGGTCTTTGTCGACCGAGATCCAGTCGAACGACTGGTTCACCCTTAGAATAAAACGGCTCTCAGCGCCGAGACTGCCGGCGGGATACGCGGCCGGATGGGAAAATATCGCATACGTATAAACGCCGCTCTCGCCGCGGCCCATGGCATAGCGGATTTCCAAATCCAAATTGGGAGTGCCGTTATTGGAGCCCGGTGAGGCCCCCAACGCCACCTTGCCGCCGGTGACGCCCTTGATGGAAACTTCGCCCCGCGCGCCGCCATTGCTGGCGGGATCAATGGTGACGGATTGCGTCAACCCGCCCACGGACGCGGTAGCGGAGGGATTCTGCTCCCAGGGCCCCACGGCGCCCTGGTCGTGGCCCGCGCGGTCCACGCCCTTGTAAATCAAGCCTTCCAAATCTCCGGTACGCAGGTTGATCCGCGCGGTGACGATGCTGTTGGACAGCGTGTAGTAGCGGCCATCGCTGGCAATAGTGACAGGCGCGCTGCCGGGAAGTTTTTCGATGACTGGCGCGGAGGTCTGTGCAGTCGTCTGCGCCGTGGTGCTGAACGCCAGCAGGCCGCTGGCCACGAGCAGCGTGAGACGAAGAAGGGTTCTGCGAAATAGCATATTCATGTTCCTGTTGGCTGTGGGAGGCACCGTTTTATCGCACGAACCGCGTCTGCGCAAGGACAAGGTGGTGCGTACAAAAGCAATACCGGGGTTCTTCTTAAATCTTTTAGCTGCGTGGTGGTTTACAATGGGCCGCAGAAACCAAGTCATAGTTGGGAGGGTTCCGATGAGGTCTCTGCAAAGGAATCGATGGGCAGCGTCATGGAGCGTTCTGGCAAGCGCTGCGGCGCTAATAATCGCGGCCGTTTTCATGTCGCCGCCTCCACTTATCGGACAAGCCGCACCGGCCGCTAAGAGTTCGGCAAAATACGTGCCGCCACGAACATCCGACGGCAAGCCGGATCTGCAGGGCGTATGGACGAACGTGACGATTACTCCATTGGAACGGCCTGCCAATCTTGCCGGAAAGGAATTCTTCACACCAGCGGAAGCGGCTGAATTCGAAAAGACAACCGTGGCGAACAATAATGCGGACCGTCGCGATGGGCCGGCTGCGGCGGATGTTGGGCGCGCGTACAATGACTTCTGGTGGGACCGGGGCACAAAGGTTGTGCCCACTCTCAGGACATCTTTAATCATCGATCCCAAGGATGGGAAGATTCCGGCGCTGACGGCTGAAGCTCAGACCCGCCGGGCTGCGCTGGCACAAGCTCAAAGGGGACATGCCTTCGACGGTCCGGAAAATCGGCCTCTGGCCGAGCGGTGTCTCATTTGGGCGACAGCCGGACCGCCAATGCTACCCAGTTTCTACAACAACAATTATCAATTCATACAGAGTCCCGGATTTGTGGCGATACTGATCGAGATGATCCATGACGTACGCATCATTCCCACCGATGGAAGCCCGCACCTTCCAAAGAGTGTCCGTCTCTGGCTGGGTGATCCACGTGGTCACTGGGAAGGCGACACACTGGTTGTCGATACGACGAATTTTACCGACAAGAACAGTTTCAGAGGATCTGACGAAAACCTGCACTTGATCGAACGCTTTACGCGAACGGATGCTAACACGGTGATGTACGAATTCACTGTCGATGACCCATCGGCATTTACGAAACAATGGACGGCGCAGATTCCCATGACTCGAACCCCGCGTCCGGTTTTGGAATACGCCTGTCACGAAGGGAACTATGCGATGTCGGGCATCCTCAGCGGAGCGCGCTTTGAAGAAAAGGCCGCTGAAGAGGCGGCGAAGAAGGGAGCAAGGTAGCGAAATGTTGAGAACTAAGCGGACGGTTATTCTGATGGGATTCTTTCTTTCGTTTACCGCAGCGTCGGCCTGGGCGCATCACGCGTTCTCTGCAGAATTTGACGCCAATAAACCCGTGAAGCTGCAGGGGAAGATCAGTCGGCTGGAATGGATCAATCCCCACTCATGGATTCACATCGACGTGAAGAGCGCTGACGGCAAAATTGCAAGTTGGATGGTTGAAGGCGGCAGTCCGAATGCGCTGATCAGTAAGGGTGTCACCAAGACTCTGCTGACAATTGGAATGGAGGTTGTCGTCGACGGTTATCAGGCCAAGAATGGGTCAAATACCGCGAATGGCCGCGACATTACTCTTGCCGATGGCCGCAAGCTTTCTCTCAGTTCATCGAATACCGCCACAGACGATAAATCGAAGTAATAGAGTCCTGGCAGTGGATCACTTGTTCGTCTGTTTGCGGAATTTCCCGTACAGCAGGTCTTCCACAAATTCGACGCACTTGAATTCCATAATTTGAGCATTTTTCTCGACGTGACGATACAGCGGCATACTGATCTTCCATTGCCGTGTAAAGGTTTTCGGATCGTCGATGACGGCTTCGTAATTAAGAATTTCGGGGCTGACTGCAGTGTATCGCTCCACCACATGCAGCGCATCGCTATGGAAATCGCCGGCCCTGTCGAACCACGTCGCTTCGTTGATACCGGTGACATCAACAACGAGCGTTTCACCTTCCCAGTGCCCATTCGACCATCCCATCCATTGGTCCGCGGGTGATTCTATCGAAGTGCCCATGTTGATCGTCCGGACCGCACCGGCATATTCATAGACCATCATGATGGGGTTGGCGCCCGAAGATTGGATGATTTGGAACGGATAGGGCATATAGTTCGCCCGAGGCACACCCGGCAGAAAGCATTTGAGTTCGGGACAAGCGCGCCGGGGAGTACGCGGCCAAGTTCGCCCGCGAGCAGAGCGCGGCGAAAATCGACACCGCGCAGGTGGACGCCGCGACGCGTGAGGCCCTGGCGCCGTTCGATCGCGAAACGTCGGCCGACGGGCCCTTCCAGGTGCAGGAGTCGCTCCAGGGGACGATGCAGGACAACGTGGGGATCGTGCGCGCGCAGGGCGAGATGGAGAAGGCGCTCGCCGCCATCGCCACGTTGAAACAGCGCGCCGCCCGCGTCGGCGTGAGCGGCAACCGCGAGTACAACCCCGGTTGGCACACCGCGCTCGACCTCAAGAATCTGCTCACGGTGTCCGAGGCGATCGCGCGTTCGGCGATCGAACGGAACGAAAGCCGCGGCGGCCACTTCCGCGACGACTATCCGGACAAAGACCCGGCGTATGGAACGTTCAACTTCGTGGTGCAGAAGGGATCACAGGGCGAGATGCAGCTTTCCCGTCAGCCCATCGCTCCCATGCCCGACCACCTCAAAGCTGTGATCGAGGAGATGAAATAGATGGCGACGACCGCACCATCGCCCGCTCCGCAGGGCGGAGCCAAGGACGCGTACACCGCGGCGCAGGCGGCGCAGGACGCCTCCGCGAAGCACGACACGCGTCGCTTCAAGATCTGGCGCGGCGACGACGGCAAGGGGCAATTCGTCGAGTACAGCCAGGACGTCGTCGAGGGGATGGTCGTCCTCGATGCGGTGCATGAAATCCAAGCGACGCAGGCCAACGATCTCGCGGTCCGCTGGAACTGCAAAGCCGGGAAGTGCGGCTCGTGCTCGGCCGAGATCAACGGTAGCCCCAAGCTCATGTGCATGACGCGCCTGTCGGATCTCGACGCCGATAAGCCGGTGACGATCGAGCCGATGCGAGCCTTTCCGCACGTGCGCGACCTCGTGACCGACGTCTCGTGGAACTTCGAGGTCAAGAAAAAGATTCAGCGGTTCACGCCCCGCAAGCCAGACGCGCCGGATGGCACCTGGCGCATGAGTCAGGTCGACGTCGACCGGGTGCAGGAATTCCGAAAGTGCATCGAGTGCTTCCTGTGCCAGGACGTCTGCCACGTGCTGCGCGATCATCATCAGCACGAGGAGTTCATCGGCCCGCGCTATTTCGTCTATTCCGCCGCCCTGGAAATGCATCCGCTCGATACGGCGGATCGCCTGGAAGAGCTGCAAAAAGCCCACGGCGTCGGCTTCTGCAATATCACC
>JBGPBY010000178.1:0-12401 GCA_041481485.1 Terriglobia bacterium
CCATCGATGGCCGGATTCCACGAATGTCCGGTCCAGAATAAAACGGCGGACGCGCCCTCCCACGATCCCGGTCAGAGGAAATTCCCGCTGATCCTCTTCGTGCATATCGAGAATCCAGCGGCCCCGCGGGTCTGAAAGAGTGGAGTGAAGCGCTCGTTCGACGCGAACGATACCTTCACGAAGCCGGTCATCAGACAGACCTTCGGCCGACAACGCGGCCTCAATTGTCGACGTACGAATTTCATGCACTTCGAGTCCATCCATCTGTTGCAGCATGGCATGCACCACGATTCCAACCCGGCGCTGCAGTTCGGTTGCCCAGTCGAAGGAGACATGCTCGAAACTTCCGTCTTCTTCCACTGGAGTTTCCGACAGCACGTTCCAACGAACATCCGCTGGCGGAGCGGCTCCTGTCCAGCCGGATACGAGCCGCCTCAAGGGAACCTGCACGACATTCTCATCTGAGGCTGAAATCTGAGGCTGCGGCGCCTGCCTTATGAATTCTTCAAACTCCGCTGAAAGCGATTTCCAAACGTGATGCAACAGAGAGCGGACAGGCGGAGGCTTCAGAGCGTTGGAATCCGCGGAATTCGCGTCGATTTTCGTATGCCCGAGAATGTGCAAATTGGAGCGCGCCCGTGTCGCAGCCACATAGAGAAGCCGTGTGCTCTCATTGGCGGTTCTGGCGTTCAGAACCTTCTGTACATATGCGTATGCGGCATCGGAATCGCTCCCGGTTTCCTTGATTGGCGCCAGCAGAAGCTGGGAATGCTCGTTGCTATCCAAGTATTCCAGCCAGAGCAGCAGGCGAGACTCTTCGGTTTTCGCCGTGCGCCCGAGGCCAGGCAGGATCACCGTATCGAATTCGAGGCCCTTTGCCTTGTGAATGGTGAGCAGCTGAACCTTTCCGTCAGCCCGCACGTCCGGCCTGGCGAATAGTCCGCCGACATCGTCCAGAAACCGCAAAGGGTCTTTCAGTTCGGATCCGGAAGCGGACGACTCCAGGAGATCAAAAAAGACGGCAGCATCTTCCAAACCGGTTCGATCTTCAAGACAGGCCGGTCCGCCAAGGGCAAGCCACGTCGATTCTACCCAGCGGCGCAACTGCAGGCGGCCGCGCTTCGCCATCGCATCGGAAAGAATCGGCTTCACGCGCTCCAGTCGGAATCGGCCATCGGCCGACATTGCCGCCAGTCGTGCTTCCTGGTTCCAAAGACTGGCAATGACGGACTTGAAATCATCTCCCGCCAACGCCAGAAGATCGGCCAATGTCAAACCGCACCATGGAGCGCGAAGCAGGGCCAGCCATGCCGTGCGGTCTCCCGGATGGAGCAACGCGGAAGTCAGCGCCAGCAAATCCTGAACCACGGATCGCGAGCCAAGCGGATCGATATCCACGGCCGTGAATTTCTCATTCGCCTGACGCAGTGCATTCACGATCGCCGGCAAGTGACTGCGGGCGCGAACAAGCACCGCTATGGAGCCATCCGGATTCTGGTTGCGGGATTCGCGAATGATCGACAGAACCTTCGACGCTTCCAGTTCACGATCGTCGCCGATTGAAGGATGAACGTGAATTGCCGGAGCCGGAGTCCCCTTGTCAAATGCAACCGAAGGTTCATACGTGACGGCGCCCTGAAATTTATTGGTTTGCAGTGGGAACGCAGCTCCCACAGCGTCGTTAACCCAGCGGACAATACCGGCACTGGAGCGAAAATTGACTTTAAGTGTGAGTGGAGTCAATGCAACGCCGCCGATTCCCTGCTCCTGGGCTTGCCGAAACAAACCCACTTCCGCCTCACGGAAGCCATAGATCGATTGCATGGGATCGCCGACAAGAAACAGCGATCGGCCATCGCCGGACTGCCATTCCGCGGTGAGCTTCTCCAGCAGCTCGAACTGGCTGCGGGAAGTATCCTGAAACTCATCCACCAGCAGATGCTGGATTCTGCAATCCAGCGCAAATGCGAGGTCCGTGGGATTGTCCCGGGTTCCCAGCGCCATCGACGACGCATGGGCAATTTCGGTGAAATCCACTTTTCCCGCATCCTGAAAGACAACTCTCAGTTGAGCCGCTGCCACAGGCAACAATTCAATCAATGCACCGAGAACTTCCCACTGGGAATCGTTGAATCCATCGGGGGGCAACGATCGAATCGCGTGCAGAGCCTGAATGAATTCCGCGGGAAACTCCAACTTGAGGCAGCGTTGCTTTTCCGCTCTGCAGTCGGGCTTCGGTGGGAATCCGTTGTTTACGCTGAGCGCCTTTCGCCGCTCTCCTTTTTCGGTGAGCAACAACGATGCAATTCCTCGCCACTTTGCGATGTCATCGACGTGAGCGCGCGGTAAACCGGTCATTCCCGCACAGTGCGTCAAATCGCTTTCCGGGACATGACTCTGCAGATTACGAGCCGCGAAATCCGCAAGGGTCGCAGTCTCCGCGATCATGGGCTCCGGAAACTGCGAACGCAAAGACTCGAGTTCGCCGGCGATGATCTGACGCATGGAATGCTGCAGATCACTTCGGAGTTGTTCCGTAAAACCCAAATGAGGGACAACATGGCGCAGCCAGCGATCGCGGCTCGCGAGCATTCCTGTCAGCAATCGCTCCGCATTTCCGACGTTGTTGTCGAGATGCCTGAGCAGCCGCTCCATCGCATCGGCGGAGTTGTCATTGCTTCGGAGCAGGCCGATGGTCTGCCGCGCCGCCTCTCGATAGAGATAAAAGGCGTTCTCTTCCGGCGGTGCTCCAGCCCCCATCCGGGAAAGCCACGGCATTTGCCGCACCAGCATGCCGCAAAGCGCGTCCAGCGTCTGGATGCGAAGCCGCGAGGGGTGCTCGATTAACTGCCATCCGCGTTCCTTGTCGCGGGCGAGCGCGCGGTAGCTCAATTCCCGCGTCTGCTGTTGATGTTCCCTGAGAGGAACGGGCTCGCCATGGACCCTGGCAGCATCCTGCAATGCCTCTACAATTCGATGCCGCATCTCCCCTGCCGCTTTTCTGGTGAAGGTTACCGCCACGATCGCTTCGGGATGATCGACGTTGGCAAGCAGCGTCAGAAACCGCTGAATGAGAAGTTCGGTTTTCCCGGATCCGGCGGGCGCCTGAACAATGAAGGACCGGAACGGGTCGAGAGCCTGCAGTCTCTCCGCCTGGTCGATGACTTGATCAATCATCTGCCGCATCCTCCAGGGTCTCTACTGTACTTGCATCGTTGATCCGGCACAGCGTATGAAGCTTGCAGTAAATGCACTTTCTGGGATCTGCTGGATTTACCTCGGCGTGGCCGTTGCGGAAATCCGTCGCCAGCTGTTCGAGAACGGCCTGCCACGCTGCCAACTGATTCGGAAGTGACTTGTCGCCAGTTCCCGGCCGGACCGCCGGAAGAGTTCCATCCTGCACCGTGAGGCCCGCAAATCGGATCGATCCAGGCTGAACGACTCCAAAGGCCACTCCAGACAGTGGGATCCCCGCAGTCACCGCGTATAGCGGAAGCTGCGGCTCGTCAGGCCGGGGACCTTCCCATGCTTTGGGGCTGTGGACGCTCGTCTTGTAATCCAAAATGATGTGGCTTCCATCCTCAAGTTTATCGATGCGGTCGGCTTTCAGGTGAATTCCAATACCGCCAAATTGAACTTCCCGCTGCTGCTCGAGCGGCAGAACAATGAATGGCTTCCTCTCTTTTTCCAGTTCCAGCCATTCCCGGACCAGCCGCTCCAAACGAAACTGCTCGATGGCGGCATATCGGGCATCGCACAGTGCCGCCTTCTTTTTTGCCATGTTTGAAATGGCCGCACGAACTTCATCGAGAATCACCGCGCTGACAAATTCCGGAGATGAATCGACCAGCGTCTGATGGGTCCCGAATTCGTCCCATACCCGACGCAGAACGTCGTGTACCAGCATCCCCCGCTCCGCAGCGTTCAGTCCGGCGGACGGCGAATCCAGAATGTCTGCACCCAGCCGCAGTTTTGCGAATGACTGAAAGGCACAAGCCGACTGGTACGTGAACATGGACGTGCCGCCCTGCAGTTTCACTCCGGTCCAGGGTGGTCCGAACGAATCGATTACATTTTCAAGTTCCGAGGAACGAAAGAGGATCTCGGCATGATCCGAGGAATCCGACAATTCCAGTCCATCCATTAGTTCAACCGCGGATACCTCGCGGATTTCCGAAATCATGGGACTCGGACGCAAATCCGAATCGCTTTCCTTCCGCGGAAAGCTCACCACTACATCCGGCGACGACGCCAGCAGTTGGTCCGTCAGGAGCCGCGTAAAGGAGAGCTCCCGCTGCGGCGATGAATGCGGAACATTTCGCACGCGTTGCAATTGGAGTGGAAGAAACGGATTGGGATTTGCCGCTCGAGGCCATGCGCCGTCGTGCATTCCCAGAATCCAGAGGTGATCGAAGGTCAAACCAGAAGCTTCGAAAGCTCCGAGTATCTGAATCGGGGCGGGATAGGACTCGGGCTGGAACTGACGCTCAAGAGTCATTCGCTGCAACCGTAAAAGAGCGGACGTTCGTGAAATCGTGCCGGCTACAGAATCCAGCGATGCCAATTCGGCGATGATTTCATTCCATGCCGTGGCGGTCTGAAATTCCGTGCTTCGCAGCGTTCGATCTCCCGGCCATCCGATGGCTGACAGTAATCTCGAGAAGTGCGCGGCCCAGTCGCTTGGCAGCTGCATTGTGGGATGTTTGGAAAATTCACGTTCCCATCGCATCAACGCGGCTTTCAGGCCAGACGGCACAAGACCCAGAATTTGAGCGAGCGGCATTTCCGGCTCCCGCCATTTTCGCAATTCGACATCGCATACCGCTCGGGCGTGAGTTTCCTCAGAAGCGCCGTCAATGAAGGGACAGCGCAGCATCCGAGTGAAATCATCGAACGCAATGGCTGTGCCGGGATTGATACGCAAGATCAGCAGCGCCGCCTGAATCAGCGGATAATCCGACAATGACAGGCCCAGCGAAATATTGAATGCGCGTTCTGCATCCTGCTCCGGAGAAATTCGGCAGTTGGGATGCAATTCCTCTGCGAACAGCCGTTCGATCGACGCGCGATGCAATGACAGATCCGGAACGACAATTCCAATGCTGGGCCCCGGCCCATCCGGCTGATGGTGCAATTCCAGTTGCCGGCGCGACCAGCCCGCAGCCGTCCGAATCTCCTGAGCGGCGTCTGGAAACCCGATACGCACGGCCGCCCCGGATGGAGGTAAACCTGAAAGTTTCTGGATCTCGATTTTTGCGCCGCCGAGTTTCAATGCCTGGAGCAATCGGTCCTCAGCCCGGGTAAATTCCAGAAAGCCGGCAAATCGAACTTCGGCTGGCACCGGAATTTCACCAGCTGAGACTTTTGCCGCCACGAAATCCGAGAGTCGTGCAACAGACAGCCAATTCTGCCGTTCGCACACAGCGATGAATCTTCTTGCCCACTGACGGAAGACTTCCGAGTCCTTGCTGTTGTCCCATTCTGGAGCATCGAGCGGGACATCCCAGTCGTGCATCAACTGGAAAGCGTCCATCGCCGCCTTTGCGGTCGGCGCAACGTGAAGCAATTCATTGGCTGCTTCCGACCGGGCGATGATGTCGTCCCAGATGGCCAGTTCCTGGTCCATAGACAGCAATTGAATGGCGCCGGCAGACTTTTCCGAATAGAGCCAGGTTTGCCAACAGCCTTTCAGCCAGGCTCCAACAGGAAGAATCTCGGGAGTAATCCAGACTGTGAGTCCGCGTGCGGCCTGTTCCTTGTCGTAGAGCTCGCGAAGAATGCGGGCCAAACGGGAATTCGCCGTAACGATCGTGGCCATTCCGAGGGATCTCAATTTATTTCACCAATTCCTGCACAGGCAAATTCTAATTCACCCGTGTACCGAGGCAGGTCCGCACCGCAAATTTCCCAATCGAAGGCGGAGTTCGTGTTGCCGGACCCGAGTTTCCGGGCGGATGAATTCGCCGGATCGCTCAGGCGCAACTTTGCTAAAGCCGTCTGACGGCGCGAGGACTAAAGAATTAGGCTTTCTCCAAGCTCCCGGAGATCGCTCAAATATTGATGTGCTTTAGGCGGCTCGATCCACCGGACCAGGCGCCAGTCGTCTTCCGTGGCAGAACACAGAATCCGTGCGAGATCGGGAGGATATACTCCGGCAGCTTTGCTATGGGCGACTTCGATTGCGGGCTTAAGCTGCAACGACATCATGGTACAGAACCCCCAGATGTCCGCCAAATCTCTCGGCTCTTGCCGGTCCAGTGCCGCTGTGATCTTGTTTGCGAGAATATTTTCTGCGCTGTCGATACGGCCGAGTACCTGGTGGAGAACAATTTCACCAACGCGAGCCGGGACATCGTTGATCATTTCGATCTTAAGTGCGAGATCCGCTGTAACCAGATTCATACGAGCGAAGCGCTCTTGAATATCCAGAACCTGAAGCTGGGAACCGGCTATTTCCTCGATCGATTGAATGACCTGCCGAACCCATAGGCTGAAGCGATAGTCGTCATTGACAAAAAAATCCAGATCGTCGGAAAAGCGATGATTCAAATAACCGCGCGAAGCCGCAGTCCCACCACTGAGGTAGAAACCTGTACCGGTGTCGGTTATCGCACGAAGCACCTTATCCTGCATAGGGTACAAACGGCCGGCGTAGTAGGTGCTGTCCATCGTTAGAGCAATTCCTGATGATGACTGGGAATCCACTCCACCAGAAAATCGAGTCCTCGTCTGCGGCTTTCGGATTTGACATACGGACGCCACTCCGTCCAGTTCTCCACAATGGCGCGGAAACCGATTGAGCGGACAAGCTCTTCATAGGTTCCGTATTCGATCAGACGCACAGCTGCCCATCGCCGATCCAAACGGCCAATGGTTCGCTTACCGCTCAACAGCTCTCGAAACTGATTTTCGTCAATGTCGTAATCCCAGACATAAGGCAACCGCGTTCCCATACAAGCATTGTAATTCATGAGAACAGCGCATGTTTCGCCGGACACTGTTTACTCCACCGCTGTCGTGCGTCCTTTTCCGTTCGCTGGCCAGGGGCAATACCCATAGTCACTCTGGCTGAGCGAAAGCTGGGCCGAAACCTCCCAGTTGCTTTATAGTTGGCCCAAACCAGGAGTTTCTTCCAATGCGAATCAATCGTGTGACTGGGCTGTTGGTCTTGTTTTTTACGATATCGGCGGGGAGCGGCCGCGGTCAGGAAACTTACCGGTACGCCGACAATGCGACACATGCTGCGGTGGCGGTGGATTCGAATGGGAATCTGTTCATCTCCGATCCCGGTCCAAACGTCGTCCGAAAGGTTTCTGCTGCAGGTGTCGTAACAATTTTTGCGGGAAGCGGGAAGGAAGGTTTCAGCGGCGATGGCGGCGCTGCAAATCTCGCACGGCTCAACGAGCCCACGGGACTCGCATTCGATGGCTCCGGAAATCTTTATATCGCCGACCGCTGGAACTACCGTATCCGCAAGGTGACTCCTGGCGGCATCATATCGACCGTTGCCGGCGACGGGTCTCCCGGATTCACCCGGGGTCAGGTGCCGATCCGAGTTGAGGAGATTTCGCTCCCTGAAACTATCGCTGCGGATTCTCTCGGGAATTTGTTTATCTGTCAATCCTCCGCGATTCGACGCCTCAGTCCCGGCGGTAAATGGACGACGATCGCAGGTGGACGGGAATACGGTTTCAGCGGGGATGGCGGTCCAGCTTTAGCGGCACAACTTTCCTGTACTGGCGGGATCGCGGTCGATACACAGGGCAACATTTACTTCTCAGATGGCAGCCAACGGATCCGAAAAGTGACGCGTGATGGAATCATTTTCACCATAGCCGGGAACGGGATCGCAGGATTCAGTGGTGATGGCGGTAAGGCAACTTTGGCCCAGCTTCAATTTCCGCGATCCCTGGTCGTGGATACCAACGGAGATCTCTTCATAGTGGATGGTCGGACTCGAGTCCGTCGAGTTGGTACTGACGGAATAATCTTAACGATCGCCGGGAACGGAACAGCAGGATTCCGTGGAGATGGTGGTCCCGCAATATCGGCACAGATTTCGGTGACGGGCCCCGCCGGGAACGTCCTGGCCGTAAGCGCTCGCGGCGATCTTTATATCGCGGATGTCGGAAACCATCGGGTTCGAATCGTGAAAGATGGTGTCATCTTCACGGTGGATCCAAAGTAGTTCCCCGCGATCAGTTACTTTTTGAGCGCGTCCTTGATCAGTTTCACCATACTGGCGTGACTGCCCTCGCTCGCCAGTTTGACCAATCCGGTATTGGGGACATAAATCGACGGCGCTCCTGGTTTTTCGGATTCCGCGTGCACTCGCGAGTCGATTGGATTGCCGCCAGATGCCTGGTGGATAGCGTTGGGTGGAGCCTGATCGGGTTCCCCTTAGGAAAGCCAACGGTATAAATCCACGTGCCGAAACCCACCACCTGTCCAGTTCCCGAGATGGCCTTGAGGTCGCGCCATTCCCGCAGAATGATTTCTGAACGTGGCGGATTTAGAAAGTAAAGGTTGCCCTTTTTCGCTCCCCGCTTATGCCTACACTTAGAATGTTTAGGGTGCGATCTATCCGTACAGTCAATATCCCCTCCTCCCCTCAGCTGAGAAGGGGACTTTCCCCCTCCTGCAACTCATTCACACCATCATAGGCCGCGCCTACCGGGTCTTCATAGACGGCGCCCGCGGCGGACAGCCATTCGTAATTCGAATTGCGAAACAATTCCGGATGCGCCACCACAATCAGTTTACGCCGTGCTCGAGTGATGGCCACATTGAAGCGGCGCTCGTCGAAAACAAATTCGCTCGATTGCGCGCGAACAAGCGAAAGAATCATGATGTCGCGTTCGCCGCCCTGAAATCGTTCCACGGTATCGACGGTGACGCCAGGCGCCGCGATGAGTTTCCGAATCGTTGCGGCCTGAGCTCTGAAAGGAGTAATGACTCCAATCGATTCCGGAACAATTCCCGGCATCTCCAGATATCGCGTCACAATTTCGCTGACCGCGGATGCTTCAGCGAAGTTGCTGCGGGCCTCGGTGATGGCACCGGACACGGGCACAAACTGAACCGGATGCCCGTCCGGGGGCATTCGCTCAAGCGCCGAAACTCCAGCATTCAACCGCCCGTTGTAAAAAAATCGATTGGCGACGGCCATAATTTGCGGGTGCATCCGATATTGCGTATCGAGCAAGGTGAGCCGGTGAGAACTGGAGTTTTCCTCGTTTTGCTTCAATCGCTCGAACATCGATTGCGCCAGATCCTTCGTCCGCACTACCGGAGGAAGCTGGCGGTCATCACCG
The DNA here is from genome assembly GCA_041481485.1 of Terriglobia bacterium. Lineage (GTDB taxonomy): Bacteria > Acidobacteriota > Terriglobia > 20CM-2-55-15 > 20CM-2-55-15 > JBGPBY01. The sequence goes on from JBGPBY010000178.1 coordinate 9,315, forward strand.
ACCAGGATGAAGCGGCGGCTGCGCAGGGTGACGCCCAGAGTCAGGGGCTCGGTCAACTGCCCGGCTTCGTCAACGATAGTCATCTCGAACCGGCGCTGCCGCAAATACGGCATGGTGCAGGCGCGATGTGCCGTTGCACCGACAATCGGCGCTTGATCCATGGCACGGCGAACCGCATGGGTCGAGCCGAGTCGAACAGCAAGATCGTCTGAAAAATATTCCGCAGGATCCTTCAGCCGCTTGGCCAGGCCCGGAGAATCCTGAGCGCGGCCAATTCTGAGAAATTTTTTACCGGGATCGTGATCCAGAAGCGTCGTGAGCATTTTGTCGACAGCAGTGTTGGTGAACGCGCCTAGCAGCACGGGTCCATCCACCCGCCGAATGATCTCCGGAATCACCCTGGTTTTTCCGGTACCCGGAGGCCCCCAAATCAAATGAAAGTCCACGCAATGGCTCGCCCGCGTAATGGCCTCAATCTGGCTGGCGTTGAGACCGACGAAAGGGAGATTGTGGTCAGACATTGGATCCAGCGGCATCGCCATTGGCGACCAACCCTGGCGGGAGATCAGAAAATCGTAGAGAGCAGTGTGGCTTGCTTCGGCTGTTACATCCGAAGGCAACCGGTCGACGATCCAGAGTCCCTGGAATACGCGCACGTCCAGATTGTTCAATGGAATCGATAGGCGCATGCGCCGGGGCTGTATGTCGAGGATGCGTCCGTGATAAACCGGCGTACTCGAAATATTTCCACAGTGCAGCAGTACGGCATCCCCAGCCTGAAGGTCCGAGACGTCCGAATCGAATTCAAATGTGTACGGCTCGGAATTCTCGACGATTCGAACTTCCATGGTTCGAAAGTTGCTTTTTCGGCTGTCAATCCGGCTGTCATCCAGCAACTCCGCCAGGTCCTGTTCGGCTGCCCATCGTTCGCGCTCCACAAGTCGGGTAAATTTTCGAAAGTACGCCAGCGCGGGAGTCTCTTCGGCGTTCGGCCGGTCCCCAAAAAGATCCGACAGATTCCTGCACTGCTTTCTCGTCCACGTGGCGCATGTGCTGCATACGCCTTCCTGAAATCCTTCGAAGCGATGACGGAAGTGCGGGCTCTCATGTCCAAGAGCGTAGTGCGTGGCAACCAGTTTGTTCCGTGCATCGAGCACCTGGTGAAAATTCGTTTTCATGAGAAGCGGGATTGCCCGGCCATCTGCGGAAGAGAGCAGCCGTCCGGAAACTTCCACAGATTGACCGGTCTCACGCTGCCGGCGGCGCACAAAGTCGGACATCAGCAGACGATAGATAAAGAGCTGGGCGTGATCCTCATCGCGAAGGCGCGCGCCTGTCTTGAGTTCCAGGATATCCAGTCGATTCCCCTGCTGAAACACCGCATCGATCCGTCCCTGAATTCCCAGAGTCGCCGAGTTCCGCCGGACTTCCATTTGCACGCAATTCTGTAAGTGGGGATGTTCGGCAATAAACTGGCTCAATGATTCCGCATGACGCAAGACATCCGCCCGAAAGCTGTCCTCATCAAACGACTCGTCTGCCACGGCTGCGATCTGTACCTGAAATCTGGGCAGTATTTCGGAATAAACCTGAAACAGGCCGGTATCTCCTGCGAGCAACCTGTCGAAAACCGCATGGATGATCATGCCTTTCAGAGTCAGCAGGGTCGTGTCTCCCCTGCCGCGGCGAATCTGATCCAATTGGGGCTTGGTGCAATGCAGCGATCGCGAAATCGCTGTGGCATTGATCTGCCGCGCCGGTTCGATGACCAGAAATGTTCCCTTACATCCGACAAACCATCCGTCTCCGGCGGGCTGAATGTTGTAGATTGCCACACTGCAATGAAGCCATAGCATCGGAACAAGGAGGCAAGCCTCCCTGCTTTCGTCCGAGAGCAGATGGAGATCGATTTCACGGCCGCGCAAGCGTCCGGATGTGACATGAACCACGATGCCGGATTCCCAATGTCCGTCATCTTTTTTCGTTGGATATCGCAAATCCACAACTCTGGCCTCCGGAATGACAACCCGGTCTTCCGATGGACCCCGGCCGGATTCCAAAACCGGCGGATTTCTGTCTGCCAGTGACTGAAGGGCAGACACCACGACCTCCAGTCCGTCGTAATCGTTTTGGATTGCGCGAAGAGTAACCTGAGCAAGATATCGGGGAATCGAATGTGGAGGAGCCAGCAATGACGGTGGATCGCTAAGAAAGTCCCCCGCATTCAAGCTGCCGTTTGAAAGTTGATCCAGGAGCAATTCTCCGGCGTCCACCACGGTCGCTGCGCGTCCGTCCAGCAGTTTTTCAAGGAGTGCACTTGCCGCAAACATACTCCCGTGAATCTAACATCACGATGGGACGATAATGGGACCACGTCGATGAAGAAAATCTCCGCACAGAAAGAAATTTTGGAATGCCGGCGCTGCGACCGGCTGGTGCATTATCGGGAGCAGGTCGCCCGCGAAAAGGTGCGCCGCTTTCGGGATTGGGACTATTGGGGCCGGCCGGTACCCAGCCTGGGCGCTCCCGATGCCCGCCTGCTCGTCATCGGTCTGGCTCCCGCCGCCCATGGCGGCAACCGAACTGGCCGGATTTTTACCGGAGATCGTTCTGGGGATTGGCTTTATCGCGCCCTCCACCGGTTTGGCTTTGCCAATCAGCCGCAGTCCACGGATGTAAACGATGGCTTGAGGCTGCAAGACTGCTATATCACCGCGGCAGTCCATTGCGCTCCTCCGGACAACAAGCCGCTGCCTTCGGAGTATGCGAATTGCCAGCCCTATTTTCTGGAAGAACTGCAGCAGCTTCGAAATCTGAAAGTTGTCATGGCTCTTGGAGGGATCGCGTTCAAGTCGTACTTCAATGCGCGGAAAAAGCTCGACTGGATCAACCCCATTCCGCTCCCGCTATTTGGACATGGCGTCAGGGTGGGTCTAAGTGACGGAGTGACGGTCATCGGTTCGTACCATCCCAGCCAGCAAAACACTCAAACCGGGCGTCTTACCGAGGCCATGCTCGATGCCGTGTTTCGCGAAGCCCGGGCGGTACTGGGAACCTGACGGGAGGGAATGCGAATCAAGAAATCCC
>JBGPBY010000179.1:0-12392 GCA_041481485.1 Terriglobia bacterium
GAAAAGATCGCCCGAGCACGGACGAAACTCGAGTCGATCCAACCCGGCTGCAGCCAGCCACGCCGACGCCAGAAACGAGAAGAATAATATGTCCAGTTATTTCCGGGACACTACACTAGCAATCAGCCCGCTGGTGTCGGCGGTCGGACGGAAGTTATCCCATGCGGAACGGCCCGTGGGCAGGACCGCCTGTCCACCGGGACAATCCGCGGGCGTAAAGGGCACCATCCCGCCGGTTTCGCTCAGCCGCTGCGTCCCGAAGACGCTGAAGCAAACCAGATTTCCGGAATAGGGGATGAAACCGGCACCGGCGGGATTGCTGGTGGGCGACAACGGGTCTGCCACCGGACGAACCGGCGTGCCATTCTGATCCACCGCAGCAAAGGTCGCGGTCGTGGCCTGCATCGGATAGACGGTTGACGTGGAAGCCCATCCGGCCGGGTTGTATCCGGACCAGTACCGGTAAATGCCAAGGCGCGCCGAATCGGTCAAAGCAGTCGTCTGTACCTGTTCGCGCGTGTTGCGAATGTTCTGTGAATACACTCCATAAAAGAAGGTCTTGTTCTTGCCATCGTACACGCCCGGAATCTTGATGGGCCCACCATAGGCAAGCGTGATCTGATGCTGGTTGGTCCAGTTTTTCGGCGTGTAGGTGTAGCGATCGCCGCTGAAAGGATCTGTAAACGCCGTGTGGTTGTTGGCCCACGTGTTCGCATTCAACGCACTGTTCAGTGCGTTCCAGGATGCCGAACCGGTATATTTGTTGGTTCCCGAACGGGTGGAGATCTGCAACTGCGAATTGCCGCGCCCCAACTCCGCATCCACAGGCGACAGAATCATGCGGATCTCGCCGACCAGCTCCGGCAGAAGGACAGTCGTCGACAGGGTGTTCGTGCCGTAAATTGTGGTTGAATTCCGAATGTCGTTGACGGTGATACCGTCGCGCGTCACGTTGACGCTATCCATGTTCAAGCCGTTGATGTTGTCGAGGGTGGCTGCGTTCGGGTCTTTCCGGAACCCGGGCAGTGTCACCAACAGGTCGAGCACGTTTTGGCCGACCAAAGGCAGATTCTGGATCTGATCCCGCGTCAATACATCGCCGACCGATGCGGACGATTCTCTCAATTGAGTTGACGCGGAGGCGACAACCTCGACCGTTTGATTCGTCTGCCCGAGTTCCAGCGTGAAGTTGACGCGGATCTGGCCTGCATAGGGCAGTTCAACGTCATTATTGACAACTTTCTTGAAGCCCGTCAGATCTGCGGTAACTTGATATTTTCCGGGCTGGAGAACCGGAAAATTATACGTTCCCGAATCATTGGAAAGCGTTGTCTGTGTGACGTTCGTATCCACATTCTTTACAGTTACCGTCACACCAGGAATGAGTGCTTTGCTGGAATCCTGGACTAAGCCCCCAATTTGCCCGTTGCCGGATTGAGCCCGCACGAGGCTTACATTCAGCAATATCAAGCATGACGCCATTGCTACCAGAGCTAAAGTGAATCGTTTCATTTTCCCCCTTAAGGCTGCGAACTCTCTCACCGCGCGGACTACGAAGTGGGCGCAAGTTAACCATTCGTTATTAATCAAGTCAAGGGACCCGATCCGTCAGATGCCCGGCAGAATCCGCCATTCTGCGCCCATAACACGGAGCGCACACAGTTCTTCTCTTGCACGAGAATCAACAGCGCAGATGCCTAAGTCGCGGATCCACAAGCTCGGATTAACTGCGACGGCGCTGTCCGGGTTGGTGCCCGCCGGAGGCAATCGCATCAGTAAGGAGGAGGTTCCTGCATAAGCAAAAGTTCAAAAGCCCGGGTTAACACTTGAAATTACCCGTGCCGCTTCCGTACCTGAAGGTCGCGCGGCCGGCGCTCGCGGCGGCACCGTGGGTTCTCTTCCACCAGGTAATCCATAGTCCGTTGCTGATATTCATTCAGCCAGCCCGCAAGGCAGGCGATGACGCCTGAGAATGGAGTGAGGATCGCAGACATCTGGAGATTCTAAACTGCTGACAAAGACTTGCGCTTCCCATGCTTTCAACAAGTTCGAGTTTCCGTACCATACGGGGTGTCAAGTGAACGATAGGCGGTCCGCTGTAGGCGCAGTCTATGACCGCGCACAGTTTGTCAGACTGGGGATTCCTCGAATTGGGGTAGCTAAACGAGAGATTGCGCGCGGTCATAGACCGCGCCTACAGTGGGATTTTGTAGTCGCTTTGATCCGCGCGCAGGAACACCTCACGCGCGGGATTAAAAACGCTGTTCAGCACAAGCCCGAAGAACAGCAGCGCTGCAAAGCCCGTCGCTAATACGAATCCGTAGATGGGGCCTCCCATCGCATCACTGACAGCTCCCATCGAAAGCGGTGCGAGCACGGCAGACAGGCAGGTAAAGAAGAGGAGCACGCCGGCCGCGGCGCCGTGCTCCGATTTTGGAACGCTGCTGATCCCCTTCGAATTGATGGTTGGGTAGATCACGGACATGAACAGTCCCGACAGCGGTAGCAAATACACGCCCCACGCAACGCCGCCGGCCATGCTCAGCGCGAAGCAAACCAGAATCAAGCCGCTGCAGATCGTGAGCACCGCGCTCCACGACAGCCGGTTCAACATCCAGGCGCCGAGGAACCGGCCTCCGGCGCGCAGCAGGAAAAAGATGGAGATGCTGTAGACAGCGATCCATTTCCCTGAACCTTCGTAACCAGCCAGAAGCGTCGGCATCCAAACGTAAATCGCGGCCTCGACGGCAACGTACAGAAACAGGCCTAACGAGAAGAGCAGAACAAAACGATTCTTCGCCACCGCAAGAACGGATGTCCAATCCGCATGCTCCGCCGCAGACGCCGCGCGAACCGGATAGCGAACACCGAGAGCCGTGAAAATCAGCAGAACGCACATACCTCCCGCAATCGCGTACAGCCACTGCCAGGGAATGCCGCGATTCAGCAAGTAAGAGAGAATCGCAGGACCGGCGATGGAGCCGACACCGAAAAACCCCTCAACCGTATTCATGATCGATGTGTGTTCCGCGGTAGATCGCACAATATCGCCGATCAAGGCGAGCGCGCCCGTTTTGAAGATTGCGATTGCGATGCCAGACAATGCCATTAACGCGCAAAAGAAGAGGAACGAGGATCCCGCAAGAAACAACAACGACGCTGCCGCAAACAACATCAGGCCAATCAGGATCGTGGTCTTCCGGCCCAGCCGATCCGCGAGATGCCCCAGAAGAAAACCCGCCACGGCAATGCCCGACATGGTCGCATATTGAAACGTCCCTGCGGCTGTCAGACTCAAGCGAAAAGTTTTGACGATCTCCGGGATGACAATTCCGACCGAGTCGGTCGTCATCGCAAACATCGCAAACATCATGTAAGTCAGAGCTTTGATCGCCGCCATGTTCGAAGGAACTGCGGTTGAATCGGGTTGCCTCACGAAAGAACCTCACTGGATGCATCGATCACGCAATTCATCGCATTCAAATCCACATTGAGCCGCGCCCAGTGCGCATGGTTCCTCCACTCGACTGCAATCTCGTGATCGCTGCACGGCAAAAGACGAAACTCACCGGTAAACGCCGGATGCGTGTTGCGGAACCGGATTAATTCAAAGAGTTCACGCACAATGGGACGCTGGATTTCCATTTCGATCTCCTGAACCGTGTAACGGCGGCGGTTGATGTCGCGGCCTTCTTTCGTCCGGCGCAGCAACTCCATATCGTTGGTTCCGGCCAATAGTCCCACGTAGTAAACCTGTGGCACACCGGGTGAAAAGAACTGCACCGTGCGGGCGATCCTGTATTCGGCATCGCGACGGCCAAGCGCATCATAAAAGGTGCAATTAATCTGAGACACGTCGAGATTGTTCGCGGCCTCGCCGCTCGCCTGGCGGCTTTCCTGATTGCTTCGCTGATGAATGGTTTCGACGATACTCCGGCCTTCCTCTGAACTCAGCAACCCGGCGGCATCAATAACTCCGATTCCGTCATGGGTATCGAGTACTGTGACTGCGTTGCGGGGCCTGATCGAAAGCCAGTGCTTTAAAGATCTGGCGTTATGCGTGTACAGAGAATGCAGAACAAGCGGAGGAAGCGCGAAGTCATACACCCAATCGACTCGCTGTGCGAGTCGATTCTGATCTTCATACTGCCCGTGCATTTCGACCAGAACCTCAATCCCCAGGGCATGCGATTCCGCGGTAACGCCGGAGATAAACTCGAATGTCTCAGGAATCATGAAGCAACTGGTCCGGGGTTTCTTGATTGCGAATCCGGCTGCATCCAACCGGATCGCACGTACGCCAGCCGCATGAAACTGATGAAGGATTTGTTTCAGGTACGAACGGCCTGAATTCGAAGAGACATTGATATCGATCTGTGCCGAGGTGAACGTCGTCCAAAGCAGCCGCTCGCTGCCGTCTTCAAACTTCATGGCGGTAAATGGAAGACTCGGACTTATTCGATAAATCTGGAGAAGATCCGACTCGGATGCACCATTCGGAAAGACGCCTCCGTAAGTAAGAAAGAGATCCGAGTGAGGCGAGGCATCGCCGTTCTTGCAGAAATCCTGGAACTGCGGTGATTGACTCGACATGTGATTGACGATCAGATCCACCATGAGATCTTTGCCGTCGGCAAGTTCTCTCACGTCATTCCACGATCCCAATCTGGGATCGGGTTGCGTGTGATCGATCGGATCGAAACCCGCGTCCGCCCCATCGATGGGGTAATAGAACGGCAACAGGTGCATACCTCCGAACAAATCGTCGAATGGCCCATTCAACAACGCACGAAGCGCCTGAAATCCCCCGCCCGACAATCGATCGACATACGTGATGAGCTGAACTTGATTCTTCAGAGTTTCACAGCCTCCTCGATAGTCCAGTCCGGAATTGCACCGTGCCGGCTCGCGACAAGCGCGCCGATGCGATTGGCAAACGCGGCGACGTCGCGAAGAGGGCAGCTCGAATTCAGCCCGTGCATGAAGGCTGCCGCAAACGCATCGCCGGCGCCGACGGGGTCTGCCACTTCCACCGGGCAGCCTCTTTCCTCTACATACGTATCCTTCGCGAAAACGGCGCATCCATTCTCGCCAAGCGTTACCGCAACAGCGCGCCAGCCATAACGCCTAGCCCCTTCATGGCAGAACCCTTCGGTGGATGAAGGCAGATCACAGAATGCGTGGACACGACTCAATTCTTCTTCGTTCAGCTTCACGACATCGGCTTGCTCCAGCAAATGCTTTACGAGCTCTGGAGAATCCGCGGAAGGACGCAGGTTCAAGTCATAGAATTTGACCGTGTCATCGAGCACATCAAGCAGTCGGTCGAGAACGGACCGCCCTTCAGACATCGAGGCGAACAGTGTTCCGAAATAGAGCCAACCCGGTTTCTTGTACTTCAGACGTTCCAGATCCTGGCCGGTAATCTGCATCGCGTCGTAGGCCGCAGGACGATGGATTCGAAACGAGGTCTTGCCTTCAACCGAAAGCGCGATTGTCGCGGTACCCGTAGGAAATGTGGCGGTAGTCTGAAGAAACGTTATATCCAAATCGAGTGCAGCGATATCGTTCGTGGCGCGTGTCCCCAGCTCATCTGCGCCTACTGCACTGACCAGATAGACCGGATGTCCCAACCGCCTGGCGTGTACACCAAAGTTCAGCGGTGCACCGCCCAAATGAATCGAATTCGGAAAGAGATCCCAAAGCACTTCGCCGAGCACAGCAACGGATTGGGGCGCGAGCGAATGTAAATACAAGTCCAGGACAGGTTGTGGTGCAATTGCCACGAGCCGGTACTATCAGCGCTCAACCAGCGCGTGTCAATCGCTTTTTCCTCGTTCCGCAGGACTCACGCACAACGAGGTGAAAGTTCAGCAATATATCCCGCGCCGGCAGATTTGGATCGCGAAGACGATCCAACATAGCGCCTATAGCAATCGCGCCGATACTTGCACAAGGTTGGTGGATCGTGGTTAGCGGAACGGACAGAAGGCTGGCGTACTTGACGTCATCGATGCCGACCATTCGAACATCTCGGGGGACTTCGATTTTCAAATCGGTGAGAGTCTTGAGAAGGTTCGCCGCAGTAAAGTCGTTGGCGCATACAAAAGCATCGGGGCGGAGACGCGCCATAATTTTCTTCACTTCCGCCTGATTTTCCGGATCCATTCGGAGTACTTGTGGACCGCTCGATAGTTTTGATTCTGCAATCGCCCGCTTGTAGCCACCAATGCGGGCATCGACTGTCGGCGCGGATCCGGGCCGCCCGAGAAAAACTATCCTGCGACAGCCGCCATCGATAAGGTGTTTCGTGACAATGTATCCCGCTCTTCGATTGTCGATCCCGACCAGGTCATAGTGGCTCCTTTCCGGATATGAAAACAAATCGCGGTCGAGCAGAACAACCGGAATCCCTGCTTTGTCCAGCGATTCCGCAACACTACGGTTGATCGCGTCCTTGCGAGGGGTCAGTTCCAACGGAGCGAAAAAGACACCCGATACTCTTTTTGCAATCAGTTGACGGCAAGCCTGCGATGCCTGCTGCTCTATGTTTGCGGCATCTCCAAGAGAGCTTCCCCAAAGCAATACGTGATGACTGCCATGCTGCGCTTCGGCCATCCCTCGGCAAATAGGTTCGAAGATTTCCGTTCGCCCGAGTTCCGGTATCAAAAGGCCGAACGTGTACCCGCGGGCAGCAGCATCTGCGCGCACGTAACTGCCCGAGCCGGCCCGGCGTTCGATCACACCAGACAACTGCAATTCCCGTAGAGCCCGATTCACGGTCGGCCGGGAAGCCGCGAATCTCTTCACAAGCTCGGATTCACTTGGAAGGCGCTGCCCCGGCTGGTACTCGCCGGAGGCAATCGCATCAGAGAGGCTCTGTCGAATGACTTGATACTTTGGAGATGGTTCCTGCATATGCAAGTTGATAATACAGGTCCAGTCTTTTTACGGCAATGTCATCTTAGACTTTGAGACTGCAAAATCCCGTGTTAGATTCCGCCGCAAAGGAGAAATCGATGAAGCTTCTCGTCATACCTTTCCTCGCCATGGCACTTCAACTCACAGCCTTTGCTCAAACGAATTCGAAATGTGCAGACATCTCGAAGTTCAAAAGCCCCGGCGCAACACTTGAAATTACGCGGGCCGCAGCCGTACCTGCAGGCCGCGCCGCCGGTGCTCGCGGTGGCAATGGTCCCATGCTTCCTGCACATTGCCGGATCGACGGAATCATGGACAAACGCACAGGTACGGATGGCAAGACATACGGCATCCGTTTCGCGATCGCCCTTCCGGATAACTGGACGGGACAGTATCTGCAAATGGGCGGCGGCGGCCTGAACGGTTCAGTTGCTGAACCGACCGGGGCTCAGGTAGCAGGAGATCAACCCGCGTTAGTGCGAGGCTTTGCTGTGGCTAGCACCGACACCGGACATCAGAGTTCGGGAGGCGGGTTTGACAGCGCCTTCATGCAGGACCAACAGGCGGCACTCGACTTTGAGTATGTCGCAAATGGACGCGTTGCCGTGCTCGCGAAACAGATAATTGAGAACTACTATGGCAAGCCTGTGGCGCATTCGTACTTCGTGGGCTGCTCGACGGGCGGGCGCGAAGCCATGCTGATGTCGCAGCGATATCCGCTCTACTTTGACGGTATCGTTGTCGGCTCCCCCGCAATGAGAACGGGCCATTCCAATCTCGCAACCCGCACGGTCACCGTGAATCTCAATAAAGTCGCAATGAAGGGCCCGGATGGACGCCCGATTCCCGGCAGCGGCCTTAGCGACAGCGATCGGAAGGCGATTGTCGACAAGCTTCTGGAAGTCTGCGATGCACGCGATGGCTCCAAAGATGGCATGATCTTCGATCCCACTGGCTGCACGTTCAAACCGGCCGATCTGCAGTGCCCTGGGGCCAAGATGGAAGGCTGCCTCTCCAAAGAGCAGGTGGAAGCCATTCAAGCCGGATTCTCGGGCCCGAAAGATTCCCGAGGCAACCAAGTCTATCCAGGCTTCTTCTTCGACACGGGCATTACCGCTACCGGCGGGGGCATCCCTGGGCTGCTCGCCTCTGGCAACAGTCCATTAGGACCGCCTACCACGGCCACCACCCAGGACATCGATGCGGAAGCTGCGCGAGTGAATTCCAACCCCACGGCTCTAATCGGTGACTCATGGACCTGGACGAATCTGAGCTCGTTTTCATCGCATGGCGGAAAGCTGATCTTCTATCACGGTGTTAGCGATCCATGGTTCTCGGCGAAGGATACGATCGACTACTACCAGCGGATGAGCATGGCCAACGGCGGCGAAGCGAAAGTGAAGGACTGGAGCCGTTTGTTCCTCTCCCCCGGCATGGGTCACTGCAGCGGCGGCAGCGCCACCCTCGATACCTTCGACATGCTTTCGGCTGCTGTCAATTGGGTGGAGAAGAACACGCCGCCGGATTCCGTGACCGCAACCGGACGCGCGTTTCCGGGACGCAGCCGCCCGTTGTGTCCGTATCCCACACACGCTCAATATAACGGCAGCGGCGATCCGGAGAAGGCGGAGGACTACAGCTGCCGTCCATAACGTGAGTCGTCAGGCACGGGAAGGATCTGAAATGCACTCGAAGATTGTCTGGATTGGATCGTGCGTTTTCATGCTGGCCTCTGTTGTACTCCAATTGAGTGCTCAACGTGGAGGCGCTCCCGCGCTTCCTGGTCCAGGAGCGCAGGGTAGCCGGGGAGGACGAGGCGGCACGCAGGGAGCGCCAACTCAGGGTTTCCCTGCTCAACAGCGGCCACCAGGAGACGCAACACTGATCTCCCGAGGCAACAATCTTTATGGGATTCACTGCCGCTCGTGTCATGGCGTCGATCTTCGCGGGGGCGATCAGGGAGGCCCCAACCTGTTGCGATCCGAAATCACCATGAACGATCAGTCGGGAGAATTGATTCAACCGGTGATCCGCGACGGACGACGCAATCCCGGAATGCCTTCAATGCCCGCCATTGATCTGCCTGCGGATGATATCCGCGCAATTGCCGAGTACATCCATAGCGTCCTGGCTACAGCGAGAGGCCAGGGCAATCCGCCGCCAGGGCCGCCGGTCACACTCAACGTGCTCGTCGGCGACGCCGCAGCCGGTCGCGCGTATTTCGAAGCGAAGTGCACGGGGTGTCACTCGGCGACCGGCGATCTCCGCGGAATCAGTGCGCGCTTTCCCAATCCGACGCAACTGCAGAATGCATGGGTTGCGGGAGGAGCCGGCGGACGCGGCGGCGGAACGAATGCGCTCAAGGCGACTATAACGTCGCGTGATGAAAAGATAGAAGGACGGGTGATTCGTTCTGACGACTTCCTGATCGTCCTCGAGATGCCGGATGGTACATCCCGATCATTCCGCCGCGACGGCGATGTGCCGAAAGTTGAAATCCACAACCCTCGTGAAGGTCACCTCAAACTGCTTCCTGGTTACTCGGATAAAGACATTCACGATGTGACAGCGTACCTGGTAACACTGAAATGAGAATCACGAAAGCCCTTCTGCTGTTTTGTTTGGCGGCACTACCGATGCTCTCTGCCGCGCAATCATCCGGCGGACTCGATCCCGCCGTTTTGTTGAAAGCTCTTGGCGACACCTGGCCGACATACTCCGGCGACTACACTGGACGGCGTTTCAGCTCGCTGACACAAATCAACCGGAACACCGTCAAGAACCTCACCCTCTCGTGGGTTGCGCGCGTGAACGGAACAGCCGGAAGCCCGCAAACAATTCTCGGCGGAGTTGGCGCGGGTGAATACACAAACGTGACGGTCAAGGGCTTCATCCTGTACTTCGACGAGAAGTTGTACGTCACGTCGGCCGACCACGTCTGGGCAATGGATGCGCGTGATGGCCGCCTGCTTTGGCATTTCTTCTGGAGAACGCGTGGCGGCACGCACACAGGAAATCGCGGCGTCGCGATCTGGCATAACTACCTGTTCTTCGAAACTCCCGATGACTACCTGGTGTCGCTGGATGCGAAAACCGGCAAAGAGCGATGGCACATCGAAATCTCGGATTTCGACCAACAGTATTTCTCAACCATGGCGCCTGTGGTCGTTGGAGATCATCTGCTGGTGGGAACAGGCAACGATCTCGATGCTCCCGGATTTTTGCAGTCCTTCGATCCGGATACGGGAAAGCTGCAGTGGAAGTTCTACACTGTCCCGATGAATTCGGGAGATCCCGGACTCGGCACGTGGCCAAACCTCGATGCCGCGCGACACGGAGGCGGACAGGTCTGGATACCAGGTTCATACGACCCCGAGACAAAGCTCTACATCTTTGGCACCGGCAACCCCACGCCCGGATATACGGGTGTCGGGCGCAAGGGCGATAACCTGTTCACGTGTTCGCTAATTGCCCTCAACGTCGACACTGGCAAAATGGCCTGGTATTTTCAGACGTCGGTGCATGACACGCACGACTGGGACTCCACCCAAACTCCGGTGTTGATCGATGGAGTCATCAACGGACGGCAACGCAAGATTGTCTCGACGGCGGAACGTAACGGTTATTTTTATACACTCGATCGCGTGACGGGCGAAAATATCGTGACGGCAAAATATGGCTCAACCACGAACTGGGGCAGCAGCGTTCGGTCGAACGGCGTCGTCGAACCGGATCCCCTGAAAGAAGCCACGATTCCAGGATCGCTGGTTTCTCCCGTGGAAAGCGGAGTGACGAACTGGCCTCCCCCGGCCTACTCACCGGACACCGGATTGTTCTATGTCCCGGAACACAACGGCTTCAACCTGGTTTACCTTACCGATCCAGATCCCCGTGGGTCCATGGGACTCGGAGGCAAGTCGGTCGCCGGTGTTGGTTCAGCCGGCGATTTCCTGACTGCCATCGACTACAAAACCGGCCGGATCGCCTGGCGAAAAAGCATCAGTGGCGGTGGGGTCGGCGCAGGATTATTGGCGACTGCGGGCGGTCTGCTTTTTGCAGGAGACGGCAACGGCAACTTAATGGCGCTGGATTCACGCGATGGGAAGCCTCTGTGGCACACGCGCATCGGCAACGCTTCCAATGCTCCAGAAACATATCTGCTCGATGGACATCAGCAACTTCTTATCGCCGTCGGCGATACGTTATATGCGTTCACTTTGTATTGATAGAAGGAGGATTCATGAACGCGCACAAGAGTGAGCGCATGCGGGGCTTCATACTCATTTGCGCCGCGAGTCTTGCAATCGCTGTGGGGACACTGGCGAGCCTGTCGACGTTCGCTCAGCAGGCTCCGGCCGCGGGCGGCCGCGGCGGTCGCGGAGGCGGAGCTCAGGGCACTCCCGTCGCGGGACCGAACGGAGAAGTATGGGGATTCACCGATACTGCCTTCAATCCCGATTCGCGATGGCGGATTCACGACGCGGAGCGTCCGCAACCTACTTCGATTACGCCGGGAGAAACGGTCAGCATCCCCGCACTATCCGACGCAATTGTCTTGTTCAATGGCAAGGATCTGTCGCAGTGGGTCAATCGCGGAGCGAATGGCGCGGAGTCTCCTGCAACCTGGCCTGTTCGGGATGGTTACTTCGAAGCACAGGGAGGCAACCTGTCAACGCGGGAAAGTTTTGGCGACGTGCAGTTGCACTTGGAATACGCGATACCTTCGGACGTCACAGGCTCAAGTCAAGACCGTGGAAACGGCGGCATTGTCTTCATGGGACGATACGAAATTCAGATCCTCGACTCACTCAACAACAGGACCTATGCCGACGGCATGATGGCGTCCGTTTACGGTGAATGGCCGCCACTGGTGAATGCATCGCGTAAACCCGGTGAATGGCAGTCACTGGATATCGTCTTTGAGGCGCCGCGGTTCACCGGCAAACTCACTCCCGGTTACTTCACGGTTTTTTGGAATGGCGCTGTCGTGCATAACCGTGTGGAGTTATATGGCACGACGACGCCCACCATGACGCCGCACGTCTACACTTCGCACGATCCCGAACTGCCTTTACAACTGCAGGGTCGCGCGCGAGTTCGTTACCGCAATGTGTGGATCCGACGCCTGAAGCCATACGACCAGGGCGCGAAGGTGAATTAGCGCCCGCGCTGAACTACTGCTGCGCTCCGCGTTGACCGCCACCGCGGGCTCCGCCGCCACGCGCACCTCCGGCAGCTGCGGCCGGCAGCGCATAAGACACTAACTGCGCGGATCCGCCATTTGCGCCAGAGGCCGCGAACACAATGTACTGCCGTCCATTGAGAATGTAGGTCATCGGCAATCCCGATTGGGGCCCGCCAGTTGGAATGCGTGTTTCCCAGAGAATCTCTCCGGTCTTCTTGTCGTGCGCTCTGAAGAACGGCAAACCTGTCAATCCCTCGCCGGCAAGGTTTGCCGTTCGTACGGTCGA
>JBGPBY010000180.1:0-12377 GCA_041481485.1 Terriglobia bacterium
CTCCTCAGCTGAGGAGGGGACATTCCCCTCACCTGCAATTCATTCACACTTTGTATGACCGCGCCTACAACTGGGCAGCCTGTGGGAAATGTCTGCCGTGAATCCTGCGGCCCCCTATCCTTTAGTTTACTCGTCAG
The DNA here is from genome assembly GCA_041481485.1 of Terriglobia bacterium. GTDB lineage: Bacteria > Acidobacteriota > Terriglobia > 20CM-2-55-15 > 20CM-2-55-15 > JBGPBY01. Next base: position 138 of record JBGPBY010000180.1, read on the forward strand.
ACTCTCCGATGCTTTTCGTTTACCGGACCCTCGAACGCGTCTTCGATAGCGATGCCACCGTTTTGATCGAAGGAGAAAGCGGCGCCGGCAAAGACGCACTGGCACACTGGCTTCATCGCAACAGCACGCGGAGCCATGGTCCCTTCATCAAGATCGACTTGGGGTCACTGCCTGGCGAGCTCGTTGAGTCGGAATTATTCGGATATGAACGTGGCGCGTTCACTGGAGCATTGGCCAACAAACTGGGGAAACTCGATCTTTCTCAGAAAGGCACGCTGGTGCTCGATGAAATCGCCAACGTCGATCTTCGAATTCAGGCAAAGCTGCTTCACGTCGTCGAAGCAAAGGAATTCTTCAGACTCGGAGGCGGCGACCCGATTGCCCTGAACTGCCGCATCGTTGCCTTATCGAGCACGCCACTTGCAAAAGCGCTGGAACGCAAAACATTCCGCCAGGACCTGTTCTTCAGGCTGAATCTTATTTCAGTCACCATCCCTCCACTTCGAGAACGCAGGAACGAAGTAGTTCCGATGGCCGAAGCTCTTCTTCATCAGCTGAGCCGCAAATACAACGTAAGCGCGAAGCTCGATCACAGTTGCGAACCCGTTCTTCTCGGTTATGACTTCCCCGGGAACATTCGTGAACTTCGAAATGGATTGGAGCGAGCGGTACTGTTGCGAACTTCGGGAGACCTTGTCACTCCCGATTCGCTGCCCGCGGCTTGGCTGTCTGCAAGAACATCGTTGAGCCAGAAAATGCCGTCTCTGGAGGACATGGAGCGCAGCTATATCGCTGAAGTCCTGAAGCTGACCCACGGACGAAAAATCAGAGCCGCCAATATCCTTGGTATCAGCCGCAAGACGCTGCTGGAGAAACGCAAGAAATACAACCTCCTATGAAGTTCCGCCTGGTCTGGCTCGGAAAGACAAAGGACCCCAACCTTGCCGCGCTGGCGAAGGATTTTACTTCGCGCATCGCCCATAGTCTTCCCATTGAGATTACGGAGATCCGCGACGTTAAACCCGGGAAGCGTCGCGTGGAAGAAGAGGCTGAGAAGATCCTCGGAGCAATGGATGCCTCCGATAGGGTGGTGCTTCTCGACGCCGGCGGCTCGATGTGGAGTTCGCGGCAACTCGCCACGTTCATCGGAAAACATCTGAACGAGGATCAGCGCCGCCTTACTTTCGTGATCGGCGGATTCGAAGGCGTCGCCGATTCCGTTCGCAAGCGCGCCGACCACGTATGGTCGCTGTCTCCCCTGACGTTCACCCACGATATGACCCGCGTACTGGTGCTTGAACAGCTGTATCGCGCGCTCGCCATACTGAACAACCATCCGTATTCGAAATAAAAAATGATAGAGTGGATTTGCCCTTTGCGTCGCCCGGCGCGAGCTGTAGGCGCGGTCTATGACCGCGCACAATCCGTAATTTAAATATCGTGCGCGGTCATAGACCGCGCCTGCAGCGGACGAAGCTCGCGCCTCGAGGCTCACTCATGCTCGACGCAATACTGAACGTTCTCTTCCCCGTTGCATGCATCCTCTGCAATTCCCGGGTCCTCGAACGCCGCTGGGGGCCGGTCTGTCCCGACTGCTGGAGCAAGATGGCTCCCCTTACCCGTCCCTTCTGCGAACAATGCGGTATGCCGGCCCCGGCAATCGAAGGACTCTGCGGTTCCTGCCGCCTTCACGAACACGCATTCGACTTCGCGCGCTCCGTGCTCATCTTCAGCGATCCGGTCCGCGAGGTGATTCACCACCTCAAGTATTCCGATCGAGTATCGCTGGCGAAGCCTTTGGGAAAACTGCTGCGAGATTGTCTGGAACGGGAGGGTTTTCAGGGAGAAGTCATTGCCCCCGTGCCGCTTCATCGCAAGCGGGAACGGCAGCGCGGTTTTAATCAGGCGGAGTTACTGGCGGAGGGAACGGGGCTACGGGTCGATGCGGGAATTCTCAAAAGGAACCGGAATACGAACAGCCAGACCGGCCTCAGCCGATCGCAGCGTACATTGAACCTGGCCGGCGCATTTCAATGCTGTGCCGTTCGCGTGCCGCAATGCGTGATTGTGCTGGATGACGTGTACACCACGGGGGCCACCATGCACGAAGTCGCAAAAACGTTGAAACGGGGCGGCGTCGAACGGGTGGAGGTACTGACCGTGGCTAGAGTGCTTCGTTCAGAGATTCCGTAAGGGAAGTGGTGATCCAATGATCGTCAGTTTCCAGCAATTCCGCCACAAATCGCGTATGCAGCGCGTGTCCCGCGCGATTGGCAACAATCCGTCCCAGAACCGGCTGCCCGATGAGCGCAAAGTCTCCAAGCAGATCCAGGATTTTGTGGCGCACAAACTCGTCCGGAAATCGCAGCGACGTTTCATTAAGCATTCCCTTTTCCGTCAGCACAATCGCATTCTCAAGAGAACCGCCACGCACCAGCCCGCTGGCCTGCAGTCTTTCCACTTCATCGTAAAATCCAAACGTCCGCGCCGGCGCGACCAGCCTGGCGTAGTTTTCGGGAGTAATTTCCACCTCGAGCTTTTGAAATCCGATCAGTGGATGCGGAAATCCGATTTCATATTCGATGCTGAATTTCTCAGAAGGATAAATTGCTATGGATTTGCCGTTTTCTTCGAGCGCAAAAGGCCTGGTGATCCGAATGAGATTTCGCTCCGCATCCAACGCGGTGATTCCGGCGCGTTGGATGGCTTCGGTATAACGCAACCCGCTCCCATCCAGAATTGGGACCTCGAAGTTGTCGAGTTCCACAATCGCATTGTCGATTCCCAGACCGTAGAGCGCGGAAAGAAGGTGTTCGACCGTCGAGATCCACACGCCGCGATTCATCAGCGTCGTCGCATAGGCGACTCGCTCCACCGAGCCGACATCCGCCCGAAGTTCGAAATTGTCCAGATCGACCCGGCGAAAAACGATACCCGTGCCTGCAGAGGCAGGCAAAATTCGCATTGTTACCGGTTCACCCGTGTGCAGGCCAATACCGCTGAATTCAATCGGACCGGCGACCGTCTGTTCTCGCATGCGCTACGCGCTATGCAATCCAGTGCCCTATTTGGCGAACCTGAAGATTTAAGAAGTTAGCAGCTGCGATCATCATTGAAACGTGTACATTTGACCACAGACGTTGTTTGGATGGAACAGTGGAAACCATAAAACATCCGCTTCTTTTAATCATTGATGGAATGTCCCAGGCCTACCGGGCGCACTTTGCGCTTCGTGATCTTTCAACAAGCCAGGGCTTGCCCACCAATGCGACGTATGGGTTTGCGATCATGCTCAAGCGGGTGCTTCAGAAATATCCGCCGGAGCACATTGCCATCGCCCTGGATAGTTCGGCTCCCACAGCGCGCCATGTACAATTCGCGCCCTACAAGGCAACGCGAAAGAAAATGCCGGCGGAGCTGGCACAGCAGATCCCATGGATTCGAAAGTTCTGCGAAGCGATGCGCATTCCTGTGCTGGAACTACTGGGCTACGAAGCGGACGACATCATTGCCACGGTTGCGAAGCAGGCGCTGGGGCGCGGCCTCTTTCCCGTCGTGGTCACGCTGGACAAGGATCTGTATCAGATCGTCGACACCACGCTGATATTAAACACATCTAAAGATGATCTACTGGTGGACAGGGACAAGGTCGCGGAGTTGTTTGGAGTTTCGCCGGAACAGATTCCCGACTTGCTCGGATTGTGGGGCGACTCGTCTGATAACGTCCCCGGCGCACCCGGCATCGGAGAAAAAACCGCGAAGGAATTGATCCAGAGATTTGGATCCATCGAGGCATGTCTGGAACACGCCGATGAAATCAAGAGTGCAAAACAGCGCGCATCGCTTCAGGAAAACCGCGAACAGATTCTGTTGAGCAAGCAGCTGGTGACTATCGACAGTGCGGTACCGATAGCGGTGGAATGGGAGAACCTGGCGGTGAAGCCGCCGGATCGCCCGTTGTTGATTGCTCTGCTGAAAGAGCTGGAATTTCACGGGATGGTGAAGGACTACCTGCCGGAAAAGACGGAGCCCGCGATTGAAGTCGTGCAGGTCGAACAGCTGCCGACGGTTTCCGAAACGCTTTTTTTCGATGTGAAAGACGGCGTGAAGGACGGCCGAATCTCTTTATGGACGGGCACCGGCAGTGTTTCAAGCATTGCGCTCGATAAATCGGTTTCGGGGATTTCAGAACTCCTGACCAATCCCAAAATCCGCAAGGTCACCTGGGATTTGAAATCGGCAATGGCTCGCCTGCGGCAGGCTGGCCTTCCGATCGCCCCTCCATACGACGATCCGATGTTGATGGCATTTCTTCTCATGCCCAATCGTGGGAAGTACGACCTCAACGAAACAGTTTTTGACCTGTTCGGAGAGTTCGCCAGCGGCGATCGCACGCCGTGGATCCAAAAACTGTACGAACATTTCCGGCCTGAGATAGAGTCCCAGGTGCCGCAGGCGTATCACGAGATCGAAATTCCGCTGGTGCCGGTGCTGGTGGAAACTGAGGCTGACGGAATCCGTATTGACGCTGAGATTCTCCAGAAAATGTCTGTCGAAATGGGAAAGCAAATGGAGGAACTGACGCGGCACATCTATACGGAGGCCGGGACGGAGTTCAACATCAATTCTCCGAAACAGCTTGGCGAAATTCTGTTTGAGACTCTAAATCTTCCGCATTCGCGCAAACTGAAAAAATCCGGACAATACTCCACTGCCGTTGAAGTGCTGGAAGAGCTTGCGAAGAATTATGAAATTCCGCGGCTCGTGCTGGAATACCGGCAATTTGCGAAATTTAAATCCACATATGTAGACGTGATTCCACAAATGGTCAACCCGGCGACGGGACGTCTTCATACATCATTCAATCAGGCCGGAGCCGCAACCGGAAGGCTCTCGAGCGTGAATCCGAATCTCCAGAACATTCCGGTGCGTTCGGAACTGGGACGGAAAATCCGCGGCGCGTTCATTCCCGAATCGGGATGGTGGTTCGTCGCAGCGGACTATTCGCAAGTGGAGCTGCGCATAGTGGCCCACCTTTCCGGCGACGAGCGCCTGGTCGAAGCCTTCCATTCGGGTGAAGACGTGCACCGCCGGACAGCGGCCGAAGTTCTGGGAGTGCCGATGGATCAAGTCACACCTGAACAGCGCAACCGTGCAAAGGCCGTGAACTTCGGCATCGTTTACGGACAGACTCCGTTTGGGCTGGCGCAGCAGCTGGGAATCAGCAATGAAGAAGCCGCCCTATTCATCGCGCGGTATTTCGAACGTTACCAGGGTGTGCAACGATACATCCAAAGCTGCCTCAGCTCGGCCAGAGATACCGGCGTGACCCGAACCCTGTTTGGACGCCTGCGCCAACATCCCGAAATCAATTCGAAGAACGGCATGCACCGCAGCATGGCCGAGCGGACCGCGATCAATTCTCCGATCCAGGGAACCGCCGCGGACATTATCAAGCTCGCCATGATTCAGATTTCCGAAGAGCTCCATCGCACACAGTCGCGTACGCGCATGGTTCTGCAAGTCCATGATGAGCTGATTTTTGAGGTCCCCGAAGAGGAACTTTCGATCCGCGACATGATCTGCGATCGCATGCAAAACGTCGTGAAACTTGCGGTTCCCCTAATCGTCGACGTAAAGCAGGGCCGGAACTGGGAATCCCTCGGCTGACCGTAAGGGCGGAACATGCATGTCGTCAGCATTCCCGGCCGCGTCAGCCGGCCACTTCACCTGTGGCCATCCCTCCAATTGACACTCCGCCCACGTCCTTCTATAGTTTTGAGGTCCCTCGGGCGCGTAGCTCAGTTGGTATGAGCGCTACCTTGACACGGTAGAGGCCAAGAGTTCGAACCTCTTCGCGCCCATTTCGATCCCAGTCAATAAGTTACACAGAATTCTCGATATCGGAAAAGGGCCTGAAAAGGCCATCTATCAGGCAACCATCAGGCAACTCAAAATTTCTTGGAGGAATCCATGCTCGGAATTGTAGAAAAGATCGTGACGTGGCTGTATGAATACTTCCAGAAGAGAAGGTCGCTCGAAACAGAGCTGGAAGGACTGAAGGCAGGTTTGATGATGACCATGATCTCAAACCATCTCGATGCGCCACTCCACGCTCTGCGCGATTTCTTCATACGAAACCCACGGCTCCTTGAGAAGAACGTCGAGAATAGGCTGTTCGTGAACCGATGGCTGATGGACCCACACTGGCAAGCATTTGGTTCCGTTTCCGGCATGTGGACGAAAGAACACTGGGATCAGCTTCGCCTCGATGCCAATTCACTCCGGGCGGCGTGACATCTCACAGGAGGCCGAACGGACCATGCCGATACCTACATCCGATATTGAATTTCGCAATCGCCTGCTAGATTTCTTCCTCGACATCACACCCAGTCAGGGACTCTCAGAGTGGCTTCGTGATATCGGCCAAGACCCAAAAGGCAGTGTCTCGGAGAGGCAGGATCGAATCCGCCAGAACACCAAGTATCTCTCGATGCCACCAGAGGGATTCCCAGCACAAACCGAAGGTTACCTGAAGCCCTTCACATCCGATGCCCTCGCAGACCTCTGTGAAGTTCTCGGTGTAAGTGATGATGGGAACCGGGACGCTCGATATCGACGGATCATGAGAGAGGTTCGCTTCCGCGAAGGATGGTTCACTCGACCCACCGGAACCTTGGAGTGGACTGTCGGCCTCGTGAAGCCATTCATCGAACTGTATCCAATCCAGAAGCGTGGACAGTACGAACGAGACTTTTATGATGCCTTCCACGACGAGATGGCCGAGATTTTTGGTCCGGCCAACGTCCACCCAGAACTTGCAATCGCCTATGGCAACACCCTGAGAATTGACTTCCACATCGGTGCTGCTTCAGACAAGGGAGTTGGCGTCGAATGGAAGATGCCGACCTCGAATTCCGAGTTGCAGAAAGCTATCGGCCAACTGGATCAGTACCGCGAACGCTACGGTCCCAACCTGATCGTGGTCTTACTTGCGGACTTCATCTCAGAGGCGCAGAGGCAACTCTTCAGATCCGCCACAACGTCTCGCGGCATCGAGGTCATCCAAAAGTAGGAGCGCTCCGCCCCCTGCTGCTGACAGCAATGACGGAAGATGATGACGCTGATAATGATGATGCAGAGGACGAGGGACCGGATGGTCCCCCGTGGTTGAGGTGTTTAGCCGACTGATGCGGCCTTCGTGCCGAACAAGAAATCATCCATCTTTGCTGCCGCCTGTGGTCTCCGTTTTTCCAGTAAGTGAGAGTACACGTCAGCCGTGATCGACGGTCGAGCATGGCCCATCTGCTTCGCGACGTACAGAATGTCCTCGCCCTGCGCGACTTGCCACGAACCGAACGTGTGCCGGAGGTCATGGATGTGCAAGTCCTCCAGTCCTTTCGCCGCCTCATGGTCCTTCTCCTCTTCGGCCTTCTCACGGGCACGCTCCACGGCTGGCTTGAACCATCTGCTGAAGATGTTGTTGGGGTCCAGTGGAGTGCCTTCGCGGCTTCTGAAGATGAGGCCAGTTCGGTCTTTGCTTTTGCATTTCAGCTTGTAAGCCAGAAACTCTTTTTTCAATTCGGGAGACAAGTCCACCGAGCGCACGCCGCTCTCGCTTTTCGGTGTGTGAATCACGAATGACGGCTCATCCTCCGCCAAATTATGGTGCTTGCCGTAGCGCCAAAAGAGATTTCGCGAAACACGAATCTGGTCGTTCTCACAGTCGATGCTCTCCCAGTCCAAGGCAAAGATCTCTCCGCGCCGAAGTCCGGCCAACAACCCGATGAGAACGATCAGCCTCAAGGTGTCGTCGCATTGTTCGAGCAACCGCTGTGCTTCACCCCGCTGGAGCGCCTTACCACGGCGAGAAGCCTTCGTGGCCTTGTCTGCTTTGCGCCGTCGTGTCGGCATCGGATTCAGTCGCACGTAATTGTCTTCCTGAGCGTCACCGAAGAATTTGTTCAGGAGAGCCATGATCTTCTTTGTGGACTGCGACGACTGCGCCTTCGTGTCTCCCTTCCCCTGAAGGAGTTCAGCACGCAGCTCCGTGATATCCCCCGTGGATATCGCGGCCATCGGACGGTGTCCGAAAAACGGGATGAGATGCCGGTCCAGCAGGTAGTTGTACACGCTGAGTGTGCTGGGCTTCAGTTCCTCGGGGATCAGGTTTTTCTTGCGCCATTTCTCGGCATATTGTTTAAAGGATGCGGGAGTCAGTTCCCGGTAGGTGTGCTCTCGAAGGTCGGTCGAATTCTTGTCGAGCCAGCCTTCCGCGTCTCGTTTCAGTTCGAAAGTTTTGTACTTCTTTCGACCTTCAATTCTGATGCAACAATCGTAGCGTTTCGAGCCGTCTGCTGTAGTTCTGGATGTTATGCTTCCGCGTGCCATGTTTCGAGCCTCCAACTAGGTTCGGATGTGGTTACAAGGCCCCGCTCGGTGTTAACGCGCCGGACGGGGCCGCTTCTAAATCGTTCAAACTAAACAACTTATTGTACCACATTCCCATATCGACCGATCCTGACTTGCCTTATCGCTGCCTGATGACTCCTGCAACCTATTGATTTAACAACCACTTAAAGGATGACCTTTTCCTGTGCAATGAACATGTCGAAACCTTCAGGTTTTCGGGACTGGGCCAAACCCCGACTTTGGCCGCGAGAAGGGCTTGTGGGCCATCCTGAGAAGGAAAATGGGCCTTCTGTGTTCCATTTGTCTCACTGCTTTTCCATCGAAAGTCTGAAACTCCATGAATCGGCGGTGCTTCTGGCCGACCTGCCATCGAGTGAAGGAATCCACACAGTGTGGTGAATCAGCATCAGTTGGGCTTCTTTTCGTCGTCATCCGGCCCGGTTATGTCCCCAAATGGTTCGTTTTGGTCCGCCCGGTGCAACTCCAGCATCCTCGGAAATAACCGTTTCGCGACGGATTCGGTCACCGTGATCGTTATCGAGGTGTCGTCGTTTGGAACTTCCGCTCCACCTGCGCGGTCGGCGTCTGCGAGTCGTTTGTCCGCCCGATTGATGAGGTACTGAAGCGCCTGTACGGCTGTCGGCGCTGAAGCCGCACCTTCCTTCATGGCGAAGTTTGTCATCTTCAGGAGAAGCAGGTCTCGGTGTTGGAGGTAGGCGTCCTGGACTAACTCCTCAAACACCGTGAAGGCGCGTTCCCGGTATACGCTGGCTCTCGATATTCCGCTGGCGGTGGATGCGGCTGTGATGGTGCCGAACTTCGGAAGGTTTTCCAAGAATGGTTTGTGCCATCGCCGCCGCTTGAACACTTTCTTTTTATCTTCCATAGGATTCACCTTTGCTGCGCTTCGTGGCTGTTGTTGGGACGAAACATCGAATACAAAATATCCATCGCTGTGGAGTCCCTCTTGGCCCGGTATTCCTGACTTCACTCCGCCGTTGTGCCTCTGGCACGGGAGATCCGCACACGCTGCAAGTGTCCTGTTGCGGTGTCTTGCACCACAGGCCACGGGCATCTACCGGGCGAGAGTTACTGACCTCGTCGCGGTGTTGCCGGATTTTTTTTGCTGCTCTACTCATTCGTGCTCCTGAAAAGAACCGGGATGCAGCGTCCAGTGATGAAATCTGCACCCCGGCCCCGCCGCGCCGGAAGGTCATGACCGGCACAGCACCGACGTGAGGAAGGAACCCACGTCGAACTCGATTACTCTGCAATCAAACTCTTCAACGCTGCCTCATCTTCGGCTGCGCTTCTGGCACGCCACCCGGCCCAGAATGACAAATAAATCGCCCGTGCCAGCATGTCGGCATTTGCTGGTTCCGTTGCGTCGAAGTCCGTTACTTCACGGACCAATGTCGCGTAGCACCGCTGCACTTCGTCGTCAAAGGGCACTCCCTGATGGAGCGCGATCTCACTGAGTGCCGCCTCAACGGCGTGACAGCTTGGCAGCAGCGCTTTCATTTGAAGTTCGCTTTCCGATATTGATCGTAGCTGTCCGGCTGGTGCTTCATGATGATGACTGCCGCCGTGGCTATATCCACGCCGGTATGCTCCGAAAGCTTCGCGATCTTCTCGACGCCCATCACGGCAGCGGGAACCGCCTGCGCCTGATGGCTGAGCCTTAAGGATTGACGTTGCTCTGGTGACATCGACATCACTTCATTGAATAGATACATGTGATTTCCTTTCGAGAAAGACAGGGCGCGTGCTGCCGGGATAGGACGGCACGCTACCCTGTGGCGCAGTGAGAGCTGCCGACAAAAGCAGCCGGAGGACTACGCCAAACTTGTTAGCCTCGGAACGACGCGGCACGCCACTTCGCGTGGAGGGCCGGAGCGTTTTTGAAGATCCGCGCTTGGGCTTCCAATTCAGTGATGGATTTCCCAGTCGTTTTCAGGATTCGTACCTGTTCCTCTTCGATGAGCTTGCGGACTTCAACGAGCACGCTTTGATCTTGGTTTTTCTGAATGTTCTGCATTTTTGTTTCCTCCTGTGATGCCGAGCCACAAAGGCGCGGCGGTAATGATTTAGTCACTGCTCAATTGGATATGGATCGACTCCGACCCGTGGAGCTTGCTCTGGACCCAGCCTGCACCGGGGGAGATTCCGCCCGTGCTGACTGTTCCGATTTCGGCGTCGGCGCTGTAGGCCGAGACCGAGTCGGCGCTGATTTCCCAGCGCAACGGTTTGTATTGCAGTTGTGGCGAGAGGCCGTCGATGGCCTTCATGGCTTTGTTGAGCTGGTCGTTTGTGAGCGAAAGTTTCATTGTGTGTTCTCCTGTTAACTGCGGGTTTGGGTCGGCCTTTCCAAGATTTCGTCGATCTGGGTTTCAAGCTCCTTGATGGCTCTGCGAACTGAGGCAATCTCTGCACGATTGCTGGCCAGTTCTCGCCGCGCTTCTGGATCTGAGGAAACGCGACCGATGATGCCCAGTTGATCCTTTTCCAGCACAGCGACGAATTGCCTCTCGTTGTTGATCCTCTCGATCAACGCCAACACGTCGGAAAGTGTTAAGTGTGTTGTCATCGTCACTGCAACCCTCCTTTCTGGCCTGTGTGAATGGCCTCAAAACCTTCAAGCTGGCTGATGCTGGCTGATGGAGCGTTCAAGACCCTTGCCAGTCCTGTGTTCTACGCGTGACCTCTGTTCCTTCAGGGTTGAGGTCAAAACCTCCGTTTTTACGGCCGGGATTGCCGTAGTGCTGCTTGCCGGTCAACAGGTGGGCTTGTGGCCCCTGTGGATCGACGATCCCCTGAGAGAACCATTCGTGGTTTTTGCAGAGATAGTGAAGTTTGTGACTCTCCAGTGGTGATTCGAGAAAGTTCGTCACGGTTTGTTCCCAGCCGTCCGGGACTTCGTTGAGGGTGATGCCCAGTGTGTTGCAGAGATGAACAATCTGCACCCGGTCCCGGTTGGAAAATTCGTAGCGCTTCCGTGGTCTCTCCATTTCCCATCGTCGTCGGAAGATTTTGAAGATTTGGGTGTCCCTCTCAGAGAGGACTTTCCCAGAGTGTCCATTGGCCTTCGGATTTTTGGATTTCACTCGGGCAAGTGTTCCCTTTATCCCTGATGCTGATTCCTGAACACTGGATACTGGATACTGGACACTGGTAAACGATGACTTTAGTAATGACTCACTCAAAGGCTTCTGAAAGGCTTCAGGTATGACTTCTGAAGAGACATCATTAATGTCTTTCGGAAAGACATCGGCGAAGGGTTCCGTAAAGCACTTCGGCTTCTTGACCTGCTTCTGTTCACTGAACGTTTTCAGGAGGTTTTTCACGCGCCGCAAAATCTCATCCTTCAATGGGCATTCCGGGAGCCGGTCAAACGCTTTACGCCAAGCTCGGACAACATTGGGATTGTTTGGAGTGGGAGCGTTGACAGCCAGTGCGTCCGGCAAGAAAACGAGACGAGCCTTCCAGTCGGCTATCGCCATCGCCTTATCTACCAGTTCCTGAAAGCAGTCACGGAACTCCTGAAGGTCCCACTGGAGCATTTCCGCCAGCGCGGCCTCACCGGCATCGACAACACCGGGTACGATGATCGACGCACGTCCAGTCAGCAGGAACACGTACAGCCATTGTGCGCAGGGCTGTGGCCGCGACAGTTGAGTGAAGCGGTGGTCATCATGCAGATCCACAGGGAATCGTCGGTAGAGGCTCATCGTGCTGAGAGGCTCCTCTGTTCGGCCTGTTCCCGTTTGCGCTGTGCCTCTTTGATCTCATCCTCAATGTAACGACGAACCCCACTCGCGGGAAATCTCA
>JBGPBY010000181.1:0-12345 GCA_041481485.1 Terriglobia bacterium
AGATTGTGCGCGGTCATAGACCGCGCCTACAGTGGGCCGGAATTTCCCCATGGAGAGGGTACTTGAAGCGATTTGAATTTGAAGGTGACATTGTCTGGCGGCCCACTGCGGAGCTTATCGCCCACAGCAATCTGCAGCACTTCATGGACCGGCACGGCATCGCGACGCTCGAGGAGCTTCAACGCCGATCCACGACGGACCTCGAGTGGTTCTGGAAAGCGGTGATCGAGACGCTCGATATCCGGTTCGACAAACCCTATTCCCGGCTTCTCGATCTCTCGCGCGGCATCCAGTGGCCGGTGTGGTGCGCCGGCGGAGAAATGAACATCATCCACAATTGCCTGGATAAATACTCCGGAACGGCCACCGACCAAAAGATTGCGCTGCGCTGGGAAGGCGAATCGGATGCCACCATGCGAACGCTGACTTATGCCGAGCTTCGAAGCGATGTGAACCGTGCCGCCACTTACTTTCGGTCTCTGGGATTCGGTAAGGGTGACGTCATTGGAGTCTATATGCCGATGATTTCGGAATGTGTCATCGCCATGCTGGCCATTATCAAAATCGGCGCGGTTTTCCTTCCGCTGTTTTCCGGTTTTGGCGCAAAGGCCGTGGCCGCACGGCTGCTCAATGCGGGAGCAAGGGGCTTGATCACCGCAGAGCGATTTCAGCGCCGCGGTCAGGTCGTGGCGATGAAAGTAATCGCGGATGAAGCGGCGAGTATGTATCCGAATGTGAAAGTGATCCTTCCGGAATGGCAGCGATTCCACAATGCATCGGAGACTGAACCCACGTCCGCCGAAGACGTGATGATGCTGATTTACACCTCCGGAACCAGCGGTCCGCCAAAAGGAGCCGTTCACACGCATTGCGGATTCCCGATCAAAGCAGCGCAGGACATCTGGATGGGTCTGGACCTGCACGCCGACGAAACCATGTTCTGGATTACCGACATGGGCTGGATGATGGGCCCCTGGCTGGTATTTGGCACGCTGCTACTCGGCACGACAATGCTCATCTACGACGGCTCTCTGGACTATCCGCGTCCGGATCGTCTGTGGTCCATCATCGAAAACCATCGAGTCACCACACTCGGAATTTCTCCGACGCTCACGCGAGCGATGATGCGGCATAACGAAACCGCACCGCCAGCTCATGACTTATCTTCGCTCCGAAAGTTCGGCTCCACGGGAGAGCCATGGAACCCGGAGCTATGGCTCTGGCTGTTCAATGTCATCGGTAGAGGGAAATTGCCGATCATCAACTACAGCGGCGGCACGGAAATCTCCGGCGGCATTCTCATGGGAAATGTCTTGACGCCGTTGAAACCGTGCGCTTTCAGCGGTCCGGTGCCGGGTATGGATGCCGATGTCGTCGATGAACAGGGACGATCGATTCAAGGCGAAGTCGGCGAACTGGTCGTTCGCCAGCCGTGGATCGGCATGACCCGCGGATTCTGGAATGATCCCAATCGCTATATCGAATCGTACTGGTCGCGGTTTCCGAATATATGGGATCACGGGGACTGGGCCGCTCGCGACAAGACCGGATTGTGGTACATCCTCGGCCGCTCGGACGACACGATCAAAATAGCCGGCAAACGGCTCGGTCCGGCCGAAGTTGAAGCCGTGCTTGTCGAACATCCGTCCGTCAGCGAGGCCGCCGCCATCGGAGTACCCGATCCTGCAAAAGGCGAGGCTTTGGTTTGCTTCTGCGTTTTGAAAGACCATCAGAAAAGTCATGAGACGCTGCGCGCGGAATTAAAGGATCGCGTCACCCGCGCGCTCGGGAAGCCATTTGCTCCACACGACATTCGATTCGTCCGCGATCTTCCCAAGACCCGCAATGCAAAAGTCATGCGGCGGGTGATTCGCGCGGCCTATCTTGGCAACGATCCCGGCGATTTGTCCTCGCTGGAAAATGGGAACTCCATTGAAGACATCCGAAACGCGATTTAGACTATTCTTAAACCATGCGACCTGTATACATGATCTCCGGCGGCATCACAAAGTTCGCGAAGGCACACCCCGATAAGGATTTCCGTCTGATGGTGAAAGAAGCGCTGGACTACGCGCTCGAAGACCTTGACGGAAAACTTTCCGTTCGCGATATCGACGGCAGCGTAATCTCTTATTTCTCCGATCACTTCACCCGCCAGCTGAAGGCCGGCGCCATGGTGCAGGACTACGTGGGGCTGTGCCCAAAGCCTCATGTCCGTATCGAAGGCGGCGGCGCCACCGGCGGACTGTGTTTCCAGCAAGCGTGGGAATCGGTGGCCAGCGGCCGATACGACGTTGTAGCCGCCATGGGATTCGAAACGATGTCGCATGTCGAAACCGCAAAAGGAAACGAATTCATTGCGCTGGCATCCGACACGAATTTCGATTTTCCGGTCGGAGGCTACTACAACGGTTATTACGCAATGATGGTCGTGCGTCACATGCACGAGTTCGGCACCACTGAAGAGCAGCTGGCCCGGATCGCCATCAAGAACCACAACAATGCGCTACACAATCCCTACGCCCAGGAGCATCTGGCGCTGACTCTCGCGGACGTGATGAACTCGGAATACATTGCGTGGCCGCTGAAGCGCCACGACATTTGCGTGATGAGTGACGGCGCCGCCGTCTGCCTCCTCGCTTCGGAAGAGGCCGCGGAAAAATTCTGCAAATCGCCCGTGAAAATTACCGGCATCGGCGCAGGCAGCGACTGCATGCGGTTTGCCGATCGTCCACACGGGAAAGTGCCGCTGCTGCCTCACGAGAGCGCGAAGGATTACAAGAATCTGAAATATCCCGGCGTTCATTCTTTCCGTGCCGGACGAACTGCTGCATCCAATGCCTATAAGATGGCCGGCATCACCAATCCTCTCGAAGAACTCGATGTCATAGAACTGCACGACGCGTACAGCTCGAGCGAACTCCAAACCTACGAGGATCTCGGATTGTGCAAGTACGGAGAAGGCGGACGATTCATCGACGAAGGCCACCCGACGCTTGAGGGGAAATTGCCTGTCAATCCGTCAGGAGGTCTGCTCGCCTGCGGGCATCCTGTCGGTGCAACGGGATTGATGCAGGCGGTTTGCATGTTCTGGCAAATGCAGCGTTCCATCAAGAAACATTTCGGCAATAACAAACTTCAGGTGAAAAGCGCCAAACGCGGCCTCATTCATTCGCACGCGGGAACCGGCACCTATGTCACCTGTTCAATTCTGGAGAGGCCATGAAAAACAATCCGAGACTTCCGGAAATTGAACACGGCACCGAAGTGTTTTCGGTGGATCCGCTCATCATTCACGATCACTTTCATGTCGACTATCTCCACAGCTTCAAACAGGACACCCCGTTCTTCCACGGCCTTTCGAAGAAAAGGCTTCTTGGCAGCCGGTGCAGAAAGTGCCGGTACAAATATGCGACACCGCGCAGCCATTGCATGTACTGCGGCCAGGCCACCGAATGGTTCGAACTGCCGCCGGCCGGGCGGGTACATTCATGGACGGTCTGTTATTTTGCCGCCGAGGAATTTCTGAAAGACGTTCCATTTACTCTGGCGCTGATTGAATTCGAAGGGGTGGATACGCTGTTTCTGACACGCCTCGTGGGCGTTGATCGCGAAAATACAAAGATCGGCATGAAAGTCACTGCGAAATTCCGCCGCAAGGCCACCTGGTCCGTGCGCGATGTTTATTTCGTGAGTGCCGAATGAATCCGGACCGGGCCGAGCAGATTCGCGCAGCCGATGAATTGTTGTTCACCGGTCCGCAAAAACTCGGCATCGCCAAGGGGCTCTACCTTGGGCGGTTCATCTCGGACTGGGTGATGCCTTATCCGTCCATGGCTCCGGAACAGCAGAACCGGCTGGACGCCATCATGCCGCCGCTCCGTCAGTTTCTGGATGATCATCTGGATCCCGCAGCCATCGACCGGCAGGCCGATATTCCGAAAGAGCTCATCGCAGGCCTCGCGCGCCTTGGAATTCTCGGATTAGCCGCACCGGAACAACTCGGAGGACGCGGTTTTTCACAGATGGCGTACTGCCACGTCATGGAAGAGATCGGCAGCCGCTGTGCATCGACATCGATTTTTGTGAATGCTCATCATTCCCTCGGACTGCGCGCGCTGGTGCTGTTTGGCACCGAAGAACAGAAAGCGCGTTGGTTGCCGGCGCTGGTGACGGGCGAACAAATTGCGGCCTTCGCCCTGACTGAACCGGAAGCCGGGTCGGATGCAGGCAACGTTCAGACGCGGGCAACGTTGAATCCCGAGGGATCGCACTACATTCTGAATGGGGAGAAGCGCTACATCACCAACGCTGCGCTCGCCAGTGTGCTGACCGTCATGGCGCGGACGCCAGACAACAAGATCACGGCTTTTCTGACGACTCCGGACATGCCCGGATTTGAATTGGTCGAACCGCGAATGTCGAAAATGGGAATTCGAGGAACGGCCACCGCCCGGCTGGCGTTTCGAAACATGGCGGTGCCGAAAGAAAATATTCTGGGCGAAATCGGCAAAGGGTTGAAAGTGGCGCTGACCGTTCTCGATTTTGGCCGGACAACCTTTGGCGCATGCTGCACGGGCGCAGCGAAGGCGTGCCTTCGCCTGGCTGCCGATCACGCAAACACGCGCCGGCAGTTTGGCCACACTCTGGGTGACTTTGAGCTCGTGAAAAAGAAACTGGCGCGCATGGCCGCCGATACTTACGCGATGGAGGCCATGACGACAGTCACGGCTTCGCTGATCGATCGCGGCCTCGAAGATTACATGCTCGAGACTGCGATGCTGAAAGTCTTCGCCAGCGAAGCATTGTGGCGCATTGTCAACGATGCTTTCCAGATCTTCGGAGGTGCTGCGTATTTTACCGATAAGCCCCTGGAGCGCATTCTGCGCGATGCGCGCATCAACCAGATTGGCGAGGGAGCCAACGAAGTGCTCGCAACGTTCATCGCGCTGGTAGGCCTGCGCGGACCCGGCCTGCAGCTGGAGGAAATGTGGGAGGCTCTGCATCATCCGTGGAGTGAATTCGGCAGGGCATGGCATATCGGACTGGAACGGCTCGGCGCAGCGGTACATGCACCGCATGTGCCCGTGCGAACGCATGCGCTGCGGTCGCGCGCAGATCATCTGGGAGGACTGGTCCGCCGGTTCAGCGTGGAAGTCGATCGCGTGCTGATTCAGTACCGCGAAGAAATTCTCGATCGGCAGTATGTGCAGCAACGCATTGCCGGCGCCGCACTGGGATTGTTTTCGTCCGCTTGCGTGCTGAGCCGATGGGACGAGGAGCTGCAATGGTCGGGCAGCCATGAGGCCGTTGGCACCAACGGGGCGGACTTGTTCCTCCGCCGCGCATTCCGGCGGATTCGCCGCTGGCTGTCAGAGCTGCATGAAAACGACGACGATCTTGTAACGGCAACAGCAAACCACGCGCTGGGACGGCCCCGCCCCCTGTAGACGCGGTCTGTGACCGCGCGCAATCTCTCGCGTTTATGGACCGAATCCAGGGAAATGCGGGCCCAACTGTAGGGGCGGTCTATGACCGCCCACAATTTTGAGGGATGCAATACCACAGATCGCGCGCGGTCATAGACCGCGCCTACAGTAGGAAGTGGCGTGCTACATGCGTTTCTCCGCGGCGAAAGCCCTGAAGCCGCGTCACCGCCTGAAAACGACCGCGTTTTCCGAAAACGTCCACAGCGCGCCAAGAGCCGCGCAGCTCAGTGCGGCCGGCTTGCGCTCGATGCGAATCGCGTTGCCGGTACCGCTCCCTTCCGAGAACACCGCGACCAGTACCACTCCCGCTTCGACGACGCCGCCGCGCAACGTCAGACCTTGATAGCAGTAGGTCGTCCCCTCCAGGACGAGGGCAAAGTCCCGGTTGACACGACCGGTGAAGGCGGGGCTGAAGAAGCGCTCCCCCGCAGTCCAGTTCGGGATGGCGTTGGACACCGAAAACTCAGGAATCGCGGGATTCACTTTGTCGTGCACGAGCGCCAGTGTCTCGTCGTCCTCGAAGAACGCGCTGCTGGTGGCGTTGAGAAACCAGTTGCCCTGCGCCGTGCCGACGAGATCCTGCATGTGCTCCCCGCACTGCGGCGGCGCAGTTCTGCGGACGGCGCCGTCGAAGGAGCCGAGCAGCGACGCGAGTTCGGTGCGCCGCTCCGGTGTGAAATAGTCGAGGGCGCAGAACTGATGCAATCGGTCCGGAGTCACGGTTTCGGCAAACTCCTCGAGCTCAGGCGGGATCGAGGCGATCGAGGACAGTTCGTACCGGCTCGGATTGGCGAACGGCAGCGGCCCGCGGCGTGTGTCGATGAGACCGATGTCGTAGCCGAAGAACCCGGGTCGCGCGGCGGTCCCCAGGAGCTCGCCGGATACGATGGCCAGATCGAGGAGCTTGGCACATCCTCCTGGCGAACACACACCCGATGAGAGGTCGCCGGCTCGAGCCTCCAGCCCCGGCACCAACGCGTTGAGGTGAATCAGGTACATCTGCACTTGCTGGCACGGCTTGAGGTGCAGGGTGAAATCCTCGTGACCGTCACTCTCGATTCCGTGCGAGATGGCGACCAGCGTTGCCCGACCGGGAGCGAAGACCTGCGCTTCGATGGGATCGCTCACCGGATTGGACGGATCGGTGACCCGGGCATACGGATTGAGGTGGTGAATCGGCAGGGTATGTTGCGGCGGACTCACGGACCCAAGAGGGACGATTGAGCGCAGTTGATCGACAGGTGTGGGAAGGGCGTTGAACCACGTCATCGCATCGCCGCAGTCTTCGAGCACGGGCGGCTTCGACTCGATCCACACTGTGACCGCACCGCCCGGCCGGCCGTTGACCGTGACCGCGATCTCGTTGAGAGAGGCAAGGGTCACGTCCACCCGTGCGGCACTCCCCTTTTCTTTGGCGAACGCGCCACTGGTCAGCACCCTGGCCCCGTTGAGGACAACCTCCACCTGACCGCCCGGAAAACTGCTCTCCGCCGCCAGCAGTGCGTAGTGGCTATTCGGATCGGCGGAGAATCGGAGGCGGGCAAGCGTCGGCCCCCGCCCGTCATGGACGACTGCCAACGGTTCGAAAACACACCGCGGACACACGGCCGGCGCAGCCGACGCGACCACCCCGGGCGCCATCACCGCAAGAATGACGATAACAATCCAAGACGTTGGCCGGCTCAACTGCTTCATGGTTGCTCCCCTCGGCGGCATATCCGCCGGTGTTTACCGTACGCACCTGATCGCGGAGTTGCAATACGCCGATCGGCGTACAGAGCATTCCGGCCCCCTGTAGGCGCGGTCTATGACCGCGCACAATCTCTCGTTTAGGAAAAACTGTGCGCGGGCTTTCCCAACTGTGGGCGCGGTCTATGCCCGCTCGCGATCTGTGGGACTACATCCCTCAAAATTGTGCGCGGTCATAGACCGCGCCTACAGGCAGACGTGGCGTGCTACGGAATCACTCTGACTTCTGCTCTGGACGTCAGATTCGATAAGACCGTGACGGATGTCCCGGCATTCTGGAATCGCGCCAGAAATTCCGGATTCATGAACGCGCCAGACAAGACGTTTTCCCAGGCGAAGATCTGATAATGCCCTGGCGGAATGCTGTCCCATTTAAATGCACCGCTTTTGTCGGTGCGTGCGGTCAGATACAAATTCGGGTTCTGACGTCGAATTTCTGAAGGAACGAGAACCACCGTCACGCCTTGTGCCGCAGGTTTTCCATCGGCGCTCCGCACTGTACCTTCGACCATCCCGCCGCCAGTATTCACGATGACTTCCAGCGGACCCGGCTCGCGGGTGTCGACAACCAATCCGTTGTCATACACGCTGATGCCGTTCTGACGGATGTCTGCGACATACGCGCCTCGTGGAAGCGCCAAAACAGGCTGGATGCGATACCGGCCTGGTGGAACCACCGGGATCAGAAACGTCCCATCCGCTTCAATCCGAGGTGAGTATCGAGAAATCTCGTCATAGGATTCTGATGTTTCCGAATCGAAGGAACGTATCGAGTTGTCGTCGGACAACAGTGACAGGCGGAGTGCCGGTGAAGACGGACTTCCATCCACAAGCACCCGGCCTTTCACATCCACTCCCGGGGTGACCACAATGGCAACGTTTTCCACACTGTCCTGGCTCACTTCGATTGTGGTCCGTCCAAAGATCCACGCCTCATCCTTGCCGCCTGGAGTGCCTTCGGGACCCCAGCCCCGGTCCACGAATTGTCGTGCAATCAAATCGTAAATGCCCGGCGGTACGTTGAAGAATTGAAAGCTGCCGTCTTCCGGATTGGCGTCCTGAATTTCATTTCCGGAGGAGACAGGAGGCACTGCTCCGCCGTGTGGTGTGAGAATCACGATCGCGTCGAATTCAGAAAAGCCGGACGAAAGTGGCAATACGCTGGTCACTTTTCCGGAGACTCTCGTTCCCACTGCAGACTGAACCTGGACACTGATTCCGGACAATTCTTCACCGCCCTTGACGGCAATCGGAATGGCGTGCGACGGCTCTGTTGCCGCCGGATAAAACGTCAGCAGAGGAACAGGGTTGCGTTCCGCAGGGTCCAACCTTCGTGATGCCGGACGCGGCGCGGCGGTAAGCAGATATTCTCCAGGAGGCAGGGCAAAGAGACGATATCCCCCACGATCGTCTGTCGTCTTCGAGCTGACAAACTCAAGAACGGGCCGCCCGAAATTGTACGACTCCCGATAGATTCCCACCGATGCGTTCACTAGAGGCTTTCCCGAAAGATCCGTCACTCGGCCGCTGATTGCGGCACCGGGGATCATGGAGATTTTCATTTCCGAGGTCTGGTGAGCCGCCACGACGGCACTGCCGTATGCGAAAGGCCAGCTCACGCCGTTCACAGGCGGTCCGAAGAAACCCTGAGCCTGGACTATTCCGGTGACTTCTCCCTCAGGCACGTTGTCAAACGAGAAACGTCCTTCACTGTCCGATTTGCTTCGAAACGATTTCACTTGAGGAGCCGCCGGCGCTCCAGAGCTTGGATTTGAAAGCACCTCGACAACAAGACGCATGGTCTCCTGTGGGAACACCCAACCGTGGCTCGCCGACTCCAGAAGAGATCGAGCCTGTTCCGAATTCATTAACGGCCCACCCGTGTTCACTGACAATTGAATGTCGGCGCCGGCAATGGGTTCGCTGGTTCCTGCGCGCGTGATCGTACCTTGAAGCGAGCCAGACGCGCGCGGGTCCGCCGGGACGCGGTTCTGTGGCTTCATGATCGTTGTCGATGCGGCAAACACAGCAATAGCAATCCATGCAGTTCTCTTCATGGGAGTTCTCCTGATTAATTAGTTTGCGGGTACGATCTCGGCAGTCCACTCGCTGTGGCGAATGCCGGGAATGACGATCTTTCTCGTAAAGTGATCGACTGGCCGATACGACGTCAAAGTAATCTTCGATTTGAACAAGTCCTTGCTACCTGAGGGATATCGCACAACGCCCGCCGGATCGCGAAGATAGGTGACTGTAGATATCGATGAACCGCCAGGTAGCAGTCTGCCGGCAAACGGGCCGTAGTCTCCGCTGCAGTTCATTGAAGGACGATTCACGTAGGGCGCCGGCGGATTTTGAAAGACGGCGGTGTAACAATACGGTTTCGGCACTGGAGTACAGCCCAACTGAACTTCCATTTCGGAAGTATCGTCCCAGCTTGTAGAAACATAGTTCGAGCTAAGTATGCAATCCGTGCCATTAATCTTCATCGGCGCACCCATGGAGTGCATTCCCGACGAATCGACCGGCTTGAAAAGCGTCATCCAAAGTTGGATCTCCAGCTGCATCGGCTGAGTTTTGACCCGAGGATCGTTCATCGCCTCCTCTCTTGCCAATGCATACAATGGCGCAAATTCCAGCTTCAAATATCCCGGTCCATTCGCAGAGAAGTCGGCCTTTTGATCGAGACTAAGATCCCTCGATTCTCCTGAAGCAAAGACAGCTCGCGTAAAATACAGGTCCGCACGCAGGTAGGCGTCAGAAGGCAATCCGCTGATTCTCACAGGCAGATACATTTCTGGAGGGATCTCAGACTGGGTTGGCGGCATGAGTTTGTATCTAGCTCCGGAAGGATCGAAGGACACATCCACTCTCTCCCCCATGCCGGAATCTGACGAGAACTTCTCTCCAATCGCAAAGGCAGCTTTCCAGGGCAGGAAAAACAAAACAAGGACATACCCGATCCAAACAATTCCTGTGACAAACCGGGAAGCCAGAGTTCGTCTCCGAAAATATTGCAGCATGAGGATTGAGGCCGTTCCCACAAGCAGAACCAAATTTGCCGCACTTTGTGAAACCCACTCAAAGCCGGTCTCTTGCGCTATCCGATAGATCCAGTTCACCTGCCAGTGATAGACATCGCTGAACATCAGGACCAGGAAGGAGACTCCAGCAATGGCCAGCGCCGCTGCAATCGCTTCCTTCAGGTTCTTTGTCAGGGAAAAAAACGCGAGCAGAGGAAGGCTCAACCCCAGGAGAATGAAAACGTTTCTTGAAACCGCGAATTCCAGCAATTGCCCGAGCGGAAAGTGATACGCGGCACCGTACAACAGGTCCCCTGCAAGCATCGGAATGTGGATTAACAAAACTACCGACAGAATCTTCGCGAGCAGAAGGTCCCTGCGTCGAATCGGCCGCACAAGCCAGTCCTGACGCACGCCCGGAATGGCGTCCTGCTGCGCGATGAGGCCAATGAGATATGCGCCGCCGATCACGATGGCAACAGGGACAACAGGAATCACATCGGCGGCGTTGTTGAAAGCCCCCGATCGATTCGCGCCGGAACGGAATGCAAGGTTCACGGCCGCGGCAATTTGAACGGCGGCAAACAACGCCGCGTAGGGCCAAAGCAGCTTCCAGTCTTTTTTAAAGATATTCCAGATCATAGTTCCCCATTTTCTGCAGGACGTTTGGTCCGCGCGTGTCGTGTCAGAGTCGTAAAGATCGATCGCAGGGTCATGGCTTCAGCATCGATGTTCCTTACCCCATCGATTTGCTTGCGGACTCGCTCGCCCAGTTCCCGTTCCGAGTAATGACCGTCCACAAATGTCAGCACGCTGCCCACGGCCTGAATGTTCATCCAGCCGTTGGGATTGGCGATGGGCAGGGTGGCGTCGCGATCCAGAGTGACGCGCACTTCGCGGAAGCGATCCGCGAGACCACCCATGGACTCCTGGAACAACAGCCGGCCTTCTTCGATGAACGCGACATCGGTAGTCATGCCGGCGATTTCGTCGAGTTCATGGGAAGAAATCAGCACCGTCATTTCATCGGCCTGGCCCAGGAGACCTTGCATGAGTTCTTCACGCACGAGCAGATCCAACCCGCTGAATGGTTCATCGAGGATCAGCAGTTTCGGATGGAAAGGCAGGGCGCAGGCCAGCGCCATCTTCATCCGCATACCATGGGACAGATCGCGGATTCGCCGTTTCGGCGGCAAGTCCAGCTGCCGCCGGACAGAAGTCTCCAGGTCGCGGTCCCAGGTGGGATAAAACGGCCGGATATAGTCCACGTATTCGGCGACGGTGAGTGCACCGGGGAATTCCTGACTCTCGGCGACATATCCGATCTGAGAGAGTTCCTTCGGCGAAATGCGGCGCGAGTCGACGCCAAGAATGCGCACGTGTCCCCGCGTCGGCTCCATAATATTCATCAGGATTTTAAGGGTGGTGGTCTTTCCTGCGCCATTGGCGCCGATCAATGCCATAGCGCTTCCCGGCTCAACGTTAAACGACAGTCCGCGCAGCGCGTCATGCCGCCTGAAAGTTTTCCAGAGATTCTCCACATGAATCATTTGCGATTTTTCTCCACGGGCGGTTCGAGCTTTGCCCACTGCGTTTCTACCGCGTTGACGACATCTTTCAAATCGGCTCCGACCCGTTTTGCTGCAACGACAAGCTGCTCGACCTCGTGCTGCAGCACGCGCTTCTTGTCGCCCGATCGGGCTTCCGGTCTCTCGGCGACAACTGTGCCAAGTCCAGGACGTGCTTCCAGCAGCCGCTCCTGAATGAGGTGTTGAATGACTTTGTGCGCCGTATTCGGATGAATCTTGAGACTGGCGGCAAGCGCCCGGACGGACGGGAAAGGCTGCCCCGGCAGAAATTCGCCGCTGATAAAGGCCTTTTGCGCGGCATAGACAACCTGATCGAAAATGGAGTCGCCGGGCTTGAGCGTCACGCTGAATAGTGTCACATCACTAATGTGACACATGTGACAGTGAGTGTCAATAGCGGGGGGTTGAATTTTTAGATTGGCCGCGATGCGCATTCCACCGGCTTACGCCGGTGGCTATGGGGAGTGCCGCCGCTCCGCGGCTCAACAAGGAAGC
>JBGPBY010000182.1:0-12341 GCA_041481485.1 Terriglobia bacterium
CTATGACCGCCCACAATTTGGAAGGATTGCACTCCTCGCAATTGTGGGCGGTCATAGACCGCCCCTACAGTGGGGAATCGCGATTACAGCTATTGTGCCGCCCTGGGGCAATTGCTGAACCTGAACCGGTGGACATTATCCATTAGAATGGCAGGTTCAAGTTTGGACATATGAAGAAACTAATGGGCTTGAATTCAGTAGTATCGCGGGACCATAGACCGTCTGCGTTGCGAGATGCGCCGCTGTCGCTTTGGCGTCATCGCCTTCATTCCATTCGATTAACAGCGCTGTGACATCGCGGCTTGCTGTCATTGCCTCGGATTATTAGAAAAACTCCATCGATCTTGCGGGTTTTTCGCCGCTGTTCGCGCCTTCCATTATGGCCGCAACAAACAAAGGCACGGAGGTTCAACATGCGCTCACTCTTTATCGGACTGCTGACGTTTGCTCTTTTCTGGTCCGTTCCGATTCACGGCCTCCAGCAAGGCGGGATCGTTGTTCCCAGCCAGATTCTGGAGACCTACGCTGCAACATACCGGTTGGCGCCGAGCACGAAGATAATTGTTGCTCTGGCCGGCGATCGCCTGATGGTTTCCGTAGATGGTTCGGAGTCTCTCGCCCTGACTGCGCTCTCGAACACAAAATTTCGCCTCGCGGCCGTTGGCATCGAGTTCGAATTCTTCAAAAACGAAAAAGGCGACGTCACGCATGCGGTGTTGCGCCAGAACGGCCAGGAGCAAAGCGCGAAACGCGTGCCGGAGAAAATTGCGGTAACGTTGCCAACCAACATTCTGAAACGATACGTGGGCACGTACACTCGCAGGCCTGGGTTCGACTTTCTGATCACACTCGAGGGTGATCGCCTGATGGCCGAGTCCAGCGGCCAGTTCAAGTACCCACTTTTCGCCGAGTCTGAAACCCGCTTCTTCTTCAAAGATGTCGACGCCGAAATCGAATTCCCAGCAAACGCAAAGGGCGAGGCCGGGCGCCTGATACTGCATCGCGGTTCGGTCCACGAAACGGCGACGCGCAAGTAAATTGAGACGTTTTTGACGCACTGTGGTCATCCGGAGGTTCAATCATGATAAGAATTTGCAGTCGAATGTTTCTGACGATCGGTCTGTTTCTGATTTCGTCCGCCATCCTTGCGGCTGAAGGCCTTCCGGCTCAACTCAGCGACAAAGAGTTTTGGAAAATCGTTACCGACTTTTCCGAACCCAATGGCACCTACAGGTTCGAAAACTTCGTATCGAACGAAGACGATTACCAGGTCGTCCTGCCGGAACTAAAGAAAACATTCAACCCCAGCTCCATCTTCATTGGCGTGGGCCCCGAGCAAAACCTCAGCTACATTTCTGCGCTAAAGCCGAAGATGGCTTTCATTGTCGACATTCGCCGGCAGAACATGCTGGAACTCCTGTTGTATAAGGCAGTGGTCGAGCTTTCCGCCGACCGCGTCGAATTTCTGTCTCGTTTGTTTTCCAGGAAGGCGCCGTCCGGCCTGACAACGTCCTCGACGGCGATGGCACTCTTCGAGGCATTCGAACAGGTCCCATCCGACGAGCAGCTTTTTAATTCCAACCTTTCCGCAGCATGGGACCTCCTGACGACAAAACACGGATTCGCTCTGTCCGCCGAAGATAAACAGGGATTGACGAAGGTGTACACCGCGTTCTTTCGGGGCGGGCCCGCGATGACCTATCAGACGATGGATATCCGGTTTGCCCGGTCTCGCGTCGGGCCTGCGCCGGACACTTGGACTTACAAGTCGCTGATGTCCACGACTACGGATCGGTTGGGTCACAACTGGAGCTATCTGGCGACCGAAGAAAGCTTCAGCACCATTCAAGATTACGAAAGGAAGAACCTCATCATCCCAATCGTTGGAGACTTTGCCGGTCCGAAAGCGCTGCGGGCCGTCGGGCACTACGCAAAGGAGCATGGCGCCACCATCGGCCTTTTCTACGCCTCCAACGTCGATGAATACCTTTTCGATAACGAAGTTCAGGACAAGTTTCTTTCGAACGTTGCGACATTCCCTCTAAACCCATCGAGCATGATGATTCGCGTCAATGGGGGGCCGAGCAACGGCGTGCTCGACGGCACGTACCAGGTTGCCGACGGGAAACGATGGGCCGCGCTCCTTTGCTCGATGCCGGATCTTGTCAGGGCTTTTAACGCAGGCGAAATTCAATCGCGAACCGACGTGAACTGGCTGTCCCGGCGAAGTGTGGATTGAATGCAGACGCTCTTTCAAGTCATGCAAAGAGAATCGTCGCTCAGAAATATCGTTCTTGTTGGAATCATTCTTTTTCGGACCTTTGCGCCAGCTCAGGACCTTGCTGAGCGCCCTGTCCCCGACTTGCAGATTTCTCTGGCGGATCGTTTGAATGTTTTCAACAAGACGTGGGAAACGGTTAACAAACACTTCTTTGATGCAAAGTTCAATGGTGTGGATTGGGCTCAGATGAAGGTGAGGTACCAGCCTCTCGTCGAAGCGGCAACGGACAAGCCTCAATTGCGCGACCTCCTGGCGAGGATGGTGAACGAACTTCACGTGTCCCATATGGGCGTCAATCAAGGTTTCAGTTACAACTATGGCGTTGCTTTAACCCAGATCGAGGAGAAGTGGCTTGTTAGTGCTATAGCTCAAGATTCCGCCGCACAACGTGAAGGGATGAAGCCCGGTTGGATACTGACGTTTGCGGAGGGCGATTGCCTCGGATTGAAAAGAAGAGTCTCCGTCCGAATGGTGGACTCGAAGGATCAAACGCGAAGCCTCGAGCTACCTTGCGGATCGTACACATTCCCTTCTGAGCCCGGGAGCGTCCAACTCCTGGAAGGAGGCGCCGTGTACCTGCGCTTTTCCAGTTTTACGTTGGCCCCAGGAAAATGGCTCGCCGATCAGGTCTCGCGCAACAGGTCGGCGGCGGCAATAGTCCTCGACCTTCGCGGCAACGGGGGAGGAAGCCTTGCAGAGCAGCTAAAGGTCTTCGATCTCTTCTTTAGCCAAAAAACAGTCATCGGCAAGTTCCGTGACCGGAAAGGCAAGGAATACACTCTCAAGACCGGCGGCAACAAGTCCGCTTATCAGGACCGTATCTTTGTCCTAACCGACCATTCCACCCAGAGCGCGGCAGAAGTATTCGCCCAGGCTATCCAGGAAACGGGGCGCGGAATCGTTATCGGCCAACGGACTCAAGGCGGCGTGTTGCTTGGTACGCATTACAAGTTACCGAACCGTTTCGACCTTCACGTCGCCCTCATGGACTACCACACTGCAAAGGGCATCCGGCTGGAAGGACGCGGCGTGATACCTGATGTGGTGGTCGACCTCACGGTAAAAGACTTCCGCGAAAACAAAGACGCCGTTCTCGACCGCGTGCGTCAAATGCTGCAACAACCGTGACGCCCAGGATGGTAAGAGAGAACTGCGATGCCAAAACGAATAGCACAGACGCTCATATTCTTTCTTCTCACGTTGCCGCTCGGCGCCGCCAACATTACTTCGCTTTCGGCTCAAGCGCAAAACCAGCCCGCGTCGGCCCTGGGCCAACCAACGGGGCTGGCCGAGAAACTCGCAAAGATTGAGAAGGAGATTGAAGAGAAACGAAAGGAGCTTGGAGTACCCGGCGTTGCCGTTGCTATCGTCAAAGACGACAGGGTGATTTTCCAGAAAGGATTCGGATTGCGCGATGTCGAGCACAATCTGCCCGTGACTGCCGACACCTTGTTCGCCATCGCCTCCTGCACGAAATCCTTCACTGCAATGGCTGCGGTGATCAGCCAGGATGCAGGCAAACTCTCGCTCGACGATTCGCCGAAAAAACACCTGTCCTATTTCAGACTTCAGGATCCTGAAGCCGATACGAGGATCACCGTGCGCGATTTGCTGATTCACAGTTCGGGCTTGGCTGTCCGTGATTTGGTCAGTTCTACGGGAGTCCTCAATCGGTCGGAGGTGATCAAGGTTGCTGGCCTCGCCAAACCCACGGCCAAATTTCGCGAGAAGTTTCAGTACCAGAACATTATGTACAGCGCGGCGGGCGAAGTCGTCGCAAAGGCCAACGGCACGACCTGGGAGAAGTTCATTGAAGAACGCGTTTTCAAACCGCTCGGCATGAAATCCAGTTACCCTTCGCTCAAACAGATGGTGAGAGTCACAAACCACGCCACTGGCTATTGGCTCGAGAACAAGGTTGCAACGAAAGTTGTCTTTGCCTCGCACGCCATGGCCAACATAGCGGCGGCCGGAGCGATCACCTCGAACGTCATCGATTTGTCTCAGTGGATTCGGCTGATGCTCGGAGGCGGCGTGCTTGACGGCAAAAGATTCGTATCGGAAAGGGGCTTCAGCGAAATTGTGAAGAGGCACATCACGGTGGATGACAACTTTGGCGTGCCGCCGTATTTGCCGGGTGCAGGTTATGGGCTCGGTTGGTTTTTGGCTGACCGCAACGGTCATCATTTCATTTATCACCCCGGTGGAATAAATGGATTCACCTCCCTGGTGGAACTGGTGCCAGATCAGAAACTTGGCTTCGTTTTGTTAACCAACGCTTCCTCCAACCGCGGATTGGCGCTGATTAGCGAGGTCGTTTTCGACAACATCGTTGGAAAGCCACAGACATTGGCTGAGAACACGGAGTCTGTTCCTCCGCAGAGCGATATCGGAGAATCCGCGGCGTTAGCAGGTCCAGCGTCTTTCGCAACGATCGACATCACGGTGGACGAACTGATGGCGAAAGCACTGGCCGCCGCTGGAGGCGAGGCCAATCTGCGCAGGCACCGTTCGACGACTGGGTCCGCCACGCTCGATTTTGAGAATCAGGGATTGACTGGCAAAATCGCCGTCTATTCGCAAGCGCCGAATCTGTCGGCGACGATCACGACGATCGTGGGATTGGGCAAGAAGATTGCCTCCCAACGTGAGTATTTTGATGGAGCGCAGGGCGGCGTCGAACGCAGTCCAGGGGAAGGCGAAAGATACAACGACGAACAGTTGGAATCTACACGCATCAGCTCCGATTATTACGAGCAGTTGAATTGGAAGAAGCTTTACAAGACCGTGACGATCAAAGAGAAGTCGAAGGTTGCCGACGAAGAGGTCTACGTCGTCGTCAAAACGCCAGAGAAAGGCAACGCCATCAGCGACTACATTTCGGCGAAATCATTCCTGGTCGTCAAACGCGCTTCCGAGGGAACAAGCGAAGAGACGATCTACAGCGATTACCGCAACGTTGACGGAGAGATGGTCCCGTTCTGTTCCGTAGTGCAGGGCGGGGAGATGGGTCGCATCGTCTCCAAAGTGCAGGAAGTGAAGTTCAACGTGAATATCCCAGCATCTACACTTCGCCCTGCGGCGAATTAACCGGGCCTTTCGCGAGTGGCAACCTGCCAGTCTTCCAACGCGTTCGAGACCGCGCCCGGTTTGAGTTCATCAGGTAGTTGCCACAAAGGCCAATCAATCCAGGGGAAATGGAATTGTATTACGGAATAAGCTCGCATTTCGCGGTCGTTCGACGGCCCGTCTCGATAATGACGGATGCGCCGCGGCCCGCATATCGGGACATGAATTCTGCATTTTGATACCCGCCGGGGGGAATGGACGTCCAGGCAAACAGAGTATATGGACCGGGCGCAAGGTTCGACATGATGAAGTGGCCTTGAGCATCGGATCGTGCTGTTTTGTAGAGAGCGCCATTTTGACGCCGGTGATCTGGCGGAACAAGCACCACGAGCGCATCCGAAGCGGGCCGCTGTCCGGGATCCAAAATAGTTCCTTCAAGACTTCCTCCCACCGTGTTCACCACAACGTCGACAGGATTTACCGTTTCACTGCCGATGACGATCCCATTGTCGTAAACGCTCACGCTACCTTGAAGGATGTCCGCAAGATAAGCGGTCAGAGGCAACGCGGGAAGAGTATTCGTTGCAAGCGGCTCGGCTTGACCGCGGCGGGCGCCACGATTGGGCGCCGGCTCGAAGCCTGCGAGTTCGACCTGAAAGCGATAACGCCCCTCCGGCAGCAGCGGAATGGTGAAAGTCCCGTCTTCGCCAATCGGAGCCTGGAATTGGCTGATCTGAGCCAAAACGTCTGCGGTCAAACGATCCGAGATATTCGCCGTTTCATCGTCGGACCGCACGGAGATTCGGATTTTGGCCGCTGCCGGTTTGCCGTCGATGATCAATCGGCCATTCAGGTCATTGCCCGATCGAACAACGATCGCAACGCTGTCGAGATTCCTATCGCGAACCTCAACCGTGGTTCTGCCAAAAGCCCATGGTGCAACTGCCGTCGCGGGCGGGCTGCTGCCTCCCCAGCCCTTGCGGGCTTCGATCGGAAGATGCACGACCAGGTCGTAAGTTCCAGGAGTGACGTTCGGAATTTCAAAACCACCGTCCTCGCGGACATTGGCAGAGACATTTCCATTGATATCGACGGGAACTTTGGTATCTCGCGGAATCAACACGACTGAAGCGGTGGGTTGGTTCGCCTGACCTCGGCGCACGACAGCAGGGAATGTGCTGGTAACGCGTCCGGAAATTCTGACGGCAGTTGCCGTTCGAGTCTGGATGTCGATGTGGGTCACGTCATCACCCGAACGAAGAGTCAGCGGTAAAGCGTCCGGTCGTTCGATGGCATTGGGATAAAAGGTCGAGACGAAAACCTCTCTCAACGCTGCGCCACCGGAGTTGCCGGGAACCGCGCTCGCGTTTGCCCGCGGATTGACGGCAAGGTAGTACTCGCCTGGAGGCAGATGATAGAACCTGTACTCTCCTCGATCGTCCGTCGTTTTGTAGTTCGCCGGTTGGACCGTAAAGATGCCGTCCCGATATGAAGGGCGAAGCAATAGCACAGCACTGTCGGAGAGCGGCTTCCCTGATGGGTCCAAAACTCTGCCCCCAACGTTGGCGCCAGGCACCAGGGTCAGATGAACCTGAGAGGTTTGGTCCGCCTTTACAATTATCGCAGTGCTGGCGACGGGCCGGAAATTCCCATTGCCAAAGACGGCGCCGAAATACCCTTCGAGTTCTGCGCTCACATTCTGAATTCCGGCCGGAACATTTTTTATCGTGAATTGTCCGGCTTGATCGGAGACGGCGGTCAATCCGGTCTGTCCGCCGCGAACCGTGCCCCGTGCGCTCTGCAATATCTCCGCTGGAATTCCCGATGACTGGCCACCACGTCTTGCTTCGTTGAGAAGCAACTGAGCCCCTTGAACTGTTTGGCCCAACGTGACCTGAACTCCGGCAATAGGCTCGTTCGTGCCCTCCCGCATTACAGTTCCCTGAATGGTTCCAAAAACGGGAGTTTGCGGGGGCGCGCCGCGCTGTTGCGTCGCCAGCGGGATCAACTGCGGCACGGCCAATGCGATCAGGGCCAATGGGAAAAGCAATCTTGTGGTCATGAGGGAATTAACTTTCACCAGAGGGATTACACACTATCCTTGGACGTCGTCAAGCAAATTGGCAAAAGTGGCACTACCAAGAAATCCCTCTCCCAACGGGAGAGGGCGGCCGAAGGCCGGGTGAGGGGTACCGCAAGTAAATACTGTTACGTGCGGTACCCCTCACCGGCCGCTGCGCGGCCCCCTCTCCCGTTGGGAGAGGGATTCCTTGATAGACCGCGCCTGAACTGAACTATGCTTCGCACAGTTCGTGCCCTCGCTTGCCGAGAAGGAGAGACTCACGATCATGCTCGGAACATTGACCTTCGTTCTTTTGACCGCACCAGCTCCAACGCCCTGCGAGAACTTGAAATCGATTTCATTGCCAAACACCGCGATAACGATTTCTGAGTTTGTTCCGGAACAGCAGCAACAGCCGGGGCGCGGCGGACGTGGAGATCGAGGTCGTGGGGCTCCGGGAGCGGGTTCAGAAACACGCGGCCAGGCGCCAGGTGCCGGACGCGGCGCGCCGCCTGTCGTCGATGCGGAGCGCGGCGGATTCGGACTCGGTGGGCTCGGCGGGCTGGGAGGGAGAGGAGCCGGGCCGGATCCATCGCTGGGAGGCCGGGGACCGGGATTGCCCGCACGTGGCGGTGGCCGCGGCGCAGCAGGCTCCAACACGGTTCCGGTCCACTGCCGTGTGGTTGCAGTGCTACGTCCTTCCACGGATTCGGAAATCAATATGGAACTCTGGCTACCTTCCGCTAACCGATGGAATGGGAAATTCCAGATGTTTGGGAATGGAGGTTGGGGAGGATCGATCCAGGGGCTCGAAGGGGCGATGCCTGAAGCACTGCGCCTGGGCTATGCGACGGCGGCGACCGACACTGGCCACCGTGGCGGAGGCGAATTCGCACTGGGTCATCCGGAAAGAGTCATCGATTTTGCATATCGAGCCGTACACGAAGTCACCGTGCAGTCGAAGGTGCTGATCCAAAATTTCTACGATCAGCGTCCGCGTCTTTCATATTTCAACTCTTGTTCGGGCGGTGGACGCCAGGCCTTGATGGAAGCTCAGCGCTACCCGGAAGATTTCGATGGAATCATCGCTGGAGATCCCGCGAACCCGCAGATTGCACTGCACGCCAGTACCGTGGCCCGTGCGGTGGATACGTTCAAGGATTCGGAGGGATTCATTCCTCGGGAAAAAATCGTCAATGTACTTGCGCCCGCCGTCATGAAAGCGTGCGATGCAGCGGACGGCGTAAAGGACAATCTCATCAGCAATCCCATGGCATGCAAGTTCGATCCTGCAGTGTTGCTTTGCAAATCTGGCGACCGGCCGAATTGCCTGACGGCAAAGCAGGTGGAGACGGCAAAGCGGAATTACGCGCCCACCAAGACGTCGAAGGGGGAACTTGTTTTTCCGGGAATGTCATTCGGCATGGAGGGAGCCCAGTCCATTATGACTGGAGGTACAGCCCCACAGGCGCTCCCGCTGGATACATTTCGATATCTCGGGCATCAGGATCGTCAATGGGATTGGAGGAATTTCAACATCGATACGGATCTCGACCTTGCGAGAAAAAATGCGGGATTCATCGATGCCGGTTCGGACCTGACGGCTTTCAAGGCCCACGGCGGAAAGCTTTTGATGTATCACGGTTGGGCCGATCCGTTGATCGCACCGGAAAGCTCCGTCATTTATCGCGCGAATGTTCTCGCGACGATGGGCTCCGATCAGGACAGCTGGTTGCGCCTTTTCATGGTTCCGGGGATGGGGCATTGCACGGGCGGCCAGGGACCAACAGAAGCAGACTGGCTCGGGCCTCTGGAAAAATGGCGTGAGAAAGGAACGGCGCCGGATTCCATTCTCGGAGCCGGAACCCTGAAGGGCCAGCCAATCACGCGGCCCTTATGCCCATATCCGCAAGTTCCAACGTACAAAGGTAAGGGCAACGTCAATAATGCTGAAAACTTTGTGTGCAAGAAATGAAAGGTATTGGTAGTGGGTCAGTTTGAAATTGAAAGCAGCCATTGCCCCTCCTGTCCAGGGGCAATGGACCGCACGATTCAAGATTCAAATTGCTTTATTGCCTTCGGGGAGAAGGTTCGTTTATATTCACTAGATCTTTAAAGGAGGATACCTCGGTGCGAAATCACATCTATCAATCCATGCTTCGCTGTGCCGGATTCGGCGTATGCGAGCGGTGGTGTGAGCGGGAGCGCACTCGGGTCTGATCCGAATTGCCCGCTCCGAAGCGAGCGGGTACCTTCCAGAAACTTCCTTCTGAAACATTCCCGTTCGCCGGTGCTGGTCACAAATGGCGGATGGAATGAGCTCAAAATCAAAATACCAACTGATCTGGCAGCTTGTGCGCGTCGAACGGCGCCGTTACGCGTGTGCTGTGACAGCACTCGTCCTTGCGTCGTGCTTTCTCTACCTCGTGCCGCTGGTTCCAACGGTCGTGTTCGACGGAGTCCTTGCCGATAGCACACACGCCGCGGCTCCGTGGATTGCAGAACTCGTTCGTGCCGGCGGCGGGAAAGAATATCTGCGCGCGAATCTCTGGCTGGCTGCGGTCTTCATGGCGGGGTTCACCGCGCTTGCCGGTTTGTTCACGTATCTGCGCGGCCGGATGTCTTCACTGGCCGCGGAAAACATCGTCTGCAGATTGCGCGAGCGGTTGTACGACCAGCTCCAGCACATGCCGTGTTCGTTTTTCGATCGAGCCGCAACCGGAGATCTGGTCCAGCGCTGCACATCGGATGTCGAGACGATGCGGCAATTCCTCGTGAGCCAGGTTGCCGAGATCGGCCGCGCGGTGCTGATGATGCTCGTTCCGTTGCCGCTGATGCTGGCCATCGACTGGCGCATGACGGCATTGTCGCTGATTCTCATTCCACCGATTTTCGCCTTTTCGCTACTCTTTTTCCGGCGCGTGCGCCTGCGCTTCGAACTCGTGGATCAGGCGGAAGGCCGGCTCACGGCGTCGTTGCAGGAAAATCTCACGGGCATTCGCGTGGTCCGCGCTTTTGCGCGCCAGGACTTCGAGATTCAGAAATTCGCGAAACGCAACGGCGAGCATCGCGATCTCGATTTCGAACTCTACCGGATTCTTTCGGTGTTCTGGTCCGTCTCGGATTGCCTTTGCATCAGCCAGTTGGGCATCGTGGTCATCGCCGGCGGGCTATGGCTGGCCAACGGCAGCCTCGGCGCCGGCAGCTTTTTCTTTTTCCTGACTGCGGTTGGGATGTTCATATGGCCCGTTCGAATGCTGGGACGCATATTGACGGAACTCGGTAAGGCCACGGTGTCGATCGGACGCATCGAAGAGATCCTCGGCCATCCGCGCGAGAGCGCGCCTTCGAATCCGGTGTCGATTCCGCAGAACGGATCCGGAGAACGGGTGGCCATTGCGTTCCGGAACGTGACGTTCGCGCATCGGGATTCCGCAGTGCTCGACAATGTGTCGTTCGAAGTGGCGCCTGGAAGGACTCTGGCGTTGTTCGGTCCTTCGGGCTCGGGTAAGTCCACGATCGTGAACTTGCTGCTGCGTCTCTACGATCCGTCCCACGGAGTTATCGAACTTGACGGTTGGGATATCCGCAACATCGATCGTAAGGATGTCCGGCGCGAAATCTCTGTCGTGATGCAGGAGCCATTTCTCTATTCGAAAACGGTGCGCGAGAATCTGGCGATCGGTCACACATCGGCCACCCATGACGACATTGTGAGTGCAACTGCGGCCGCCTGCGTGCACGACACGGTCATGCAATTCCAGCACGGATACGACACCCTGGTGGGTGAGCGCGGCATCACCCTGTCCGGAGGCCAGCGCCAGCGGGTCGCACTGGCGCGCGCATTGTTGAAACGGCCGTCGATTCTGATTCTGGACGATGCGCTGAGTGCGGTCGATACCGAAACCGAATCGCAGATTCTCGAAGCGCTCGCCGAGCGGCGCGGGCGATGCACCACGATTGTGATCGCGCACCGCCTGTCGACGCTGATTACCGCGGACGAAATCCTCGTCCTGGATCGCGGCCGCATCGTGCAGCGCGGGAATCACGAACGGTTGAAGGACGAGCCCGGCATGTACCAGCGCGTCTGGACGATGCAAAACACAACGGAGGATGCATGACTGCTTATTTCGAAGAAGACGACCCAACTCACCATCGCATCGACATTACATTGTGGCGGCGCATCCTCGCGCATGCGCATCCGTATCGCGGCGCGCTCGCCGGTCTGGCAGGTTCGGGGATGTTGGTCGCCATTTGCGATATTGCCTACCCGCGTCTTTCCGGAGCCATTGTCGACAACGCCGTCGCGGGCGGCGATCGCATATGGACGTATGGGACGATCTATCTCGCCGTCGGTGTTCTGATGGCGTTCATGGTGCGGGTCTTCATCCGCCTCGCCGGAATTGTGTCGACGGGAGTAGCGTATGACTTGCGCCGCGCTGCATTCGCAAAACTCCAGGAGCTGTCGTTCTCGTATTACGACCACCGGCCGGTGGGCTGGATCATGGCGCGTCTTACGAGCGATTGCGACCGGATTTCGTCCATGCTGCCGTGGACATTGCTGGATACGGTCTGGGGCATCCTGATGCTCGCGGGAATTTCGGCGATGATGTTCTGGATGAACCCGAGTCTTGCACTTGCAGTGCTGTGTATCGTGCCGCCGTTATCGGTGGTGACCGCGGTGTACCAAAAAAAGCTCATCCGCACGCAGCGGCTCGCGCGCCGCACGAATTCGAAAATCACGGCGGGGTTCAGCGAAGGCATCATGGGTGTTCGAACGTCGAAGGCGTTTGTTCGCGAGCGGGAAAATCTCGAAGAATTCCAGGTACTGACTGCGGAAATGTTTCGGCACTCTGTTCAGAGCGCGAGATACGCCGCGGTGTACCTGCCCATCGTCATGACGCTCGGCGCCACCGGCGTGGGATTCGC
>JBGPBY010000183.1:0-12340 GCA_041481485.1 Terriglobia bacterium
AATTCGAGGAATCCCAGTCTGAAAAACTGTGCACGGTCATAGACCGCGCCTACAGTGGGCAGCAGATTACAATCTGACCCATTACCGACTTTCCCCTTCACCTGCAATTTATTCACAACTTCCCAGACCGCCCTACAGTCGATTTCGAATTCCTTCTTTAGTGTGTTTCAGGGACTTCCATTGTAAAAGGGAAACGCGACGTTTCAGATTGAAACACATGCCATTATAGTACCCTTCTCAGATGTTGCCTTCCGGCCAGGGAGACCATTGATTTGATCGGTGAGAGTCGCGTAAAGGATCATCGACTCATTGTGCGCGGGGTGTTAATTGCCATCATCGCGCTCTTCTACATTGTTGTCGGGCTGTATTCCCAAAGGCGTCAGTTCGATCCGGACGAGTTCATGCATTTGCATTCGGCCTGGTCCATTCACAAGGGGCTGATTCCATATCGCGATTACTTCGATCACTACACGCCACTGTTTCGCCTTTTCTTTGCGCCGTTCTTCTATCTGTTCAATGTGGAAACAAAGATCCAGGATGCAATCGGATTTCTCTTCTTTGCCCGGAAACTGGAATGGCTGATATCCGGAGCCGTAGTCCTGTTGACGTTCTGGCTTGGGAAATTATGGCGCAGTGTGGAGTCTGGCCTTGTCGCTGCTCTCCTTCTGCTGACCAGCGAAGCCTATTGGAACCTCGCACTCGAAGTTCGCCCGGACCCATTGTCAACGGTGTTCGGTCTGTTGGCCGTGATTTTCGCAGTTCGCGCAGCCCGCGTACCGGATGAGCCCCTGATCCGCAGAAAGAGATTTTTCTGGAGTGGATTGTTCCTGGCGCTCGGCTTTCTGACCATACAGAAAGACGTCTATGAATTTCCAGGCTTCGCCTTGGGGATGTGCTGGTACATGTGGAAACCTTCAGGCAAGGGGACCCGGGCCAGTCGAATCGCGGATGTCGCCATTCAATTCACGGGTTTCTGTATTCCGATGTGTCTGACGGCTGCTTATTTCGCGCTGCAGCACGGATTGACTCAATTTATCCGGTACAACTTCCTTTTCTATCTCGGAGGTCCGCACGATTCCTTGTATCGCCCCCTGATGCAGTTTCTCTATGCCAATCCCTTCCTGGGAATTTTCAGTGTGGCCGGATTGCTGATTTCACTCTCGGCAGTCTTTCAACAGAAATTGCCCGTGCGCGGGGACTTCATCGTTGCCCCCGCCGCACTTTCCTATATCGCCGGGCTGTTTTTCATACCAACCCCGTACTATCAGTACTACATCCTGTTTCTTCCGCTTGTTTCCGTTTTTGCCTCATCGTTTCTGTTCGGAACAATAGACAGATTCCGAGAGCTTCGAGAACGGGCAACGTCTGGACAGTGGATGTCCCTGGCTGCGGCGAGTTCCTTCGCGGTTCTGTGGATTTTGATCCTGATCTGCCGGAATGCCGGCACCGAACGCCCTCTGATACTTGTCATCGGATTCTGGTTCAGCGCATTTTTGGGAAGCATCCTTCTGGTGTTCTGGCGGGTGCCGGCGTTCGCCATCGTCTTTTTCATGGCAGTGACCTCGGCGGCTCCATCGTTCCGGCTTCTAAACTCGTATGCATCGCCAGGCATCAATTCGGAATTTGATGAGATGCGTTACATACTGGCCAACACTTCTCCTCAAGACACAGTGATGGATGGGTATCGGGGTAGCGGTATCTTCCGGCCGCATGCTTATTTTTTCTGGTTCATGCCCTTCAACGATCGGGAAAGGATTCCAATGAACGATAGAGAGAAATTGCTGGCCGATTTGCACAGCGGCTCTATTGTTCCGAAAGTAATCCTGTTTGATATCAACCTGCGCAACCTGACTCCTGGTGTGACTGAGTTTTTCGAAATCAACTATGAGCCTACTGGTGAAGGAGTCATTTGGAAGCGCAAATCCCCTGTGTTCAACGGGAATTGAGCTAGCACGAGCCGGTTGCGGCTTCAGCCCTTGGCTGCCGATGCGACGAAGACGTGAAGCTTCGGATACAGCGCCAGAGGCATCCGCAGCCAGCGAATGGCCATGAAGACCGGATACCAGATCCAATAGTTGAATCCCGCTGGATCCACGCGCCGCACGTGGCACGAACCGAAGCGGCGCTTCAAGGCCTCCTCGTAAAAGGCGCGCGTGTACATCACGACCAGAGGCTGATCGAAGGTATCCAGAAATTTTCGCGTCAAGGGCAGCAGCCCGCGCTGAATCGGCGACCAAAACGGATGAGGGCAGTATTCGAGGATGAACAGGCGGCCGCCGGGCCTGAGCCAGCGCTGCGCTCGTTCCACTGCTTCGTGGATCCTGGCCTCGCACGCCTGCCAATTGCCCTGCGGGGTGTGATGGAGCATGAGCGGGAAAACCACGGAGTCGAAGCTGCCGGGCTCGAACTCGTGGCTGTACAGATCCCCCACGATCCCCGTGGCGTTCTCTGGCTTATACACCTTCAGCATTTCCGGGGAGAGATCGAGGACGGTCAGCGTTTTCAACCGGTCGGTCCATTCGAAGAAATCCCAGATTCCTCCGATGCTGAGGGCGTCCCCCGCAACCTCCTCGTTCAGGATGCGCGCGGCCTCCTCGTCCAGCACGCGAGTCATGTTCTTCAGCGATCCGTACTGATGAGTCGCCTGCTGCTTGTCGAAGAACTCGCGTATCTGATCCGCGTCGGAATTCTGGACCATGCCGCGCCTACTTCCGTTCCCGGGAGCCGAATATGCGCAGTAATTTGCCCGCGAACTCGTCTCTGAAACCGAAGATCCGCTTGGCCTTGTCGTAGCCGCGGAGGGCCATCTTATCGAGATAAATAAGCACACGGCGCGCTCCGTCGTCCGGTCGCGCCTGGTAATCCGTGGATCTTGCCTTGAAGGCATCGACCTCTTCCGTGAAGTAATAGAGAGCGAGCGATCTGCGCGTGACGCCTTCGGGGCAGGTCATGGGCTCGGGATGGCCGTGAAACGAATCCGGATCGGTCTGAAAGATTACGGCACGGTTGAAGCTAGGAACGATCTTGCGCACGCACCGGCTCATGCTCTTGTCCCAGAGCTCGAGTTGGCCGCCGTACGACTCCTGCCAATCGGGATTCAAGTAGATGAGCAGGTTGATGCGGCGCTTCCAGCGCGCATGGTGCGGGTGGCCGGTGAAATCCGCGTGGATGTTGAGAAAGCCGCCTTTGCCCGAGCGATGGAGACCTCCACCCATCAGGGCGTCGTCGGCGATCAGATCCTGGATTCCGCTGAGCGCCTCGACGAACCCGAGGAATCGCGGCGAATTGAGTTCGCCCACCACGTTGCGAATGAACGGCGGAAAGGTGCTCGAGTCGGATTTGGCGTACTTCTTCTCGTTCACGTGCGTGTAGTTCGTCCAGCTGCCCGGATTGTTTCCCGGAAACTCGCGAAGGAACGCGCTCGCTGCGGCTTCGTCCAGGAAATCGTCGAGCACGACGTGGGGGTAAGGCTCGGCCTCGCGAAACTGCCTGGCGAGCCCGGGGATGTCGGCATTCCAGCGGGAATACGGAACGATCTGCTCGCTCTCGTTCCTCGTCCCCGCGTTTCCCGCATAATCCTTTATACGCGTCATTGAGAGTTGCTCCTGCGACTCCCAAAGCTTATAGCTACTATGAGTGTTGGACAACTGGCGAAATTCAATATGTTCCGGATTGTCGTTTCATGCGTACATCCATGGCTGTCATGCCCGGAAAGGACTCAATGTCCTTTTTTTGATTTTGGGAAGTATAACGTGCCGGAAGAAGTATGGCCGCAGAAGCTGAATATGGGGCGCCAGATCGCTGATCACCGAGCGTCCGTTCGCGCGCTGGATATCCAGACACCATTCGACAATACGGTGAAAACAGGCTTCTCTGGAAAACCATTCCTCCCATGCGGTTCTCGCCGCCTGTCCCATGACTTCAGCCCGGGATTCATGACGCTCGAGAATTTCCGGTATCTGTGAAACGTTCTTTTGAGGAATGCGGATGCTGAATGTTTCCCATTGCGGGCCTTCAGGTGGAACCCATTGGTCGGAGATGATCACCGGAACTCTGCCCGCCTTCATCGTTTCAAACAACCTCCAGCTGGAACAGGCATAGCCGCGCGGGCAAATTACAAACTTGCTTCGCGACAGAATCGAGCCGTAGCGCGTGTTGTCCGTCGAACCATAGTTCACCATGAAGAACAATTTCCTTTTCTCTTCGGCCGACACTACTGCCGATGTGTCCTCGATGTACGCGCGCGGGTGTGAGAGCGCGACCACACGCGACCGGACAGGGTGTGTCTGAGACGAGCCGATAAAGCAAAAGAGAAACTCGCAGTTTGCACCCCCCGGGCTGTGAGCGATGAATTCTTCGTCGAACACCCTCATATAAAACCCGGCCCGTGTCCGATTCACCGAATGCCAGCGTTTCGTAATGTTGACGTATACGCCCGGCAGGAAAGGAATGACAAAGTCATGCGAGTGATACAGAAAACATTTTTCTTTGTATTGCCGGAGATAAGGATGTGCGCGAACATCGCGATGATCTTCGAAATTGGAGCCAACAAAAAGAATGATATCCGCTCCATCTGGTGTGTCCACCAGGCTGTGCCGCTGAAATTTGTCGTGGGGAACGGCAGCCAGGAGCCTCTTGAAGTCGTTGCGGCTATGGCTATCGACGGAATTGTCCGCAGTCGTCAACATGTGAACTTTGGACATTTCCTTTAATTTCTCCCTGACCGCTGGACAACATCCGACCAGCCTGGGGGAACATGCTTTGCCTTCGGCAGGGTCCGGCCGCTAAAAAATGCTTCGATTGAGAATGTTTCGCTCTGGTTCCGGATCGAGATTTCCTGAGGGGAGAATCCGGCGAGGGGCCAGCGGAAATTATCAAACGCGCCACGGATAATCGGAATCTCACTGGGATTCATTCCAAGCAGGCGTGCGCCGACATAGTCGATTGCTGCAGCGTTTTCGCCCGCGATAATCATCCCAAGATCGAATGGCTCCGGCGCCAGAGGGCCATTGCCCTGACCGGCAATAATGGCGTCGCAAATGTGAAGCACGGTGCGCTGCGGCGTATCCGCCATGCTTCCATCCGGACGGCCATACATGAGAATGCGATTCAGATCGAGACTCATTCGCCAAACCGTATCGTTGCCGGACCAGGCGCCTTCAATGCCGGTTTCATCTCCAGCCAGAGACAGATACTTACTGAGAGGCCGCAGCACCGGCGCGACAACTTTGGAACGCCCTCCAGTCAGTGAGCCATTCTGGTAGTCGTACAGAGACTCGAGCAATTCTTTGACGCGGCTTTTTCCGGGGTAGCAATCCCCGGAGTCCGAAGAACCGCCAATGCGATGATGAGGCAGATATTCCTTGTTGCCGTTGATCCCCACGAAATTTTTCAATGCATTGGTAACGCCGGCCTTCTTGTGCATTTTGAGTTTTGGAAGACTGACCACTACATCTGCGTCGAGAACATCCTTGGCAATCAGATACTGGTGCCGGCCGGGCTGATGCGTTTCGGCAAGGAATTTGGGGTCGTAGCCCGTAATACGAAAGCGGGGTTCGGATGTCGTAATCGGTTCCAGGAGGCTATCTCTGCCAAGATCGAACAGCCCGTACCGATTTCGATCGACCATGTCCTCTTTCGCCTGCCGAATTCCGCCTTTGACCGTGGCAATTGTGCGCCTGAAATCATGGACTCCCGTGAATCGTGGCTCCCTGGCCTTCAGGTTGCGGGACCAGACATCGAGTTTCGTGCGCCGCATCAGGTGTTGGAAATCGCAACTCTGGATCGGAGAATCCCCAACGGCAACCACACCGGCATTTGTGTTCAACAATTCCGATACGACAGCCTGCACAAATGAAGGATGCGTGATCACCGCATCGAATGACCAGGGCCCATTGTTTTCGTGCAGCACCAGATTGGGTTTGACGAGAACCCGGGCCCCAGCCGGGATGATATTGCCGAACGCGTTTGTCCCGGTTGCCCAGCCAAATTCCCGTCCAAAGGTTCGCAGATGGGGGATCAAGTCTTCCGGTGTTGCGTAATCGGCCGATCCGGATTGCTCAATGGCGACGGTGTGTTTGGTCAGGAAGCGGGCGTTATTGGACATGATCTGCCGGTGGCGGAGTGATCCGTGGCGGCACCACGCGTGTCACTACAGGCCGCCATTTGTTGGCTTGTGTCTTCTTAATTTCGTCGACTAATTTGACTTCGATGGGTAATCCCGGAAGATTTTTCTGAATCGTTGCAAGAATGAAGATTCCGGATTCCACGGAAAAGTTTGCGCCGGGGACGATCTGGACTTCAACGGAATAATCTTCATCCTGAAGCACCATGAACTCGTGCACGGGAAAATCCTTCATCATATGCGGAAATAGAATGCTGTTGATGAAGTGCCCGTCACGCAGCCAGATTTTGTCGACGGCCCTTCCGAGTACAGTATGCAAGTGGAAAGCCGGATGCCCGGGCCTGCAGCCGTCCGGGAAAATCGCATCATCTCCGATGCGAAAGCGGATCATTGGCATTCCGTCTGCGTGAAGTTTGGTGACGAGGATGGAAGACTCGCTTTGTGCAGATTCCGGTTCCAGAAAAATGTTGGACCAATCCACAAGATAGTCTTTGCCGCCTGGAAGTTGAAACGCCATGCCACCGACATCCCGGCTTCCATATCGTTCGTATATCGGTTTTCGGAATACCCTTTCCGCAACTTCGCGTTGAGAGTCGTACAATTTTTCGGCGCCCGTGACAATGCAGTTTCGGGGATAGCTCGGCTGGATTCCGCGTTGTGACAAAAAATCCGCAAAGGCGGCAAGCGCGCTGGCGTATGCGACAATACAGTCGGGCTGGAACTCTTCCATTTGCTCGTGATATTGCAGCAACACATCCGGTCCGAGCCGGAAACAATCGAACCATTTCAGATTGTTCAGGAAATTCGATGTGCGTTGCCACAGGGAATCCACTCCTACTGGATCCAGATGATGCCCCCACAGGTTTGCCATGCGTGAGCCGCGCGCGATTCCCATTTCGCGAAAGCAGAAATACTGGGAAGACTCGCGCCATCCGGATTCCTCCGGTCCGACCCAGATGCGGACGGGCTCTCCAGTGCTTCCACCGGTGGCATCCGGACGGAGTTGATTTGCGGGAACGTTTCGGTTGACGAGATCGTATCCGGCCCTGGCGATGTCTTCCTTATCGAGAATCGGAAGCTTTGCGAATTCATCAAAGCCGAAATCCGATTCGGGATCGAAGCCGATTCGTTTGAAGAGGGAAGCGTAATAGACCGTGCCGTGCGCCGCATTGCGAACGACCTGCCTCAATTGTTTGAGGATCCATTGTTCTTTCTCGGCTTGCGGCCAGCCTTTGGTCTGGACCCTGAACTCGAACGCGCGGCGTTTCCACACGTAGCGGCTTCGTTCAGCGGGGCGGACGGCCCGCTGAAAATTCGCCAGTGGAATCCCTACATATCGTGAGAATAAATCGTGCGCCGCCATTTTAGTGAGTCAGCAGCGTCCGGCTGGATGCCGTGCTGCCCTGAGAGTTTGCAAGTGTGACCGTCACCGCATCGATCAGGCTGGCGTCGCCCTGAATATTGAAAGACTGAACGAACAGGAATGTGCTGCCGAATGTCCCTGACTCTGGTGTTTTATACCAGTCGGCAAAATCCCCATCGACCGTGCGCGTAAGGTTCACTTTCTGCGTTCCTG
The DNA here is from genome assembly GCA_041481485.1 of Terriglobia bacterium. Lineage (GTDB taxonomy): Bacteria > Acidobacteriota > Terriglobia > 20CM-2-55-15 > 20CM-2-55-15 > JBGPBY01. The sequence continues at coordinate 7,701 of JBGPBY010000183.1, forward strand.
AATTGGTCCGGACATCAAAGCTGAATGAAACACTCGTCATGCTTCGAATGTCGGAATAGCCCGTGGTCCGAATTGTGACGACAGAACCAGCCAGTGTGGCACCCACTGCAGTGATTTGTGGAGATTCCGGCAGAATCTCGCTGCTGCCAATCGACACGTTGTTTGGACCGCCCGTGATGTTGGCAGTCGTGCGAATCGTCCCCGCCACGGTGCCTGACAACAGCAAGGGCGCTGGCGAAATGATCAGGGAAGTCGTGTTTGCGGGAATACTGAAATTGACCGTTCTTGTACCGTTCGAGAATTCCGGCATGGGGTCACCACTGACGATGTTGGCAACCGCCGGATTTGGAGTAAACGTTAGTGTGAGCTGTCCGGTAATGTCGTTCGGGTACGTGCTTCGCAGAGAGGGACTGAAGGGCAGTTGCTGAGCCGTCTTGATGGTTGAGGGAACATTTGAATCAATCTGAGGAAACGAAACGTTGATCGTGAATGTCTTTGCGGCCGTGGCCGATAGCGCATCGGTAACCGTGATGCGAGCACTAAACGTGCCTGTCGGGATGGTTGCGCCGCTGATTGTGCCCGTATTGGTATTCAGGTTAAATCCTGTCGGCAATGATCCTGCCGTCACCGACCAGCGATAAGGAGATGTTCCTCCCGATGCTGCAAGCGTCGTCAAATATCCGGTACCCGCGACCGCGTCCGGCAGAGAGGCGGTGTTAATCGCCAGGGCCTGAATAATTGTGATCGACATCGCCTTTGTTGCCGTCTGCGCCGGAGTTCCGGCGTCACGGACCTGCGCTGTAAAGTTAAAGGTTCCCGCCGCAGAAGGCGTTCCGCTGATGACTCCTCCTGCACTGAGCGACAGGCCAGTAGGCAACGTTCCCGAAATTACCGACCAGCTGAACGGCAGAAATCCACTGAATGCATTCAGGGACTGTGAGTACTCAACGCCAGTCAGGCCCCCAGGAAGCGTTCCAGCGTTCGAAATCGAAAGTGGAGGGGTACTTCCAGACGGCGATGAGATGCTGATGGAAAAGGCCTGAGACGCCGGAGCGCTGTTTGCACTATCGGTAACTCGAACGGTGAAAGTGCCACCTCCAGGTACTGACGGCGTGCCGGAAATCAGTCCGCTGCCGGGGTTCAGGTTTAATTCTGGAGGGAGCACGCCGGCGGTTATTGTCCAGGTGTAAGGCGCCGTTCCTCCTGTTGCCGTTAACGTTTGCGCATAGGCAACTCCCGAGGTGCCCGATTGAAGCGAACTGGTGGAGATGGCAAGCGCCGGTGCGATGGCAATTGAAAATGCCTGAATCTTCGTTCGAGCCGGATCCGCACTGTCGGCGGCTTGCACCTGAAAGTTTTCGGTGCCCGCCGCGGTAGGTGTTCCGCTGATTGCTCCGGTTGCGGGGTTCAGCGTCAGGCCCGCCGGCAACAATCCCACAGGCACCGACCAGCTGTAGGGAGCGGTGCCTCCGGATGCGGCGAGAGTCGCCGAGTATGCCGTGCCGGCGGTGCCCGCCGGCAATGTCGAAGTTGTAATCGATACGGGCGTCCCAACCACAATTGAAAGAGTCTTGGTTGCCGTGGCCCCCGCAGCGTCTGCCACTCGCGCCGTGAAGTTCGCCGTACCTGCGGTGGACGGAGTTCCACTGATGATTCCGGCATTTGCATCCAGGCTCACTCCTGCGGGAAGTGCACCCGCACTGATGGACCAGGTATACGGCGCAACACCGCCGGTTCGATTCAACGTTGCCGAATACGTTAGACCGATTGTGGCATCGGGAAGCGTCGTCGATGAAACGACCAATGGCGGCGCAATCGTCAGCGACAGTGCCTGAGACGCTGCCGCACCTGCTGCATCGGTCACTCGAACGGTGAAGTTTGAAGTGCCTGCCGTCGACGGAGTGCCGATGATGACACCAGCGCCAGTCTGAAGTGAGAGCCCCGCAGGCAGTGTACCTGCAGTGACGGCCCACGTGAATGGTGAAGACCCTCCCGACGTCGTTAACGTTGCCGAATACGCGGATAACGCCGTGCCCGCGGGCAGCGTCGTCGAAGTAATAGAAGGCACGACCGAAATTAATATCGATAACTGCTTCGAAGCTGTCGCCCCGACACTGTCGGTGACTCGAAAGGTGATATCCGAATTTCCGAGCACCGTTGGTGTGCCGCTTATCGCTCCGGTTCCCGGGTTGAGGGACAATCCCACCGGAAGCGATCCCGTGGTAATGGTCCAATTCAGCGGCGCAGTGCCACCCGTGCTTGCGATCGTTTGGGAATACGCGAATCCAAGGGTTCCGCCAGAGAGCGACGTTGATGTGATCGCCGGGGCCGGTGCGATCACCAATGACAGAGTTGCCGACGACGTCGCTCCGACGGAATCGTTGACGGTCAGTGTGAAATTGGACGTTCCGGACGATGTGGGAATGCCGCTGATTTCTCCGGTTCCCGCAGTCAGCCCAATGCCCGCGGGCAAGTTTCCTCCAGACACCGACCATGTGAACGGGCCAGTGCCACCGCTGCGCGCAACGACAGTCGAATATGTAATTCCTACTGTGCCTCCCGTGAGTGTTGTGGTGTTAATGGTCAGCCGCGGAGCGACGACAATCGACAGACCGGGTGACAATGCGGTAGCGCCAACACTGTCGGCGACTCGAACGATAAAACTGAAAGTTCCTTCCGTCGACGGAGTGCCGCTGATGACGCCAGTGCCGGAGGTAAGGCTCAAGCCCGTTGGAATCGCTCCCGATATCACCGACCAGGCAAACGGAGCTGTTCCGCCCGTCGACTGCAGAGTCTGCGAGTAGGAAGCGCCGACCGTGGCCGTCGGCAATGTCGTGGTCGTCACTGCCGGAGGTGATGCAACCGTAATGCTGAGTGCTTTAGAAGCGGAGGCACCCACGCTGTCAGCCACACGAATCGTAAAGTTTGCTGTTCCCGGCGTTGACGGAGTGCCGCTGATCACGCCGGTGGATGACGTGAGTGTGAGTCCGGAAGGCAGCGAACCACCGGTGATCGACCACGAATAGGGAGCAACGCCGCCGGAGTTTGTCGCGGTTGTGGAATAAGCGGCAGCCGCAGTACCGCCAGGAAAAGATACCGTTGTTACAGTAAGTGCCGGAGCGATGTCAATCGATAGCGGTTGCGACACCGTCTGTGCGGGATTTCCGCTGTCACTCACCTGCAGCAGGAAATTGGACCTCCCCACAGAGGCCGCACTGGGAGTGCCGCTGATCACTCCGGTGTTCTGAGCCAGAGTCAGACCGTTGGGAAGAGTTCCCACCGGTATGGACCAGGTCAACGGAGAAGTGCCGCCCGAAGAAACTGCCGTTGTGGTGTACAACGTAAGCGCGGTTCCCGGCGGCAGGGAAGAGGTGGCGATGGTGAGTGGCGGTGCAATGGTGATCGAGAGCGCTTTGCTGTCGCTGGCGCCAGCATTGTCCGTTGCCTTGACCGTGAATGCGGTACTTCCGGTCGTCGATGGTGTTCCGCTAATGACGCCAGTACCGGAATTCAGCCCAAGCCCTGCCGGTAGCCCGCCTGCAGTGACAGTCCAGGAAATGGGCGCCGAACCTCCCGTCACCATCACACTCGTGGAATACAAAGTTCCGGAAACGCCCCCGGGCAACGACGTTGTTGTGATGACCGGGGGCGTCGCCACCATAATGGTCAAGGGTTGTGTCGCCGTCGCGCCATTGAAATTGGCGCTGTCCTTCACCACCGCGACGAAATTGAAAGTCCCTGTCGCCGATGGTGTTCCGCTGATCACACCTGTGACGGAGTTCAGTGACAGACCGGCAGGAAGCGTCCCATTGACGGACCAGTTGAATGGAGCGGTTCCACCGTTCGCAGTGAGTGTCTGAGAGTAAGGAATATTCTGTGTTGCGCCGGCCAGAGTTGTGGTCGCGACAGACAAAGCCGGCGCAATGGTGATCGACAAGGTCTTCTGGTCCGGCTGCATGAGAGAGACGGCTCTCACTGTGAAACTGAATGTCCCGGAAGCCGTCGGATTGCCGGTAATCGCTCCGGAGGAACTCAAATTCAGTCCTGGCGGCAGGGTTGAGCTACCCATCAATGACCACGTGCACGACGTTGGCGTGTCACCCGGAGTGAGAACACACGAAAGCGGCACCGAATACGGAGTATTGACTGTGCCCCCCGGCTGTTGAAAGGGGACGGTGATGAGGACATCGGCATGCAGGTTCGAGGCGAAGAATACCCACAAGCCGGCAATTCCCAAAAGGCGCCAGAGACTCCGCACTCCCGCAGAGCGCGCATGTTTGAGAAAATTCACCATTTCAATCGTATGGCCAGAATCCCGGCCTGTATCGGAGGGTTAAATCCAAAGACTGAGATTCCTTCCAGCGATGGATTTCAATGCTGCGGCCCGGCCGTCATCCATTACTCACCCGATTCTTGCCGAGAATTCAGAAACTGAATCTTAATCAATTCCTGAATAACAGACAATGCGATCTTAGTGCCTGTCCAGGGGCGGTCCATGCGGGTGAGCGACAAATTTATTAGGGCTGACTGATAGGATTAGGTGCTGGGTGAATTCCGAGCGTAGTATATGCGCTAGGAATAGGAGGCCCGATGACCGAATCCTTACCGGCACTGGAACGCAAACGAGCGGCGATTTTGGA
>JBGPBY010000184.1:0-12338 GCA_041481485.1 Terriglobia bacterium
ACGGCCGTCCCGATTTCGCGATAAACGTGGCGACTCGCGCGTATCGTTTCCGCCTGCTCAATGGCTCAAACTCCCGCGTATACAAAATCGCGTGGGAGGACGGCACACCATTGATCGTGATCGCGACGGATGGTGGTTTGCTCGAAAAACCCTCAGAACGCAGTTACGTCACTCTTGGGCCCGGCGAACGCGTCGAACTGTGGTCGGATTTCAGCAGCCAGCGTGTGGGGAGAGAATTAAAACTCAACAGCCTCGCATTTTCAGGCGCTGAATCGGGGATGATGGGGGGAATGATGGGCGGGATGATGGGTAGAAGGATGGCGGGCGGAATGATGGGCGGTAGTACCGCCGCGCTGCCAAATGGCGCTGAATTCACGATTTTGCGCGTGAGAGTGGATCGCGATGTTAAAGGCAATACTTCCCTGCCCAAACGTCTAAGTACTATCCAGCGCTATCGTCTCGATGACGCCGCCAATCGTCAAAATTCACGCACGTTTGGAATTGCGATGCAACGAATGATGACCTGGTCGATTAACGGCCGCTCGTTTGAGATGGAAGGGGTTGCCAACGACGAAATCGTCAACCTCAACACTCTTGAAGCGTGGGAGCACTTTTTAAAGGATGCCGCCCAAAAATACGGGCGTCCCCAATTCCGCCTGGACGAGAAGGTACTCGATCAGATTCAGAAGTATTCCTGGCCTGGAAATATCCGCGAACTAAAAAACATGATTGAACGGATGGTGCTTCTGGCAAACGGGGATCACTTGGGAATGGAAGATATTCCTGAAGAAATACGCCTCGCCGAAAAGACCATTGGTAATGTGCTTTTCAAATTACCGGAATCCGGCATTGATCTGGAAAGCATTGAAAGCGAAATAGTGCTTCAAGCATTGGAACGAAACGGCTGGAATCAGACGGCAACCAGTAAATTCCTGAACATCACTCGCAGCATGTTGATTTCGCGAATGCAGAAATACGGGTTAGGTCCGGCCAGGGAGCGCGAAAAAATCGAGGCGGCCACTGAAGAACAAGTCAGTGGTTCCTGAATATTTCCTTTTCGGGACTCAATTGAATCTGCTCTCGTCTCTATATTTTTGAAATCGGTGTAGGGATTTCGACAGCGCTGTCGAAATTCCTACACCAATTCCAGCCCTTTTCTAACTAATCTGTTATTTGATCGGTTTAAGTATTCAGAAATCGGAGCTGTTAAAGTTCCGTCCCGCAGCGTCCAAATTAAATTTCCTGCCTACATGGCTTGTTTCCACCGAACTGGTGGCAATTCGAATGCTATCGAAGGGCGTGTTTGACGAGACTTGTGCAACCCGCAGTCTCCGCTCGGACACTGGGTTTTACCGCAACACTCTCAGGACCGTCCTGATTTGCGAAACTGTTGACCCACCTCATTCGATTTGGAGTTTTTGTTCCAGAGCGATAGTGCGCATGGCTTGGGACACACGAATGTTTGATGAATAGTCATTTCGATATTGAGACAAACTTTGCCTCGTAAGGACCAGAATTCATCAATTCAATTGACAAGCCCTACAAAGGTCCTTCGTTGGCTCCGAAGCAATGAGTGTCCAACGGGAGGGATTGTCTCTTATGACGATGCAGTCGTCGGTTCCCCCGGACTCACCGCGGCTCTGCTATCGACTCTATTTCGAAATGGTGAACAGGATATGGCATCCCGCTGTGCCCAATGGTTGATCGACACTCAAGACTTAGATGGTAGTTACCCCGTTCGAGAAACTCACTCCAACCGATTTCTGGAGACAGTTTTAGTATTGCGCGGCCTTACTGCTGTCCGACAGATGCACTCCATGGTCGAAAAAACCGTTCGCCGGGCAGGCGGTTACATTTTTAGAAGTCTAAACCGTTTCAGTGATGAAAACTCTGTTTTCGATTCTCAATTCTCGGCGATCGAAGAGTGTATGGGCCTCGGAGCACTGAGCGCTGCAAATAAACTCTTGAACGTGTCTGACTTTCAAAAGCTGATTGAGAGTCGAATTGGAAAGCTGTCCGTGTATGAGACCCAGCCTCAGGCGCCGCTGGATACCATCACCGAGCTATTGGATGCTCTCATCGATCTCAATCAAGTCCAACTCGCCCGCCAAATATTGAAAGAACTGGACAACTACCAGGACAATTCCGGATTGATACCTGTCCGGCCGCGTGCTCATTGGGTATCCACCGCTGGAATTACCCATCTTGCGCTCTGCTGGCAAAGAGTGGGTCAACATGATCGTCTCGAATCTGTGGTGAAATGGCTGGAACAACGCCAGCGGCCGACAGGAGGGTTTCATGCCGGTTATGGCTGGCGGGCACCGTTCGAGTTTCGCAAAGAGAGTGCATGGACAGCCAAGTGGTACCTCGACGCACATTACTTCAGAGTTCTTCACTTTATGGAGCGCGAAGTCACGGCATCATACATTCCAAAAGAAGACGGCCGGTTTGTGGCCCTGATGAACTTGATTCGTCCCGGCGACAATGTATTGGAGGTTGGCTGTGGGAGAGGCCGCTACCTGCGAGCAATTCGCAGTACCTTCCCCGATGTGCGCTGCACGGGAGCGGATATTGTTCCGTCCCTGTTAGCGAACATCCCTCCCGAAATCTCAACAATCGAAGCTTCCATGGAAGCGGTTCCGAGTCCGGATAACAGTTTCGACGTTGTCTTTTCCGTGGAAGCTCTGGAACATTCGGCAAATTTTCAAGCCGCAATTCGCGAAATGAGCCGGATTGCAAAACCCGGCGGATGGCTTGCTGTGATCGACAAGGAACGACGTCAGTGGGGAAAACTTGAATGTCCTTCCTGGGAACGATGGCCAGCCGCGGATGAACTCGCTCTCATATTCAAGGAGTACTGTGACGAAGTTCATTACCAACCGGTCGGCTATGATGGGCGTCCTCCCGATGGTTTGATGATGATTTGGCAAGGGCGTAAGCGTGGGTCCGTCAACACGGCGGCAAATTCAGTCCCGGCCCGTCCTGTCCAATAACACTCCAATGAACCGCAAACGCACACTCTACACGATCCTATTTCTGTCCATTGCGATGGTTGTTGGAGTTTCGCTAACGCTCTGGTGGCTGATTTCGCGTGGGTTCAGCGCAAAGGACGAGCCAAGCCCTGCAGAAGCTTTCATTGCCCGTCACATTCGACGATTGGCGGTACCGTCTGATGCTCAAAGAGCACGGAATCCGATCGAATCGAGCCCGGAAGTTCTTTCGGCCGCGATGGAGCATTGGGCGGACCACTGCGCTATTTGTCATGCAAACGATGGGAGTGGAAGAACGTTAATCGGCCGAGGGCTGTATCCAAAACCTCCAGACATGGCGCTGCAAACAACACAAGATTTGACTGACGGCGAACTCTATTACGTCATTGAAAATGGAATTCGATTCACGGGAATGCCCGCCTTCGGAGAACAACCAGGCAACCCAGATGATAAAGAGACATGGGAATTGGTCGATTTCATACGTCACCTGCCGAAGATCAGCGACGACGAAGTGGTTCGGATGAATTCCTTAAATCCCAAGAGCCCAGGCGAGTTGGCAAAGGAAGAAAAAGTGCGAAGGTTTCTTGAGGGAGGAGTTGAGGAATCCGCCTCAGACGCGAGTCACAATCACCACCACTATATGCCGACGTTTTGATCGGTCTAAAAGGCCCACCACACACCACACACTCGCAACAGCGGCCAGACGAGACATCGGTTGCTTTAAGCGCAGATGACCGATATGCGGTCACCGTCGATGCCCCTCGACCGCGCGAATTCTCTTGTTTTCGTTGCGCTCCGGCGCAACGGCCGCAGACTTTGCATTGAACGTAAAACAACAGATAGAATCCAATGCAGGGACCTCGCCGCCATCGAGCACGTTCAACGTCGATTCGGACTTTCTCTCGCCGGCCCTAGATGCCAAGCGCATCCTCAACTGCTTTACGACATTCTTCGATTCTCGCGAATATGTCCGGAATTTTGTCCTCAACTTCGGGATGTTCGACGAATAGCTGTTCCAACGCATGCAACGCTCGCGGATCGGCTGGACACACGGCTACAGCAATGATGTACGCGCGTGCCGCCGCCGGGTAATGGCTCTGACCGGCAAGCGCAACGCCAAGGTTTTTGTATCCATTATGCCGTTGTCCTTCGATGGCTATCGACTGTCGGCAGTAAACTTCGGCTTCGACGTACCTGCCGAAGTGGTTCAGGCAATATCCGAGGTTGTTATGCAGGAAATACCAGACGGAATTGGCCCCTGGTTCGAGCGAGAATGCGCGCGTGTAGCATTCGAGCGCGGCTTCGTAGTCGTTGGAGAATTCCATCAGCTGGCCCGCGGACAAACAGGCGCTAGCCTTCTCGTCGGAGCCAGAGTTGCTCAGGAACAATTCGTTTAGAAAGTTGCTGATGAAAGGGGGTGCGTTTCCCATTTTCCCTCCGTGGATCGATATTCAACCGACATCCAGTCGTCGCGGGCTAGGCCCAGCGGTTCAATTTCGACAACTCATATCTCAGCTGGCGAATGAAGTAAAGAAATTCGAGCAGTGTTATAGACGCGCAATTTGATTGTGGGGCTGCAGCGAAGAACCTAGAATCTCGCGCTCAGGTTGACGGTTCCTGTTGCCCCAGTTTCTTGAAGCGCGGGGAGTACGGCGGTCGCCGTCCCATGCGGGTCCGGGTATGCCAAACCGCCATTCGGGCCACTGGATCCTGTCCCCAGACTCTTGATCGTTACGGAAAACGATCCCTGCTTCTTGGGCGTCAGTTGCATTGCCCATGTTGGAGGGGGATTCCCTGCTTTGGCGGACGCGGAGACGAAACACTCAACGCAGTTCGCATCCGTAAACGTCCCAGTCTGTGGGCTCCCCGAAATTTTTACAAACGCGCCTGCGTTCGGCTCGGACTGCTGCACCGTCAACCCGAAACCGGTCAACTTTTTCTGACCGTCATAAAGCACAGCCACGGTGCACGAGACTGTTCCTATGACGCTCCCGCTAAGTGTGATCGCGCAAGGTCCGTCGGCGCCTTCATCTTTCTTGGAAGCCGAATCGCTTTTCGTGGAAGCCGAGTCTCGCGAGCCGCTACAGCCAGCAGACAGCAAAGCCAGACTAAGAAGAACAACTGGAAAACTTCAGCGAATGTGCATGCCGGCAGTTTGCGCGCCAACGCAACCCGATGTCAAACTTGCACATAATGCGGCAGCATTAAGATGTATATACTTGTTCTTGAAGCTCATCAGTTAGTGGCCTGTTGTTCAATTCCACTGGTATTACGCATACATCGGAGGGTGCATGGCCCAACTCATTTCTCTGTTCTTGGTCTCTCTTCTTGCGGCAGCACAATCGAATTCCGTCCAGTTGGCTCCTCGGGGAGTGCTCGCAGGGCGCGTCACCGATCCAGACGGCAAACCAATGGCCCAGGCTCCGGTTGTTTGGTTCCAGTACGCTTACGTCCAAGGAAAAAAGGAACTGCTGCGTCTGGGAAGTAGCCAGGTAGTGACCAACGACCAAGGCGAATATCGATTCGCGAACCTCCCATCGGGCAAGTACTTCATCGCCGCGATGATCTCGTTGCCGAACGTTCGTAGCGGGGGTCTATCCGGAACAGGCGTGACACAGGAGCGTAATGTGATCACTTTCTTTCCAAATGTTATTGATCCAGCCATCGCTATTCCTGTGGAAGTAACGGGGGGCGTCGAAAGAGCAGACATTGATATCCACGTCCGGCGAGCTGCGGTTTATTCGGTTCGCGGAAAGGCCACGGCGGACTCGCGCTCTGCCCCCCAGGTGCGGTTAGAACTTTCAAGAACGGATGGGGTCCCCGGACCTCCTGCTCTGACGACAGTCCGCCCCGACGGCTCTTTCGAATTCCCATATGTATTGCCCGGCAGTTACGTCCTTAGGCCCGCAACCAATACGGCCACTTTGATTACTTCAAATGGTCCGCCTATTAGCGGGAATTTGGATGTAAGAATTACAGACCGGAATCTCGATGACTTGACGCTCCAGCTCGTTCCAACGTCAGGCGGCGGCATTAACGGGACTGTTCGTGTGGAGGGAAGCGATCTGCAAGCCATATTGAAACTAAAAGGAACGCCGCAGTTGCGCGCACGCGACCAAATCTTTGTTGCGTTGCGTGAGGTTGAGCAAAATTGTGATTTGGCAGGTGGTACTGCTCATCCTGTTAACGATAATGGCGCATTTAAGATTGAGGCGGTCGCTGCAAAGAAGTATTCCTGGTGCGTAAAGAATTTGCCTCCGGGAACCTATGTCAAATCGGCGCGCTTTAATGATCAGGATGTAACTCGCAAAGTTATTGATACGACGAATTCGGGCGGTGGATCTCTCGAAATCGTTATTTCGATGAAGGGCGCGGATTTTGAGGGAGCGGTTTCAGATGACAAGGGCGAACTGAAGGCCGGAGTAATGGTGACTCTCTGGCTGAAAACAGAGGACTCTTCGAATTCCAATGGCGGTGTGTATGAGACGGCCACTGATCAGAACGGACGTTTCCGCCTGTCTGGCCTGGCTCCCGGTAACTACTACGCCGCTGCCTTGGAGAAAAACTTGCCGACAGTATTGAAAATATATCCTGAGTTTTTGTGGCGGTTCAACGGTGATGCCACCACTATCACGCTGGAAGAAGGTGGGCATGTTTCCCAGAATGCGAAGTTTATCTCCGCAAAAAGGATTGATGCGGAGATAGATAAGTTGCCGTGAACCCAGCTGGATTCGCTTAATTTCATCACGGTCACCGAAATTCCCGCGTCGGCCGCACATTTCAGTCCAAGACTTAGCTTGAGAGGAGGTAATATGCGCGTATGCGGACGAACAAAACTCTCATACTCACGGTGCTGTTCGGTGCGGCCACACTCGGGCAGGGACAGCAGACCCAGAATCCGACCAACAAGACCGGTGTCATCGGACTGATGCACGCGATTCATTCGGTCAACGACATCGACAAGACGCTGGCGTTCTTCCAGGGTGTATTCGGAGTGAACGGCCAGGTCAGTGCCTTCGATCCGAAAGGCCCGCGCATCCTGACGAACTCGCCGACGGCGACGCTTCGGTATGCGATGACGAGCCTTCCAGGTGCGTTTAACTTTGAGCTGACACAGTTCGCAGATCTCGAACGGCAGATGAACAAGCAGCCGGACATTCAGGATTCAGGCGCGCCGATGATGAAAGTGCTCGTCCGCGATCTTGATGCCGTCGTCGCAAACGCCAAGAAGGCGAACGCGCCAATCGTGACGAAAGGGGGCGCCCCGGTGACGGCGCCGACGCCGATCGGCACGGCAAAGGCAATCATCATGCGCGATCCTGACGGGTATTTCATTGAAGCGATTCAGGCAACACCTGCGATCATCGCGGCAACGCCCGCTGCGGCGCCTGGCCGCGGACGGGGGGGTAACGCGAACCCCGCCACGCCTGCTGCGCCAAGCCAGATCGTCGGCGCGATCATGGGACTCACAGTGCGCGACATGGAAGAATCATTGAAATTCTGGAACGGCGTACTTGCCATGGAGATGCCTCAACCTTCACAGTTCGCGAGCGAATCCGCAATGCTCGACCTGATGGGCCTGCCCTCAGGCGCATCCTACCGCATCTCGAGCGGCGTGATCCCAGGCAGTCAGGCGCGCATCGAGTTCATCGAAATCAAAGGCGTGCCACGCAAGGATTTCGACCTGCGCGTGACCGACCCGATGGCCTGCGGCATGGCGCTTCGCATTGGCCACATCCGCGACCTGCTGGCGAAGATCAAGGCCAGCAACGGCCGCGTACTCTCGAAGGACCAGGCGCTCGTCGAATGGAGCGACACGGTCCGCAATGTGTTCGTGAAGGATCCAAACGGCCTCAACCTGGAGCTCGTCGGTTCCGCGGATCCGAATCTCTGAACGCGTTCAAGCCAGGCTAGCCCTCGCCACCGGCCGGAATTCGAGTGACGTTTGAGTGATTCATAGAAAGTGATTCCAAGTGGGATCAGGACGGCTATAGATTTGCGTTTGCCAAGGGACAACTACGGTCGTGGAACAAGCTAAAGCCCTCCGTCTTTAATGTGAATAAATAACACTCCGCCCGCGGGCGAACATTTCTTGACGTGCGGAACGTTTCGAGGATGTCATGCTTGTCTCAGTCCCCTTCCCGTCGAATCTCATACACAACCAGATCGATTGTCTCTCCTTCCGGGGTTGTGCCTTTTTCCAAAGCTGGAGTCAGAGTAGCGCCGATCCGCTCGATCGCCTTTCGTGAACGCCGATTGTTCGGTCCGATTACAAAAACAACGCGATTCGAGAGAGTGAATGCATGGCGAATCATCAGGCGCTTCATTTCGCCGTTGAATTGTCCTCCCCAGTACGACCGCGAAAGAAAAGTCCAACCGATTTCGATTTCCCTTCTTTCCTTGTCGTACCAGACGAAGCGCGAAGATCCGATCACGGCTCCCGTCTTGCGATCGATGGCCACCAAAGCGCCGCCAGAAGCTAGCGCCTCGTCGAAAAATCTTCTGAAGACAGTCTCCTGATACCGGTCGTAATTGGGATGTTGCTCCCAAATCTTCGGATCCGCAGCTACAGCAAGCAGGGCTTCCCAATCGGAACGCAGGAGTGGTCGAAGTTCGATCCGTTCACCAAGCAGATAGGGCTGAAGTTCCGCCGGCATGACCTCGAAAGCATATGGCCGTCATTCCGCAAAACAAAGACAAACACGCCGCTGGCAACTTCGGTCACAGGAATAAGGCTGATCTTTCGGCGGCGAAGAGCAACGAGCAATGCGAATGGGAGTGTCAGTGTTAAGTTCGAGGTTGTTCCACGTCCCTTCCTCGGTTTTTTGAAAATAGTTTTGAATTGCACTTGTTGTGCGCCTATTTCTTCAGTATTGTGAATAAATGCGAAAGGGAGAATATCTTGGAAATTTTGATCTCATGCTGCTGCTGGCTCTGCAGCGCCTGGGTGACGATGCGTATGGAGTGACAATCGCTCGTGAGCTTGAAGAGCAGACAGGAAGAGAAGTCGTCGTCGCCAGTGTCTACGCCACATTGGAACGTCTCCAGGAACGCGGCCTGGTTGTTTCGCGTTTGGGAGAATCCACTCCTGAACGTGGTGGCCGTGCAAAACGCTATTTTCGAATTACAGGGGCTGGAATACGTGAGGTTCGCGAGGCCCGGCGATGTCTGATGAATTTGTGGAAAGGTCTGCCTCAACTTAAAGGAGAGAAAGCATGACGTCGAAACAGCCGCCCAGTTTGACCACATGGATGTTGAAACACTTCGGCTCCGGCCCCAACAATGACGCGGTTCTCGGCGATCTCGCCGAGCAATATGTGCAGAACGGCAGCGCGAGATGGTATCGGCGTCAGGCACTGAAAGCCATTTGGGTAAGTCTCTTCAGGGAAATTCGCGCACACAAGGGCAGCGCAGTCGTAGCACTTTTGACCGGCTGGGTCCTGTGGACGTTTAACGTCACATCGATCTTCCCTCTGATCACTCCTTACTTCTTCAACGTCAACCCTGACGGGCCAACAATCGGAGTCGCGATTCTCCTGAGTGACCCCATCGGTTCGGTATTGACCGTCCTGTCGGCGCCGGTCCGACTCCATGCCGCCTTGAACCAGCCTTTCTCTTTCGCATTCGCGGTCGCGTTGCCTTTCGTCGCATGGGCACTCATTGGCGGGCTGGTCGCGATTATCGCCAATCTGCACCTGGAAGCCAATCAAACCGGCATTCCGGCACGGGCTAAGTTAACCATCGGCTTTCATCGTGACAGACAAACGGCGGCAGTCTTTCTGTTTGCAGGCTCAACCCTGCTTTTGAATCTGTTTCTTACCGGTTATTTTGTCTTTCATCTGCAGATGTTGGTCCATGGACCTTCCCAAGAGTGGAGTTCTGCGTTTGGTCATCTCGCGGCGTACGTCGCTGCTTCGATCGTCGGGATTTTCCTCGGCGGAACTCTAATGGGTGGGCTGCTCCACGATAAATCAACGGTCGTGAGGAATTAGGCGATAAAGCGCAAAAATCTATCGTTTGGCTCTTTCAGGATGGACCAATGAACGATGTCGGGCAAACCGTCATGCTCCTCATGAACGGCCTTCAGGTAGCGGGCTACGCGATGCTTTTCACCGAACGAAACTGGAAAGTGATCACGCCCGGCCGCTAGCCGTCGTTAACGGGAAGTCCCGGCCAGTACGGCAGGATCCTTGGTTTCGCTAACGATCTCCTGGAAAGTTGGGCGACGGCCCGCCTGGATCGCGCTAATAAATTCACCTATCGGCGCGAGGGTGCTGGTATTGGTCATTCCGGGCCTCCACCACGGCAAGCCTCGCGCCGGATTGCCAAGGATGTGGCGGATAAACATGCTGGAAGACGTCACGGGAAGCGCGGTGACATTCTGATAGAACCGCTGTTTCGCCGGGTCATCGAGATAGGTTTCGACATTCGAGATGTAGAACACCTCAACCGTCGCATTGCGCTCTTTGAGGTAGCGGCCGACATTTCGAATCACAGCCGGGCCTGCGAAATCGCCTACCAACGGAACGATCAGGTTCTTCCGCTGCATTTCACGCACGTACTGATAGTTCTGCTCATTCGCGAGGAAGACCGAGTTTTTGCCAGATGGATCGTTGGTGGTCATGATGCGGGCATAGCTCGCCGGGTTAACAAGGCCGGGGTTCGATGCGCTAGAGAATTCATAGTTGATGCCCGGACCGCCCTTGGAAAAAACCTGAAAGATGTACTCGACCCTGCTCACGTCTTCGCTGCTCAGATGACGAAGGCGAGCTTCGATTGCAACGCCGCGACATACGTAAAGTTCTGCTTGGGACCCACGCCCATATAGACGCCGCCGGGCTTCGTGACCGCCTTGAGTGCCGGGATGACGTCCTGCACCTGAAGCTCGTTCGACACGAAGTGTTCGTAAGGATAAGAGCCTCCCGGCTCGGAAAGATCCACGATCAACTGCCAGAACTCCTTGTCGCTGATTTCGGAAGGCAGCTTCGGAGCGGCTGCCTGCCCGAAGTAAGTCACGCACACAACGAAAACCAAAACCGTTTTCAACACCGATCGACTACTAAAGTGCACGGGCACCTCCAAAGGCGGTCTGAGTTTTGTGCTTGGACACCGGCCGCGGAAAAACGGTTCATCACTCCGCGACTTTCCTGAATGCTATTCGTATCGTACGGCTGACATGCAGGAAAGAATCCGGCAAGAGCTGCGACGAAACCAAGAATAACGATTGCAACCAGAAGCGACGAGACATCACTTGGCCTTAAGAGTTCACCGTTGAATAGGGCAAGCAGCTGGGAACCACGTCCCGTAGACGTTCCGCAGACATCCATGAACCAACGATCGAAGTTTAGGGTCTAGGGTGTGTGATTCCTCTTTTTTGGGGACGGCTGTTCTTTGACCCAAGCTATAAACGGTCCGTTACGGACATTTCTTAAAGCGCGGTTAGTCTGGGTATTCTAAGAAAGATTACTGCATCTTCGACCTGAAAAGGTTGGCGTCGGCGGTTCAATTACGTCCCTCGGCATTTCGCCTCAACAAGTTTGCTCTGGTACACCGGCAGGCTAATGGTCCTATCGCTGCCCGTTCCGCCTTTGAATTCGGCATGGGAATGGCCGTTCAGGAAGCCGAGCGATGAGGATTCCGGTTTCGAACGGAAGTGGAATTCTTCCGGGGCTTCTTTGTTTGCCACACGACCCGCCGCATCCAGGCTTCGGTCCCAAAGATCCCTCGCATGAGCTCCGGAAGACTGAAGTCTGCGTCCAGCGCGGGCCAACGCAGACCTTCTCCTGAAGGTGAAATCTCAATCGTTTCGAGATCCTCCGCGGCCGCTCCCGCAAGTCCCTGGGCGAGATCGCTGGGAAAGGCGAACATAGCGCCGTTCTTCAAATTCACGACAATATGACGTGACTTGCGGTCATAGTGCGCGTCCTCGGCGCGCGGCTCCGTCATTTCTTCTCGACGGGACCGTTGCAGCGCACGCGCGTATTCAAGTTGAGGCATTCGTCTGGCCATGTAATTCAAACCACTTTTGCAACAGAGATTCTCTGTTCTCTGCAACCAGTTCCTTTGCCATCGCGGTTTCTCTTCGCGTCAGACCGCAAAACGCCAACAATTCAACAGGAACAAGACCGATTCTCGCTTCACCAGACTGATGAACGACATGTACATGAGGTGGAGCGTGATCGTTGAAGTAGATCCTAACATCGAAACCACCTCTTCTCAGTACTGTCGGCATCGAACCGTTATCGTGGGAGAAGATGATCTCGTCGATATGGAGGATCGATGTGCTCGGGTATTAGCACCATTCCGCCTTAATCCGAGCTTCCTCCAGCAACGCGAAAAGCGTTGTCT
>JBGPBY010000185.1:0-12334 GCA_041481485.1 Terriglobia bacterium
CATCCCCGCTGGCTCGCGGCACGGTGGTACGACCGGCTCGGATTCGAGGCCGCCGAAGCCTGGCTCGCGTTCAACAACAAGGCGGCGCCGCTCACGCTGCGGGCCAACCGGCTTCGCACGACGCGCGACGAGCTGAAGGGGCGCCTGTTGGCGGAGGGGGTCGAAACGGCGGCGGGGCGCTTCGCGCCGGACGCGTTGATCGTCGAGTCGGGTCATCCTGTTGTGGCCGATTCAGGCCCAGGAAATCTCCGCTCCGGTAGAGGTCCAAGCCGTCCAAGCCGTCTCTCCCGAACGTGTTACGACCGCAGAATCCAATTATTTGTCGGAGTTGTCGCATCGTGGTCTGAACCCGACTTCCCAGGGATTCCTGATCGAATCCCTTGACGGATCAACGATTTTCGCGGATCACCAGAGCGATGTGGCTTTCAATCCGGCGTCTGTCATCAAATTGGCAACATCCTTTACCGCACTGCAAAAATTTGGTCCCGACTTTCATTTTGAAACGGCGTTTTATGCCGCCGGAACCATAGACAAGAAGACGCGCACCCTGAACGGGGACTTGATTCTGCTTTCGACCGGAGATCCGGTCCTGTCTACGGTCCACGTCAACAAGCTGGTCCTCGATGTAATCAGATCCGGGGTCTCACGGGTGACTGGAAGTCTGATCGTCAGCGGAAAATTCACATATGCCTCTTATCTGACGACCGCAGAGGGCACAAAGCATTTGAAGTTGATTGTCGCCAAACAGGGGCTCAGGGTCCCAACAGTGACCATCCGGACACTTTCGCTGACATCGATACAGGCGACCAAGATTTCCAGTCATACTTCGGATAGTCTTTGCGAAATCCTGCTTCAGCAAAATGCGCACAGCGTCAACAACACCGCAGAGCGCGTGGGCGAAGCAGTTGGCGGGCCGACAGTCGTTCAAGAGTTTCTGGTAAGCACGCTGGGAATTCCGGCGGCCGAAGTTCATGTGGGCCGCACTTCCGGTCTGGCCGATAACTTCATTACTCCCCGGGGCACGATCCATCTCCTGCAGGAGATGGTGGCCTGGCTGGCCAAGCGAGATTTGAATCCGCAGGACATCATGCCGATCGCAGGAATTGACGCCGGAACGTTACAGGCACGCTTTCGATCCGACGACTACCGCGGAGCGGTGGTCGGCAAAACCGGCACCCTGCCGGCAACAGATGGCGGCGTCAGCACTCTGGCCGGCATCATTTATACGAAAGTTCGCGGTCCGATCCTGTTTGCAATCTTCAATACTCGGGGTTCCGTCGCCATGTACCGGCAGCTTCAGGACAATCTTCTGAAGGAATTGATTGTCGAATCCGGTGGAGCACAGGCCAGCGCCGGAATGCGCCGATCCGCCAACTGATGGTGCTTATCGGGGGCTGACCTCCGTTGAGCATTGTTGATCGATTCATTGCTTCGACTCTTCCCTTCGTTCCAAAACCCATCGTCAAGCGCATCGCCAGCCGCTATATCGCGGGTGAAACCGACGACGAGGCCCTGCATGTTGCCTCGGAATTGAACGGCCGCGGTTTTCGCGCGACGGTCGATCTGCTTGGCGAACACATTCGGACGCTGGATGAAGCACAGCCCGCACTTCACCAGTACATCGGTCTCCTGGAATCGATCGCACAGCGGAAAATCGATTCGACGGTGTCCCTCAAACTAACGCAGTTTGGACTCAAGATGGACAAAGATGCATGCCTGGCGATGGTGGATTCCATCGTGAACCGGGGCGCGGCGTTGAACAACTTCGTGCGCATCGATATGGAAGATTCCTCGTGCACGTCCGACACAATCGAAACCTTCCGCCGCTTGCGTGAGAAACACTCCAATGTCGGACTGGCGATTCAGGCTTATCTGCGACGGACGGCCGAAGACGTTGCCGCGATGGAACACCTGAAGCCGAATATCCGCCTCTGCAAAGGCGTTTACGTCGAGTCACCGGAAATTGCATTCCGTGAAATGAACGCGATCAATCGAAGCTATGTCTCCATCCTCGAGCGTCTTCTGCGCAATGGCAGCTACGTCGGCATCGCCACTCACGATGAAGCAATTGTGCGGGAAGCGAAGCGCATTATTCGAGAACTTCAACTTCCCGTCACTGCGTACGAATTTCAAATGCTGCTTGGCGTGAATGACGCGCTTCGGAATCGGCTTGTTGCAGAAGGACATCGACTGCGGGTTTATATCCCTTTCGGGAGGGAATGGTATGCGTATTCGGTGCGCCGCCTTCGGGAGAATCCTCGCATTGCGGGCTACGTACTGAAAGCAATGTTGTCTGCTAAGCTCTAGCCTGGTCCTGCGTTGTCATGAAAATCGTTCTGCTTGGAACCAGCTCTGCCGTACCCACGCTCACCCGAGGTCTGTCTTCGACCGCGGTGATTCGCGACGGCGACGTGTTTCTGTTCGATTGCGGTGAGGGTACGCAGGTGCAATTGATGCGCTCCAGCGTCAAGCGCAGCCGGATCCACAGCATCTTTATCGGCCATTTACACGGCGACCATCTTTATGGTCTGGCCGGTCTGCTGAGCACGATCCATCTCGATGGACGGGAAGAACCGCTGAATGTGTTCGGTCCGGAGGGGATACGGCATTACCTGATGGCATCGTTTCGAACCTCAGACCTCAATTTCCGCTTTGGCCTCCACGTCCAGGAATTTCCGCGCGGCTACCGCGGCCGAGTCCTGGATGAGAAGGAATTCCATGTGGACGCGTTGCCGCTCGATCATTCGATTTTCTGTCTGGGATGGAGACTGCAGGAGAAAACAAAGCCGGGGACCTTCAATCTTGAACAAGCCGAGGCACTGGGAATTCCCCGCGGTCCGCTCTATGGAAAGCTGCAGCACGGAGAAAGCATCATATTGCCCGACGGGCGCGTGGTGACTCCCGATATGGTTCTCGGGCCGCCGCGCCCGGGGAAATCGGTCGTCTACTGTCTGGATACTCAATTCAGCGAACGTTCGATCGAGCTGGCGGAAAACTGCACCGCGCTGATTCACGAGTCGACCTTCGGTGCCGATGGAGTCGATCTGGCCTCGGCCCGCAAACATTCCACGATGGATGATGCGGCGCGCGTCGCCCGTGAAGCCAGGGCAGAGCACCTGATCGCCACGCATTTCAGCACGCGGTACGACAATCGCCAGGTACTGAAGATAGGCGAAGAAGCACGCAGTATCTTTGAAAACATCACGGTCGGACGCGATCTGCTTGAAGTGGAAATCTGATCAGTAGCGCGGAACCGACGGATCGATTTGAGCCGACCAGACATCAATACCGCCCCGCATACTGCGCACTTTGGAGAATCCCTGGGCGCGAAAATAGGCTGCAGCGTCCAGACTGCGGATGCCGTGGTGACACAAGGTCACAATGTCGGTTTCCTTCGGCCATGAGGACACGATTTCTTCGACCAACCCCTGATCGATCAGTATGCTTCCATCGATGTGGGCTATGGAGTATTCCATCGCCGTCCGAACATCCAGAAGCTTGATGGCCTTCTGTTTCAGCAGCAACTCGACCTCGATGGGTTCAATTTCGATATCTCTAGTCATGATAAAGATTGTATTTCTGCAACTCCCGCCAATGCTCGGAATTGCAACTGTAGGGGCGGTCTATGACCGCCCACAATTTTAAGGAAAGCCATCACACAGACTGCGGGCGGTCATAGCCCGCTTCCAATGTCGGACGTTCCGAATTCGTAATCCTCATCGATAGGATTTCTCCAGGCCGGGCATCCTCATTGACACGGACTTTGTAATTTCCGCGAGTGCGCCCAAACCCGCCTTCCTCGACCATCACTTCCTGTTCAGTTCCGAGCAACGTGGCCCGTTTCCGCTCGGAAATCCGTTCCATTGCCGCCAAACATTCCTGATGCCGCTCTTCAATAAGCTCTTCTGGAAAGCCCTCCATGTCCGCAGCTGCCGTTCCCTCCCGTGCCGAATACTTGAAAATGAAACCCCAATCGAACTGCGCCTCTTCCATGAGCGACAACGTTTGCCGAAAGTCCGCGTCGGATTCGCCCGGAAAGCCCACGATGATGTCGGTGCTGATGGCGATGTCTGGCATCGCGGAACGGAGTTTTCCAGTCAACTGCAGGTATTCCTCTCGAGAGTAGTTCCGCTGCATCCGCCGCAGCACCCCGGTGGAACCCGACTGTACCGGCAAGTGCAATCCTTCACAAACTTCGGGAATGTCTCTCATTGCCGCGACGACCCGATCGGTCATGTAGTACGGATGCGGGCTCATGAAGCGAATGCGTTTGACGCCATCGACTTTGGCCACCGCTTCCAGCAGGTCCGCAAAATCCGTATCCCGGCCTCGGCTGCCATTCATGTGGTATGAATTGACCGTCTGGCCCAACAGCGTGATTTCGCGCGATCCTTCCCGCACACGATCGCGCACTTCGCCGAGAATGTCCTCAAGAGGATGGTATTTCTCGCGGCCGCGCACGCTCGGCACAATGCAGTAGGTACAGGAATAGTTGCATCCACGCATGATGGTGACAAATGCCGAGGCCTCATTGTCGGTGGATGGGATGGCGTAATCGAGATCGTCATCTGTGGATCGGCGGTCGAGCAGCCGCTCGACCATCTGTGGAAAATCTTCGATGGATTTGGCGCCGACAACGAGATCGATGAATGGAAATCGACTCTCGAGATGGTCTTTCGTTCGCTCCGCCGCGCACCCGGTTACGACGACCTTTCGGCCGGACTGGCCGGCCTTCCACTTCCGAAGCCGTCCGACTTCGGAAAAGGCGCGCTCTTCGGCGTGATGCCGGACAGTACAGGTGTTCACGAGAAAAATGGACGCCTCGTCCGGATTATCGGTGGAAGTAATTCCCCTGGCTTGCAGATGACGCGTCATCTCGCTGGAGTCGGCGACATTCATCTGGCATCCATAGGTCCGAACGAAATACTTCATGGCCGAACAATTATACAAGCCGTCAGCCGCCAAAACTTTGCCGAAACCCTGATTGACCTGGATTTCCGCCTTTGCTACGCTCCTTGGGTCGCACACGCGCCAACGCGCGCCCCTGTGCGTCCCTTGCTCCTCAGTAGCTCAATGGCAGAGCATCCGGCTGTTAACCGGAGGGTTGTAGGTTCGAGCCCTACCTGAGGAGCCTTTCTTATCAGAACCAAGAACAAGACGATTCATCACTTTTGCAGAAAATCCTGGGCCGCCATCCAGTCAGCCTTTGTCGTGGCCATTGGCGGAGGCCAATCACCGCAACTGATCTTGGCGTAAACCACGGGGCTGTGCCTTTCCTCGGCCAGGACCGAGCAGAGGCGAACGCCGTCGTCCGCGAATGCATCCGCACCGCAGCGCTGGATGTAAACAGAGCATTCCGACGAAGTCAGCCACCAGATCCACCGACGCAGGGCGACATCTTTCAATCCAAGCCCGGCGAATGCTTTGAGATAACGCTCGAGGAGGCCGCGATTCGTGACAGGACGGATCTTGCCGTCACGCCATCGTTCCAAAACGAGCCGACTCGGTTCGTGGTTGCAGAGGCCGTGGATTATGAGGTCCGGGAAAAGGACAACTTGAAGAGGGGCGACGCTCATTTCGAGACTGCTTTGATCAGTTCTTCAATCTCTTCGGTGCTAAGACCCTGGCGTTGGATCGAAAGCCAGCTTGATTGATACATCAAATCGAATCCGGATTTGGACAGGGCGATGGACATATCGATCCATTCATCGATAATGCTTTTACGAAAGCGCCATTCCTTGCCCAACTTGGTCCCCGGAATTCGGCCTTCTTGCGCCCACTTGTATACGGTTTGGGGCTGCATCTTGAGATAGCGAGCAACCTCTTCGACGGTTAGGATGTCATTTGTTGTCATTGGGGTGAAACAATTGAAAGACCGACTGGCCCACGGCTTGATAAAAGTTTCCTTGTTGTTGGCGGAAAATTGTGAAGTTCATGCTGGGTTCCCCAACGAATGGGCGCAAGCTCCATGCCATTTGCGTTCCCACGAAACCGAAGATCAAGGCCCAGATCTGCAGAATGCGGAGCGCTTTTAAGGGATAAAGGTCGGACTTTTCACACATCAGTCGCAAGCCGTGCAACAACGCTGTCATCGCCCAAAGCCCGCTAAATGCACAAATAACCACATGCAACAGCTTGATGAAATGGTAGCTGGCGCCCGTGAATGCAAAGAACAACGCGATCGGCGCGCAACTGACAAGCAGCACCGAATTGAAGGCCAGGGCCATCAGGATCAATGCCAACCCCTGGCCGAAACGTAATTTCGAACCCATGAGAACGAGAACGATGTAAAGAACAGGAAAACAAACGCTCAGACTCAACAGATAAAGCACCGGCACCTTGATGGATGCCGCCGTCATCTGAGCTAACCCTTTTTGCCAGGATCCGGTCCAAGCCGTCGCACCCATCGACAACCCGTAAAGTGCGCACAACACCAAAGTGATCAGCCCAAAGAGACGGCAGTAGTGCCAAACCTCCCGTCCGGCGAACAAGGTCTCGAAGAACTCTTCTCGCTCGCGCAGTAACCGATCAAGCAGAGCGAGAATTCGAGGAGCCCTTGATTGAAACGTAGGCGATGGGTCAAACGGCACTTCGCCAGGAGGCAAAGACGAATCTGGTATGTTCATGGGAGCCGATTCCATATCATTTCATCGCTACTTTCAAGTGTTTTTTAATGTTTGATCCTGTTTGATAATGTTTTACGTGGAGATTAGTGACTGGGAGTTTCCGATTCCGAACGTCACGCAGGTTGAAGACATGCCTCTCGCCACACGCACGCTTGGGCTGATGCTCGAATGGGCAAGTCCCACCAGGCGATAGACGCTTTCGAAAGCGAGAACTCAAACCCCCTTCAGAGCGTGTACGGAACTATTACGAAACGGTACCGCTTCGGTGGAAAGTCATCAGTATTGCTTGTTGCAAATTTCAATTTGTGATGTTTTGCGACCGCAGCCTGCAGCGCATCTGGCATTTTCCATCGATTCTGCCGCCGCAATGTTGCTGCGAGATCTGTTACAGCTCGGTCGATTATCCGTATCGGAAACCGATCGAGCAAACGCCGCGCGAGTTGCCGCCCTTTGCTTTCAAAACCGGTAAGGACTTCAGTGCGCGTGATGACGGAGATTGCAAGCTTTCCCTGCATCTGTAATAAGTACGCAGCTGCTACTCCGTTGAAGTGGTTAATCATGATGACGGAATCGATCAGGACCGTCGGAACTATTTCCGCCATTCTTTCCGCAAACGGCGTTGATACGTTAGCCCATCGCCAGCCCTCCAGATTCCGCTGGTCTGCTTCAGAAGGTCATTGAGAGGCAGAGCTTCTCGCTCTTTGTCGGCGCGGTACTTTCGAACGGCTGTTCGTATGAGTTCCGCCGTTGAAACGTTTTCTTCTCTGGCCTGCCGATCCAGCCAATTTTTGCTTTCTTCATCAAGACTTATGAGAGTGCGAATCATCTTCCAACTCCAGTGAGCCCTGGTGATATCACTGTGCAATCAGCGGACAGAACTGTCTAATGCATCGACAACAGTCATCATGATTAATGCCAGCGATCCCTGATCCTCTTCAGTAAGGTTAAGTTCCGGATCGTCCGGCTCGAACAGGCATTCGACCACATATTTCCAGACCCAAGGTTGCTTTTCACTTTGGGCAACGGCAGCTCGCTCAAGCCAGCGTTCGTGGGCGCCGGTAAGGCCTTCCAGCATCTTCACGTGTTCTTCATACATGGACTCGACCCTCTTGGGGCCGACCTTCTGCAACCGCTTTCCGAAATGCATCTCGAACATGTGAACTATTACCACCAACGAATAGATTCCTAACTCCGCTGCGTCCTTGCTCAGGTCCTCTGAAAAGGCAGTCACAAATGCAAGTAATGCCGGCTGCCTGCGAGAGAGGCGCTGCATGTGGAGGCGAGCTTGATCCTCAGGCAGCCCTCCTATTTCGAGCCACGCGGCTTCGACTACTTGTTCGGGTACAGTGTTCGAGGCAGAATCCTGGAGGTTCATGTTCGAAGGGTCACGTTACCGGCGAACCACTCTATTTAAAGATGTCGAGAATGGCTGCCGGCACATCTCCTTCCGGCTTGTCCCAACCTTTTTCGAAATACTTCTCCCAGTTCTTCGCCCAGGGCCGCCCGTAGAAGTCAATGTAACGGTCGTCGCTTGGAGCCAACTGGGTCGGCTTTCCGTTGACATCCACGACGTTGCTCAGGCATTCGATGAAGGTATGGCGCAGGTTGGGGCTATCCAGCTTCTGCGTTCTGTTCCAACGCATCGTCGAACGCAGCGGGGCAACAAAGGCCTCCGGGTCGTAAAAGATCGTCTCCACTGACAGACCCGAGAACGCTCCGTTATTGACTATAGGCGTCGTGATTTCGACCATCTCCATGCTGTTGCTGTATTCGAACAAGCCATGGGTGATCGTCCATCCTTGCACGTTTGCCGTCCAGGAAATCAGCTTGTCGCCATCCCAGAACCCGATCGTTTCGCCGTACCACTGCGGTACTTGCTGGACGTGCTTCCGGCCGATGAGGACTCTAAACAGAAAGTTGTCCGCAATGCCGCCGAGAGTCTGAACCTGATTGGGGGTCACCATGATCTCTATTGGTTGCTGAACGGCATATTGCGTATAGAAACGAAGCAGTCCTTCGGGATAACAGAAAGAAGCGCTCCACTGGGGCGCGTTTGTCACGGATTCGTGAAAGATCTCTTGCACCATGCGTTGCTGGTATTCGGGCGTCAACAGAGAAAGCATTGTGCTCGGCTGACTGATTCCCCAGAGCCACTGCGTCCCGCCATCCTGCTGATTGCGTGTATAAAAACCGTCCCAATCCGGCATCGTTTGACGCGTGTGGACTGTCGGGCCGCCTCTCTTTACTGCGTCCGCCATCAAAGCTTCGTAGTGTTCCTTGGCGGTTTTGTAAGGATAGGGACTCTTGATGTTCGCGGCTGGATAGTCTCTCGAACAGTCTCCCCATCCCGCCGTCCCGGGGGGATTGTCGCCCATCCTCTGTTGCGACCACATCTCCGTAATATTGCGGGAGATATTGCAGCGGAAGTATTTGGGATCGCTCCACAGCGCCTTATCCTTGTAGAAATTCTTGGTTGTGAAGATATCAATCGGAAGGGGATCCGGGTGAGGCGCACCAGGCGCCAGTGCCTCGGGAGGTAAGCGCGCTCCGCCACCGCCACGCGCCGGAAGCTGTCCCACCGGAGCCGTTCCCCGCTGCCCGGCCGCCGGAGCTGCAGCCGCGCCCGGCTGAGCAGGGGCTTGCCCGCCTCTTCCTCTTTGTCCCGCCGGCGGCGCTTGAAGCGCGAAAACGGCGATGGATAAGGCAATCATTAGAAAAACCGCAGCAATCGCAAAGGCAGAACGAGTTCTCATACTATTGCTCCCCAACATTCTCGATACCAGATTTGCCGAGATATTAGCATCGCCTCATTCCCAGGGCATAGCCTTCTTCATCAAGTTTTTCAGCGGCGCTCACAAGCAAAGCGGCGTAGGCGCGACAGATCAAGACTCTCTATATCTGTCGCCGCTCTGCGGCTGGAATGGATTTGTGGATCGCTTCCCACCGGCTCACGCCGGTGGCTAAGGGAATGCCGCCACTCCGTGGCTCTATTCGGTAGCCGCCTCTTAGCGCAGGAAGCGGTCCAGCCAAGGCTGCAACACTTCGGCCCAGACTTTGAAGGCGGGCTCGTGTATTCCTGCATCAGGGGGGCCCGACATCTGCCACATCTCGCTGTTGTGAGAGCCGTCGGGACGGAAAAAGCGGTCGCTGATATCGATGAAGAAGACTGTCTCGTTGTTGGCGAGGGTGCGGAGTGCGGCGTTCGCCTTAAGCCCGGTGTGACTCTCGCTGCGCGGGAAGAAGCCGAAGAGCAGAATCCTGGCCTGGGGTTGGCGCGCGCGGACTTCCGCGATGATGGCGGAATATTTCGCGACGTGATCGTCGAATTTACCGTCGCGGACAACGGTTTCGTCGTCGCCCTGCGCTTGCAGTACGACGAGTTTCGCCCGGTATCCATCCAGTTCCCCGTTCCGCATCCGCCAAAGGAGGCTGTCGAAGCGCGTGCCCTGCGTGCCGAAGTCCGCAGCCTTGAGCGATCCGAACGTCTGATCCCACACCCTCCGGCCACGGTCCGGCCAGAGCCACATTTCGGTGTCCGTGCTCCCGAAGAAGACGATGTCGATGTCGCCTGCCTTCGCTCTGCCGATGAAGCGGTCATGATGCTCACCCTCGAGCGCGGTCAGCAAGTCCTTGGGAGCATCCGAAGTGGGTGTCCAGACCGCTTGCGGCAGCGCGGCGATCGGTGTCACCTGCCGTTCAGGCTGCTGCGCCCAGACCGTGTTGCCCGATGCGAGGCCGACGACGGCGAATGCGAACGCGCTACAGCAAAACGAAACTCTCCGGATTGTCCATTGAACCTTTGGCTGTCTCATTGTCGGGTACACTACGTGTCGCCGAATGCGCTTTCAATGATCTAAAAGATACCAGGCAGCCATGCCCTCATTTTACGATTAGATGCATTTTGCTCCGGAAATTGGATCCGTGCTCGACGATTGCCAATAGAGATGAAGCCAGCTAAGCGAATTTCGATAACCATACTTGCCAATATCGCGGTGACCGTTGTCCTGTTTCTGACGATCGAAGGTCTTTCCAGCGTGGTCATCATCGTCAAGGAAACGTTTTTCAACGACGTACTGCAGGAAAGAAAGCACACGCAATACGACGAAGAAATCGGTTGGATCAATGAGCCCAATCTTCACATCGAAGATATGTATGGACCCGGGAGATCCTTCAGCACCAATTCCATGGCGGTTCGAAGCAACCATGAAACAAGCCCGTCCATTCCCACAGGGAAAATCAGAGTCGTCTGTTCCGGCGATTCATTCACGATGGGCTACGGCGTCGACACCAATGCCGGATGGTGCCAGCAACTGGAATCCATCGACAATCATTTCGAATCGGTGAATCTGGGCCAGGGAGGATACGGCGTGGATCAGGCCTACCTCTGGTACAAGCGGAACAGCACGAAAATCGCGCACGACATTCAGCTTTTTGCATTTATCACCGATGATTTCCGCAGGATGCAGAGCGACAAATTTCAGGGGTACGGCAAGCCGTTCCTGAAAGTGGAAAATTCTGCAATCGTGAACACGAACAGACCGGTGCCTCGAATTTCGTATATCTTTCCACGCTTCCCGCTGCTGCGGGATGGAATCGGCAATCTGAATGTGGTCAAACTTCTGCAGCGTGCTCTGGTTCGCGTAAAACCTTCCGGAAAGCCCGATGGTGACGCGGCCGATAATGAGGCCGATCATCAGGACAGCGAGACTCGGAAGGTCGTCCTTAAGATCTTTGAGGAGTTGCAAAATACCAATCAGGCCAAAGACAGCCTTTTCGTGTTGGTTTATTTGCCGCGCCGGCCCAACGATTCTCTAGGAAAGGAATCCGGCCCATGGCGTCAATTTATTCATGACGTCAGCGTGGAGCATGGATTCCCGATCGTCGATCTCGTCGACGAAATGGCAAAACTTTCCCCGCAGGAGTCCGAGGGTCTCTACAGCGACAACGGACATTATTCGGAAAAGGGAAATCTCATCGCCGCACAGCTCTTATACAAACAACTGGCCGCTCTTCCGGCAGTGGCAGCCAAACTTCAGCAGAAGCACATTCCGGCATCGGTAAATCGCTAGCGCGAAGCCATCCAAAATCGATTCCATGGCGTAGTTCTCCACAGACGCGGCGGAAGTAACTGCCGCAATTTCGAAAGGAGAATCATGCGAAGAAGTTCTGTACGAAGGATGTTGGCTCTTCTGACGTTGATTACAGCGTTCACCGGAGTGGCGTTTGGGTCCCAGCAAAAGACAAACGAAAAGTCTCTTTACGATCGACTTGGCGGCAAGAAGTCGATCACTGCTGTAGTCGATGAATTCGTGAGCCGCGTTGCCGCAGACAATCGAATCAATGCATTCTTTAAGGCGACAGCGGCGGATTCAAAACGGCTGGCTAGATTCAAATCCAACCTCGTCGATCAGATCTGCGAAGCCAGCGGAGGCCCCTGTAAGTACAAGGGCAAGGATATGAAGACGGCTCACGCAGGAATGGGAATCACTGACGGAAATTTTACAGCGCTGGTGGAGGATCTCACCGCAGCTCTGGATAAATTCAAGGTCGGGGAGATAGAGAAGCAGCAGCTGCTTGGCGCGCTCGGCCCAATGAAGAAGGACATCGTGACGAAGTAAACCCGGCTTAAGCTTCAGCAGGGCTAGTGGTCCGGTTGAGAATTGAAAATTGATTGATGATTATTGATTATTGCGCTTGGCAGATAAGAA